>CAWGZP010000181.1:0-52499 GCA_963826655.1 uncultured delta proteobacterium
CAAAGCGGAGATCTTGATTACGATAGATTTTTTTCGACCGGCTACCAGGAAATCTATCCCTTGTGGCCCTTGGGGATGTTAAATAACATCGCTTTTTGCCAGGCAGCCATACACTTTGGACTGCGCGGTGAAAACAGTGTTTTTTCTCCTCATGGGGACGCGGGGATCAGGGCAGTCGCAGAAGCGGTGAGAGTCCTGAGTGAGGGGAAGGCGCAAGTGGCGCTCGCAGGGGGCGTGAGTGAAGAGATATCGCCGCTAAGCCTTGCTCGGGCCAGGTTGAAAGGATTGATCGGACCGCCGGAGATCGAACCAGTGGACCTGGGTGCGCCCGGGAGTGCCGGCGACGGGGTTTTCCTCGGTGAATGCGGCGCGGTGGTCGTCTTGGAGCCCCTTGCAGGCGCGATCGAACGAGGGGCAAAAATTCTGGCCAAGGTTATCGGGTTCGGGTTTTCCTGTCACAGGGACGTCAAAAGCAATTTCACTTCCGTACGGGCGATCTCTTCTGCCATGGAGGGAGCACTTTCTCAGGCCGGAATAGACCGGGATCGGGTCGATCTGATCATGCTGGGAGGCTTTTCTCAAAACGAACTGGATGCGGTGCGTGAGGTATTCGAAACCGGAGATAAACCACTGATGGCGGTTTCCACGTCCAGGGCGCTGGGCGAAATGTTTGCCGCCGGCCCCATCCTTAATACGGCGATCGGACTCGACATTCCGGACTGGGCCGCGTTGCCCGATTTCATTTGCCCACGGCCGCCGCGGCTGGGCGCGCCGCGTATTGCTCCCTCCGGTATGATTTTGGTAAATGGCATAAGCTATGAAGGCATGTGCGCCTCCATGGTTATCGAGAGAACCGTTGCGGGTGAGACACTATGAGGCTTTTACTCTATGACCGCATAACGGGCCTTTGTCCCGGGGAGTGGATAAGAGGGATAAAGACCTTCAGCCTTTCTGAAGAGTTTTTTCGAGGGCATTTCAGCAAAAAAGCCCTCATTCCCGGTGTAATGTACATCGAAACCATGGCTCAACTGCTGGGTTGGCTGATTATCCACACGCACGATTTCCGCCTTTCGGCCGTAATGTCCCTGATCGAGGACGTCAGGGTAGCCCCCGACCTGAGGCCGGGTTTTTCAGCCGAGATTTACGGGCGGTTGGAGTCCACCTCGAAGAGCGATTCGCTGGGTTCCGTGCAGCTGAGCGTTGACGGCTGTGAGATTGCCTCGATAGGCAGAATAATCTATGTCCATTCGCCTGTGGCGGACCAGGATGCCCTGCGGAAAATGTTTCGTTATTATGGTGGATGGGAGGGCGCCCCAAAAGGCTGAAATGGGCAGCAAGAAGGTGGTCATAACCGGCCTTGGAGTTGCCACGGCACTGGGGCTCGAAGGTCGAGGAGAACTGGCGCAGGGCACTCTCAGGCGTCTCCGGAGTGAAAAAAATAGAGTTGGCCGGCGCCTCGAAGTCACTCGTTCAGGCTGCCGGTCAGGTTTCGGCCGAAGACTGGGGGCAGATCTGTCGCGAGTTTCCCACGGAGGCCGAATCGGAAGGGGAACGCCGGACCCTTTTTGCTCTTTGGGCTGCCAAAAAGGCGTTGAGCGACGCGGGGCTGGCGCTGGAGGCGGGAGACCGCACGAGATTCGGCGTGGCGCTGGGTTCGGGGTTGGGGATAAATCGGCTGGAAGATATTTACAACTGGCTGAGCCCCGGGAAAGAATTCGATTCGAGGCGGTTTGCTTTCGAGTTGGAGCGGGTAGACAGGGAATCGATAATTCGCAACAATTCGTGCGGGCCGTCCGCGATTATATCCGAAAGGTTCAACCTGAACGGGATGAATGCGACGGTTACCTCCGCCTGCGCATCTGCGACACAAGCCATGGGCACGGCCTACAGGGCAATTGGAAGAGGGGATGCCGACCTCATTGTTGCAGGAGGGGCCGACTCCATGATAAACGCGGTTGGACTTGTATTCTTCGTCTTGCTTGGCTCTGTCGCTGTATCGAAAATGCCGCCTGAGAGCCTCTGCCGTCCATTCGACCGAAAGAGGTCGGGACTGGTGATGGGCGAAGGAGCAGGTATGGCCGTTTTCGAAGAAGAATCGCATGCGCTCGCTCGAGGGGCGAAAATATACGCGGAGGTTGCCGGATACGCTTCCAATATGGACGCGTGGAGACTGACCGCACCGCACCCGGAAGGGAAAGGTGCGGAGATTTGCATGCTCCGGGCTTTAGCCGATTCGGGGATGAGGCCGGACCAAATCGATTACATAAATGCTCACGGCACTTCGACGAAGCTCAATGATTCGGCCGAAACAATGGCCATCAAAAAGGTTTTCGGTCCGGACGCAAAAAGAGTTGCCATAAGTTCCAGCAAGTCGCTTATAGGTCACTTGCTGGCTGGCTCGGGCGCACCCGAGTTCGTCTTTACTGTACTTTCGACGGCCAGGGATGAAATCCATCCGACGATAAATCTGTCCAATCCCGATCCGAACTGCGATCTGGATTATGTTCCAAATGTCAGCCGCCGAAAAGTGGTTAATGCCGCCATGTCCAATTCGTTCGGCTTCGGCGGCCAGAATGCTACGATTGTGGTGAGAAAATATTCAGGTGAAGGAAAATGAATCTGGACCTGAGTGGGAAAACCGCCCTTGTCAGCGGAGGTGGCCGAGGAATCGGGGCTTTCATAAGCCGCACGCTCGGGACCGCCGGCGCCAAGGTCGTCATAAATTTCAATAAATCGGCTGAAAAAGCCGAAGCAATCCGCGATGAGCTGCGCTCCCTGGGATTTGAATCGGAGGTTTTTCAAGCGGATGTGTCTGAACCGGCGCAGGTGGAGAGCCTTTTTCGATTTATCGGTAGCTCTGCCGGTCAGCTCGATATCCTGGTAAACAACGCGGGCGTGATTCGTGACACTTTGTTGCTGACTATGAGTGTTGAGGACTGGCAAAAGGTCCATGACGTAAATCTCAGGGGGGCCTTTCTGATGACGCGCATGGCCGCGGAGTTGATGGTCCCGAAGCACTGCGGAAAAATCATAAATATCGCCTCCGTTTCCGCAATTCGCGGCGGTCGAGGCCAGACCAATTATGCGTCTGCCAAGGGCGGGTTAATATCGTTTACACGAGCTTGCGCGATTGAGTTGGCGCCGAAGGGAATCCAGGTCAACGCCGTGCTGCCGGGGTTTATCGAAACGGAAATGACGGTGCGCGCGCGGCGAAGGGCCGGGGACGCCATCCTGGACCGCATTCCGGCGCAAAGGTTCGGCACGCCGCAGGAGGTGGCGAACATGGTGCTTTTTTTAGCGTCCGCAATGTCGGAATACGTTACGGGGCAGGCGATACCCGTGGACGGGGGCTTAAGCGTCTCATGATATTGCAGGGGATCGACATCGTAGCGGTTTCGAAATTGAAACGGATTATGCTCGCCCGCCCGGAATTGGCGACGGAAATATTCTCGAACGTGGAAAGGGAATATTGTTTTTCCAGACCCGACCCATACGTTCACCTGGCCGGGCGATTCGCGGCCAAAGAGGCTTGCCTCAAAGCGCTCGGAACGGGGTTATCCGGGAACGGGATAGACGGAGCATTGCGGGAAATAGAAGTTACGCCCGGGAGGTCGGGCAAACCTGTGCTCTCGCTCAAGGGGTGGACTGAAAAAATCGGACGCCGCAGGAAGGTTTGCCAGTACACGGTGTCGATTTCACATTCCGGGGATTTTGCCATTGCCTGCGTGATTTTGGCAACAAAGAATCCGGACGAACTTATCGGGCAGGGAGTAATTGCGTGAGATACCTTCTCGTTGACCGAATAACGGCTCTTGACCCCGGCAATAAAATAACCGGTGTGAAAAATGTGGCCATGAGCGAAGATTTCCTGGAATTCCATTTTCCGAAAAATCCCATCATGCCGGGGATAATGCTCCTTGAGGCCCTTGTGCAACTCACCGGATGGCTCGAGGCAGCCTCAACAGATTTCGAGAAATGGTTTTTGGTCTCGAAAGTTTTGAAATGCAATTTCTATAGTTTCGTGCTTCCGGGCGATCAGGTCCATCTGAGCGTGCAGGCCGGCGCCGCACCTTCGCAAGATCTGAAGGTCTATAGTGCAACAGCGCAAGTCGATGGAAAACGTAAAGTGAAGGCGGAGTTTCAGGGTAATCTTATCGACTTGGGGCCCATAGAGGAAGTTAAAGAGCAGAAAAGGTTTTTTGAAATACTTACGCGGAAAATTCGATTTTAGGAATTGGCAGCGCCGCGTCGGGTTTGGCTCCTCTCAATCCAATGCGGCATTTTCGAGTGCACACTAATTGACTGTTTTGAGATATTCGAATGTCTTTTGAAGGACGGGTCGTCGTAACCGGGATGGGTTTGGTCACGCCTCTGGCAGATGGGGTCGAGGCCAACTGGAAGGCTCTGTTGAGCGGCAGGACTGGAATCGAGCGCCATGAGCGGCCGGACCAGGCTGAATATCTCCAGTATTTCGGGCGTGTAAACGGTTTTGATCGGCTGGATGGCATTCCACCCAACATGGCCGGCCAGGTGCGTTTTCTCAACCGGGGATCGGTCCTCGGATTTGAGGCTGCAAGGCAGGCGGTGGATAGCGCCGGAATCGAACTCTCGACTATTCCCAGGGAGCGCAGATCCCTGATAATAGCCTCAGGAGACCTTACGAAGGTTGGGTATGAGTTCATGTCCCCGGCTCTTAAGGATATGATAAAACATGGTGAACACAAAATGGATTGCCGTGTCTTGAATAAATCCACCATGAACAAGGTGAATCCATTTTTCCTGCTGGAGTCTATCAGCAATAATCTTTTCAGTTTCCTGTCGGCTGTATTTCAGTTCATGGGGCCCAACACGAGCCTTGCCAGCCTCTCGCCTTGCGGCGCTCATGCACTGGAGCTTGCCTGCCGCAAGATTAAGAGCGGGGAAGCCGATGTGGCGCTTGCCGTAGGGTGCGGAAGCTGGACTGTGGAAATCCCGATGTACGAAATGGAGGGGCTTGGGATCTTGTCCAAGTGCAGGCACGGCCAGGCTTCCTTCAGGCCGCTCGACCGGGCGCGGGATGGATTCATTCCCGGCGAAGGGGGCGCGGCCCTGCTGATCGAGGATGCCGAACGGGCAAAGGCAAGGGGGGCGAGGATCCTGGCGGAAATAAAGGGCATAGGCAACTGCATTGAACTCCCGCAGGGTAAAGGATTGAGTGTGCCGGATCAGATTTCTACGAACTCCATTAAAGCGGCCCTCGAGGAGGGAGCGCTCGATCCGGGAGAAGTCTCCTTTATCTGCCCTCACGGAAGCGGGACCCGTAAAGGCGACCGCTCGGAGCTAAAGTCGATTGCGCAGATCCTTGGCGCTCAAAAAGAGAAAGTTCCGGTTTGCGCCCTCAAATCCTATACCGGGCATATGGGCGCGGCAAGCGACCTCTGTGAAGTTATCCTCGGCATTACGGCGGTCAATGAGGGGATTGTGCCTGGAACGCTCAATTTTTCGAGAGCGGAAGCCGAATTCGAGGATATGGCCATTTCAGCCGCAAGCAGGGCGGCCACCGGGAACAGTTTTTTATCGATTAGCTATGGAATAATCGGCCAGTCCTCATGCGTCCTGGTCGAGGGCGCGCGCTGACATGGCAAAGATAAGGAAAAAAAAGCACCATCACATCCTCGAGTACCTTGGTTTTATCATCATCGTCAGCATCGTAAGGTCGCTTCCCCTCAGGGCGCTGCGGGCAATCTCCACAGTGTTCGGAGACGTGCTTTACGCAGTGATACCGCGCAGGCGGGAATTAGCCCTTCAAAATATCAAGATCGCTTTCGGAAATGAGGTAAGTGTAAAGGAGACAAAGCGGCTTGCCCGTGAGAGTTGCAGGGCTTTTTTTCTCACTGCGATAGAAATCATAAGATCGCCTTTTCACTTCGATGGCGTGAATCTCGTGCGGGACAGCCGCCAAAAGACCGAGCACCTCGAACATCTATTCCAGAAAGCAAAAAAAATTCATGACCAGGCCGGCGGCTGCATATTCGTCAGCCCGCACCTTGGCAACTGGGAATTGCTGCCGTATGTCAGCGCCCTGATCGGCATTCCTCTCGTGATAGTCATGCGTCCGCTCGACAATCCCTATCTCGAACGCGCCGTTCTTTCCAGCCGCATTGCGAGTGGGCAGCTCATGATTCCCAAAATGAACGCCATGTTTTCTCTTGAACGCCTGTTGCGCAAGGGGAAATCGGTTGGCATGCTTCCCGATCAGAGCACCAGCAGGGGGCTGAGGGTAGATTTTTTCGGGACCAGCGCAACGGTTACTCCTATCCCCGCGCTGCTTGCGCTGCGACACCGCCGCCCCGTCGTCGTCGTCGCGGCGTGCCGCACCAACGATCCCTATTATTTCGAAGGGTTCGTGTCGGACCCGATTTGGCCGGAGAACGGGCGAACTGATGAACGCTTCGAGATCGAGCGAATCAGCAGGGAAATCAACCTGAAAATGGAGGAGATAATCCGTAGGTTCCCCGAACAGTATTTATGGATGCACAACAGGTGGAAAGAATCCGATAAAAAGCCAATTTTCGGAAATACAAAGCCCAATAACGGTCGATAAAGCTATTTCGTCCCGCTACAAGGACGAAGCGCACGCCACCTCGGAGGGTAGAGACACTGGATTCCAAGATGCCTCACCCTGGGCGTGGGTAAGGACGCTGGATTGCAAGGCCCCGTCACCCCGGCGGGGTTTTAGGCCGGGGTCCTGCGTCCTTTAGTCAAGACAGTAACTCACATCCCTTCGGGACACCCTGAAACCATGAAAAGACGTGGCAATCACCCCCCTTTTGTAAAGGGGGGCAGGGGGGATTTTGCACCTCGTTTGAGACTTTTGCTAACAGTATCTCACGTCCCTTCGGGACACCCTGAAACCATGAAAAGATCCGGAGATCCGTAGGATGGGTGGAGCGGAGCGCAACCCATCAAATCTTTTCGTAACTGTCAAGGACACAGGGTTCCGGCTCAAAAACACCGCCGGAATGACGACATCGGAGCCTGACCTTTCGTGGAGCTTTAAGCTGCCCTTAAGGCAAACCTTCGTGCATTATAAATGGCCTCAAGGGCGGCTGCTCTCTTTTCCCACACTTGGGCGAATAGCGCGACCGCCTTCCGTAAAACGAGTCACCAGCTATTGCCATTGACTAACAAGATTGACGCATGATGATTAAATTAAATTAGAGATGAAAAGCTTGAGCCGGCGAATGACAACACTCATAAGGCCTGTGTTTTTAAATGTGTCGGGAATACTGGATAATCAATGGAAACTCATAATATGCTCATTAGGAATAATGAATTTTTTTCTTCTTCTCTGGAGAATGGAATTCTGGTGCTTCGGCAGAAACAGCATATCCTTCATCTGAGTCAAGAACTTCGAGACATTTTTTCTTTTTATGAATATATGAATTCCTTGCTCTCAAACAAGTCATACAAGGCTTTGGTCATGTATGTTCGTTCCGAGCAGAGTAGCAGCAATGAGTTCAGTCGCTTTCTGTCAAAAATACTTTCGAGCAATCGGGAGAACAACGATCTGGATCGATTTGTTAATGTGGTCAACAACCTCTTTGTGACTTTATCGACACTCAATCGCATGACAGTTTTCGCCGGGGAAGGGACGCTATCCCTGTTTTATCTGAATATTGGATTGGCTCATGACTACCGTATTATTGCAGAAGATACTGTATTTGAGAACCTTAACGCAGACATAGGCCTGATCACAAAAGGAAGCGGGTATTTTTTGCCACGCCTTCTCGGGATTCGCAAAGCCACTGAAGTATTGCAGTGGAAGAGTTTTTCCGCCGAAGACGCCTTGCAATTGGGATTGGTGGACCGAATTGTTCCTGTGTCGAAACTGGAAGAAGAAACAATGGAGTTCGTGCTGGCAGACCCGGTCTACTCCTCTTCAACTCTGCTTGCTATCCGCAAGTTGCTCAAGTGCGACACCAAAGAACTCAAGCGCAGTCTCGACTTGGAAGATCATCTTATTAAAGAATGCCTTAGCTCGGTTGAGTTCAAAGAGCGTTCGCTGCGGATCCTGAAACTCTGACGGTTGCCACAGCACTGAGATGCGGACAATTGGCATTTCAGGAACTTTCTCGGAGAAAACTGACAGGGGAATGTATTCCAGCATCCGTTGGTTTGCAAGATGATGAATTCTTTAAATAATATTTAACACCGCTATCAGCATCTTTACTCGTTTCAATCCCAGTTTACGATCTCATCGCACATGTCGCAGACCGTTGTCGCCTCAAGAAAATTCGAACGTTAAGATCATAAGGCGTTATGCGTCGGTTTTGTTTTTGAATCCACGGGTTGGCAGGGTATAGCAACTTCTTTTTGCACTCACCCGGCCACACATTCCACATCTGGCAGGTCCATTGCCCATACCCGTCATTATATGAAGGAGGGTGAGGTAGCGATTGTGGCCTTGGCTTTGACCTTCTGCAGTTAGGAGGAGTTTTAAGCGTTGTCAAATTGCGAGAAGTTGTAGACGCCGGTCCAAGGGAAAACCTACTCTCTATTTGCCGAGGGCAACGACTCTGAACATTATTATGCCGAAATAAAACGCTTGGCCGGTTTGTTCCTCAATCTTTGCCCTGACGAACGGAAACTTCTGGGTCTGGTACAGAGGGCGGAAAAACCTCCCTCCTTGGTTCCTTGAAAACCACAGGACCTGATCGGAAGACTGTCCGGCTCATTAAAGAGACCCTGAGGCAGTCGTTGACCGTCTATACGCAGAATGTTTCACATCACTTGAAAAGCTTGCCGATTGCGAAGAGGTTTGACAGTACGCTTACCACGACGGAGGAAAAGTACCACCTGTACATGCTTGAGATCGAATTGGTGAACAGAATCTACAGAGAAGAGTTCAAACGCTCCAGGTACAAGTTTGCTCTCATTGCCCATTGCCTTCGAGACTTTAGACCGGGATGCCGGTCGGTAAAAGGTAACATTGAGGCTCAGTGCAAGGGTTGCACCGATGACTGCTTCATTCGCCAGGGAAGCGTTCTCCTCGAATGATACGGCATCAAGCACTATATTTCAGTGGAACTGGACCAAAAGGGGCTCTTCCGAAGACTGAAACAAGAGCACCCCAGCACAGGCGCTCTGGGAATCGCATGTATCCCCGAGCTTGCCATGGGCATGAGGCTCTGCATCCTTACAGGCATCACACCGGTTGGTATTCCTTTGAATGCGAATCGATGTGCAAGGTGAATGTCGCAGGCTCATGAAACTTCTTTCAATCTGGAACATCTTGAAGAGTTGCTCTTGTAAGCTCTCTGGACCAAGAACTCTTGACGTCCCGAAACTTTACCACGTGCAAATTGGAATATTCTGAAGAACGGGCTCAAATTTGATTTCGATAAGGGCTTGGCGGACATCCTTTCGCGGCATGTTCAGATCGAGCAGGATCAGGCTGGGCAGTTCTGTAACATTGGAGCGGGAACGCTCTTTGAGATGGTCCATGAGTTCGATACCATCCAAAACGGATGAGAAAGCAGCTTTCGAACCACTTTCTGCAAAAGCTTCAGTTGCGAGCCAACAATCTTCTGCATCTTCGTCGGCCATCAAGACCGTCTTTTGAGGTCCTGCAGCCACTATATGCCCTCACACTGGTCTTGTTTTACAGGCAGTCTGATTATGAACGTCGAGCCTTTCCCCCGGCTCACTCTCGGCCCTGATACTTCCACCGTGACGCTCGACGATTTTGCGGCATATGGCAAGACCCATCCCGGTTCCATCGTATTCGTTGCGGCCGTGTAATCTCTGGAAAGGCTTGAAAATAAGCTCGGCAAACTGCTGGTCAAATCCGATACCGTTGTCTTCTACAAAAATCTCACATATCCTCTTTCCGTCCAACTTCCCATAAACCCTGATGTGAGGTGTCTCGCTACGAAATTTCATAGCGTTGCCAATTAGATTCTGGAAAAGCCGTAACATCTGACTTTCATCAGCCTCAACCGCAGGTATGTTTTCAACTTCGATTTGACAACCTGTTTCTTTGACTGATGCTTCAAATACATCCGCAGCTTCCATCGCTATTTTGACGAGGTCTATTTTTTTGAATGGTTCGGTTCTCGTTGCAACCCTGGAGAAGTCGAGCAAGTCACGCAATAGCTGCCGCATACGATTGGCAGAATTGACGACCCGATCCAGGTAATCCTTGCCGGTAGCGTCCAAAACCGGGGCGCATCTTTTCAGGGCCATGTCACAGAAAGTCTGTATCTTGCGCAGGGGCTCCTGGAGATCGTGGGAGGCAATGAAGGCAAATTCCTGAAGCTCCGCATTCACTAATTCAAGCCTGGCAATGGTAGCAGTTCGCGCCTGAATGCTCAATTCTAGTTCAATTAGTGACTTGTGAAGTGATTCTTCCATCCGCTTTAGTTCATCAATGTCAGTACATGTACCAAACCATTTTAAAATAGCGCCACGTTCGTCCAGCACGGGCACGCCGCGGATCAGCCACCATCCATAGACACCGTCCGCACGGCGCAGACGGCATTCGAGGTCATAGACGGCGCCATTTTTTGTCGCGTTTTGCCATGCATCCCACGCCCGTTCCTGGTCGTCGGGATGGAACGGTTTGTTCCATCCATGTCCGTAACTCTCTTCCAATGTTTGTCCCGTGTAATCCAGCCATCGCCGATTAAAATAAATATTCCAGCCGTCCGGCCGGGTGATCCAAACGATCTGAGGCATGGCCTCGGCCAGCAAGCGAAATTCGCGTTCACTCGACCTTACCGCCTCATCAGCCCGTCTGCGCTCCTGGATTTCAATCAACAATTCGTGGTTGACTTTCTCAAGTTGCGCAGTGCGTTCCCGAACGCGCAATTCAAGTTCGTCACGGGATTTGCGAAGCTCTTCTTCCAACCGCTTGTGCTCGGTGATGTCACGGGCGATGGTCGAGGCTCCTATGATCTTTCCCGATGTGCCCCGGATCGGGGAAATAGCAAGTGAAACGTGGATATTTTTGCCGTCTTTTCTTCGGCGGAGGGTGTCATACTGCTGAACATCTTCCCCGCCGCCAACTCTCTGAAGAATAGCAGGCTCTTCATAAGGGCGATTATTCGGGATCAAAATGGACATGGACTGGCCGAGAACCTCTTCGACAGTATACCCATACATTTCTTCCGCCCCTCGGTTCCAAGAAGTAATTACTCCATCCAATGTCTTGCCGATAATGGCATCGTCAGACGACTCTACGATTGCTGCCAGCCTGGATTGATTCTCCTCCATTTGCTTATGCTCGGAAATATCGGTGTTGGTTCCGCACCATCGGATGACGTCGCCATTGGCGTCTTTCACCGGCATCACGCGCGTCAAAAACTCGCGGAAGCTACCATCAGCGCCTCGCAATGGAAAGACCATGTCGAAAGGTTTGCCAGTAGTGATAGAGTTTTTCCACCTCTCAAGAACGCTGGGGAGAGTTTCGGGGTTGTGAACGCTCTGCCAACCCCAGCCCTGCATCTGTTCGGGTTTCGTTCCAGTATAATCGTACCAGCGCTGGTTGTACCAGTTGATATATCCGTCAGCTTCCGCAATCCACGCGAGCTGTGGAATAGAGTTCGCCATCACGCGAAAGCGCTCCTCGCTCTCAAACAATGCCTCCTCAGCTCGCTTGCGCTCAGTAATCTCCTGTAGCAAGCGTTCGTTCGCTTCAGTCAGTTCAGCAGTGCGTTCCCTGACCCTCGCTTCGAGTTCGTCATGGGCTCGGTGCAACGCCTCCTCTGCACGCCTGGCATAGGAAATATCGATGATCGATGTTCTGCACCGGCCCTCACCGTTTGTATTTTCGATGAATACACTCTCCATCCTTGCGTAAAATTCTTCCCCTCCTTTTGGTTTCAGCCTCAATTCACATGTTTGTCGTCCCCTGGTCTTGAATACTGTCACAATATGTAGACGCGCTTGTTGCCTATCTTTCGGATTCACGTAGAGGGGAAAAATGGTCTCGATGAGGCTCGTTCTTTCAGTGCCCAACTGTGCGGCGGCTGCAAGATTGGCTTCCACCACATGCCCCTTGTCGTTTAACGCCAGGTACCCAACGGGCGCGAAATCATAAAGATCAGCGTACCTTTCGCGAGATTCTTCAATCTGAGCATGCGCTTGACGGAGTTCTTCGTTCTGCATTTCGAGTTCGATCTGGTGCACCCGCAACTCATGGATAAGGCTCTTGGCATCCTCGACGGAGATCTCCTCCGGCGGGTCCACCTGAGAGTGCACTCTCTTTTCAGCAGCCCTGCGCAACATGCTGTAATCAACTCTTCTGTTTTTCATAAGAATTCTTTACGTCCGGAACAGACGTGGTCCCGGCCTCCGAAGTGTTTCTGACAACGCATCGTTCATTGCTTTCCGGCAAGAAGATTGTAACAGTACGAGAGTCATTTACCATAAAGATATTGAGGTCTGGTAGGGAAGAGAATGTCTTGGTTCAGCGTGAATCGGATTTTCCTGCTAAAAAATATGCGCAAAATTTCAATGTTTCTCCTATATGGCGTTCTGATAAGGGTTATCCGGGAACTTTCATTATCCAGATCATTATCTGCATTTTCCCTTTTTCCGAAAATACTGGAATAGACGAAGAAAGCTTCGTGTTCCGGTTGATAGATTTACCGGCGATATGCTAACGGGTGGTAAATTCCTGAATAGGTCGGACAGCGAAGCGGAATGTCTTGCAGAGAGTGTTTCGACTTTAATCGCCTTGCTAAATCAGTAGTAAGACGGAAAGGTGACCTTGTGTCCGGTGCTGACGTGGCTCTTTTACCGCCGGCGATGGAAACGACGCGGTGGAGATCTTCTTCAGAAGATCCCCTTTCCGTTTCGCTTGTTCGTGATATTGGACTCCGGCATAGTATAATGCGAACTAAAAACCAGTGTCGGTGAGAATCGTTGTCGCGAAACCAGCCCTTGTCTTCGCCTTGCTCGTCAGTCCAGGCGGTTCCGGACCAAGAAGATTACCGCGGCGGCCAAAGATGAAGCTACCCTTCATCTTGTCTTCCGCAAATCTTATTACGTAGATTCTATTCCTTCTGGCGTCGAGGTCGACGTTATCGTTGACGTCGTCCTCCATATCTTAGAAGGTCGTTGCCAGGGTGGTCATACGCCGTCCACGCCGTCGCCACACTCCTTCGCGTTGACGTCGGGGCGTAAACGCCGTCGTAGTCACCCTTGCCTCCCAGATCAAACGAAACCCACACCAAGTGCTTCACCCTGTCATCGTGCCACTTGTTTAGGCCAACCCGGGGCTTTATTCGAATTCCGGTCCTCTTCGCTTCGCCGGCGCAAATATCATCATTGCACCAGAAGGGCCTGACTGCGTGCCGGTCTCGAGGCCGGCCACCGGACCGGTTGCGATGATTAGAGGCCGCCTCCGGCTTTTATCTGGATTGACATACTCTGAACAAGATCGTTAAAAGACTTCATGCCTAAATATCGGTCGAAAGCGTTCTGGTAGGTTTCGACTGTGCTGACTCCATCTATTACAACGTCTCTAATCATCCACTTCTGACCAGTTTGCCTCACCATATAGTCGACCGGGATGTGCTCGTTGGGTCGCATCAATACAGTTTGAACTTTAATGTCTTTACCTTCGGCAATCTCGCCTGGATAATCGACATTTTCCCTTTTCAGGAAGTCCAAAACGCGCCTGGTGTAGGAATCGACGAAAATCGCGGTGAAAAGCGGAAGATATTGTTGGCGCTGCCCGGCAGAAAGCTTTCCCCAATGGTCTTTCAACGATTCTCTCGCCATTTCCTCGGTCAGGAAATTCCCCGAGATCAGCTTTCGAATGAGTTCTGCGCGCTCTTTGCGATGTTCAGGCCCCTGGAGTGCGGGGTTTGTCTGAATGTCCATGGCCTTGTCAAGCAGCGAGCGCACCAGGGCGGTGCCGCCCGATTGGGCATGTGCCGGTCCGGTGGTGCAGAGAACAATTAAAAAGCATGCAAAAAAAGAACACCATACCTTAGAGTTTAGCATTCCGAATCTCCTTGTCGACAAGCTCATCGGGATTTTCCAGAAAAGACAGAATTGCAGGCAGGATCAGCAGGGCAGCGGCAAGAACGCAGATACTGCCCACCCACGCTACGAAACCCAGACTGAAAATACCCCTGTCCTTGGATATCATTAACGTGCCAAAGCCAATGGTGGTGGTAAGGGCTGCAAGGATGACCCCTTTACCGGTACTAAATGGAAGGCGCCCGTACCCAGCATCGTGCTCGCGCCATCTCTGAATGATGATTACACCGTATTCTACCCCTGCTCCCACCACCAGCGGCATGAAGATGCTGTTGGCAAGATTGAAATCGAAGCCGGCGAGCCCCATGATGCCGATTGTCCAGATCGTTCCGGCCGCAAGCGGGATGAGTGATATTAGCATAAGGCGCCAACTTTTGAATGTAAATGCGAGGAGCAGCGATATCGCGATGATCGCGTAAAGGGAAGCATAGACGGAAGCTCTTTTGTAAGCCGAGGCGAATACGTAGAGAGCAACCGGGTCACCGATTACGTCGTGGTCCACCGATTGGATGTCGGTGACAAAACGGGTCAGCGCTCCTTCATCCAACACCGGCTCTTTGGGATAAATCCTGATCAGGTACTGGTTCCCCTGGAGGAACTGGTCTCTCAGCTCGGGGGGAATATCCTGAACGGTCATCGGGGAGGCCGAAGAACTCTCCCTAATCAGGGTCCACTGGTCGACAATATCTTTATCGAAACGGCTGCGGTATTCCGAAAGTCTTTCAGGCGCAGAAGATGAATTCTTAAGGGGTTGAAGGATATCGTTAATAAATTGCCTGACCTGCTCCATTTGTTCGACCTGAGGCCGGGCAGCTCCCCATTTCGCAGCTTGTTCGGGCTGCATCTTGAAGTTGATTCTCTCGAGAACGTCGATCAATGCAGCCTTATAGGCCGGGTCGGACTCGCCGAGGTCGCGCTCCGTCACCATGTGGACAGCCGATGGCTTCAGGTCGGGAACCATCCGGGCAATTGACGTCAAAACAGGAACTTTTTCTTCCTGGTCGCCTGGCAGGAGGGTAAAGACGTTATCCACGTTTGAAACAGTAGAAAGAGTTTTGAATTTTTCCGATTCGCTGACCACCTGTTCAGGGGAATCGGTAAGTAGGGCCGCGGAAATAATCGAGTGGGTGGAATTCTCGACCAGCATTTTTTCCCAATAGAGTGATTCTGAGTTCTTCGGCTGGAGGCGCAGGGGATTGAGGTCGAACCGCACGCGGGAAGCCGCGGCTAAACCGGCGATACTCAGCACCACCGCCGCTGCCAGGACAAGTCGAACGCCTCTCGGGCTGAGCCGCAGAAGGTACCTGCTTTTTTCGGGCGGGGGCGATTTCCTCAAGAGGGGTTTGGAAGCAGCCAGGTACAGGCTCAATGCGGGCAGCACAGTGAAATCGGCCAGTACGGTAAAAAGAATTCCCATGCCCGTTATCATCCCGAGTTCCATCAGTCCGCGAAAGCCGGTAAGAACAAAGGGAAGAAAAGAAAATGCAGTGCTCAGGCCGGCAAGCATTATTCCGGGCCCCGACTTGTCCATGACTCTTCTTACAATGGCTGGCCGCTTTCCGTCGAAAAGGTCTCTTTCCTCCTCGAATCGAGCGAACCAGTGGATCGCGTAATCGACCCCGAGGCCGCAGAGCATCGGCGCAAAGACGATCGAGAGGATGTTCAAATGACCGATAAAAATGGCGGTCCAGCCGAATGTCCAGCACAGGGCAAAGGCAAGGGATACGAGAATTATCAGTGGATGGCGAAAGCCCCTGAGAAACACGATCATTATGAGCAGGACGCCCAGCATCGACACCCAGGTCGCATTGGTCATGTCCGCCATCGCGGTATTCATTTCGTCGTTATTGAGCGCTTCCTGTCCTGTAACACCCGCGTTGACGTCACCGAAGCCTGACGCCCTGAGGTCCTTAATATCCGCCCGCAATTGCACCAATGACCCCAAGGTTGAGCTTACCTGCCCGGAAACTTTACTGGGCACGACCGCGGCTATAAGAAACTTCTTTTTGCCCTGCCAGAGGTAGCCTTCTTTTTCGAGGTCCCAGGCCCCGCTCTTGAAAAATGAGGACCAGGGGGAGACATATTTTGGCGTTCCTGAAAGATATCGCGCAAACCCATTCAAGACCTTTATCAAAAATTCGAGATCAAGCGGTTTGGAGTTTCCACCTTCTCCGACATCGGTCTTTTCCTGGTCGAGAAAGCCGGTAAAAAGCTCGCCGACCATCCTGGACGACATATCCTGGTTCACCAGGTTGAAAAAATTGAGCAAGTCCGGGTCGTCGGCGAGTTTGTGAACAAGTTTGGAGTTTTGCCCGATTGTGTCTCTAACTTGAATGAGTTCATCACTATTCAGGTAGTAGAGAAGCCATTTCTTGAACTCGTCCGGATTGATTCTGTAAAATACGCCTTGAAAATGATCCGGATCGGAGTGAATTTTTGCCACCATGGCATTCATGAACTCGATGGCGCGGTCCTCGGTGGGACCCTGGACCACGAGAGCGAATGTGGTCTTGCCGTGGTATCCGAATTTATCCAGCATATTGGACTTGGCTATAAGCGGAAGCCTGGCGGAGATAAGCTCGAGTTGATCGGTTCGCACTTCGAGCCTTGTAGTCGCAAGAAATATCGAGGCGATCACGCCAATGAGTGCAACAGCCAGAACAAAACGTGGCCTGGGAAGAACCCAGGCCACAAGGTTTTCGAGGAATCTTGTAAGAAGCTTCATTCTTTCATCACTGGGGTTTGCAAAAAAGTGCAGACTTATTAAGTCTGCACAACATTTGCTGGGTTAACGAATATCGGGACCCATGCCTATGGAATAATCCAAACGCGCAAGCGCCACATGGTAATTATACAGCGACTGGAGATAATCGCCCTGATTTTTTCCATAACGGTCTATTGCTTCCAGCATGTCACGGGCTGTTCCGATTCCAAGATCGAAGTTGGAAAAAGAGGCGACAATCCAGCGGCGCGCGCCGACGGTAGCCTCCTCATAGGCTGCATACGATTTCTGAGCCTCTATGGCGTCCTGATAATTCTTAACGACCTCTATGGGAATATTTCGCTCTGCATATTCCTGGGTGTCGCGCAGTTTTTGGTACTCAGCCCTGGCTTTGTCGAGCTTTCCCTTCCCGATGCCGAAATCGAAATGCCATGCGGCCCCGACGAAACCTCCACCGTAAGTATGGTTGAACTGATCGGGTATATACGAGTTGTCGAACGACGGACGACCTGTAGCGCTTGCAGTCGAGGCAATGGCGGCGGCAAAAAAGGTGGGGTATAGATCGGCTTTAGCGGCCTCGGCAAGCTTTTCCCCGGCTTGTGCTCCTTTTTTTACCTGTATGATGTCGGGCCTGCCTTCCAAGGCACGTTGAACATATTCCTCCTCGGTTTGAAGGACTACCGGATTTTTGGGCAGTTCGGTTTCCCTGGTCTTGAATTCTTCATTTTCCGGCAATCCAATCGCTTGTCTCAAAGCAAAGTAGGCGGTGCGAGTCCCTGATTCCGCTTTGGCGGTAAAGGCTTTTACCTGGGATGCATAAGCTTCCAGCCGGTAAAGATCTGCTGGTTCGGCATTCTTGGCTTTGAGTTCGATTAAGCGTTTAATCCGCAGGGTGGCGTCATGTATATAGGTGTCGGCATCCCTGGCCGCGCCTTGGCCCTGATTTGCAATCAGATAAGCGTAATAGAGTTCCTTGGTGTTGAGAATGACCCTGTTTCGCTGCTGCTCTTTGCCGGCTTTCCTGGCTTCGACACCCAGTTTCGCCGCTTCCTTGCGGTTACATATTTTACCAAAAGTATAAAGGGGCTGAGCCAGAGCAATATCAAGCCTTCCGAAAACACCGATTTCGGAACTATGATCGTGGCCTACGATTTGGCCTGCGTTGGGGCCCGTTAGTATGGCGGTTGGAAACTGGGCCTTGTCGTCCGGGCCACCTGTGCCCACGACATCAATTTGGGGATATTGACCGCCCACAGCCTGTTTATAGTCGGCTTTCGCAACCGCTAAGTCCTGTTCGGCCATCTTGAGCTCAGGGCTCGTCACAAGCGCCATTTCGATCATTTGATCAAGAGTCAAGACCCTTTGTTCGGCGGCTTTTGCCTCCGTTCGGTTGAACGTTATGAATAAAAGGCAAAGAAGTATTAGCGTATAGTGACTTCGGAGAGCAGCTTGTTTTTCCATCCCCAACCTTTCGTAAAATGGTTAACCCCGTTGGCCAGCTTTTATACAGTACCTGACGTAAGATTTAAAGAATTAATCTTGCGGAACTTCATTTCAGGATTAGGTATGCTCATTTCCCAAACGGCTTAAGATGAAAGTGCCTTATCTCCTCGTTAAGAAAAAACCTGCTCTCGATCACTTTTTTTTCCAGCATGCCCGTTGTGAAGATAACCTTGTGCCGCGCGGCGAAACTCTTGAGGGCCTTGACGGCAGGCAGTGTAACGAGAGTGTCGAGGCACAAGGCGTAAACAATTTCGTTCTCATCGTTTAAAGCGATTACATCCACCGGCCTGTCCGCTATCCGTGGCGGCATGTAGTCGGCGACGGCTTCCAGGCCCAGTTCCTGGACCATTTTGAAAAGATTGCATTGAAGAGTTCTGTGAATGGCGCGTTCGCTTCGGAAAGGCTTGGGAATTTGGAGCCACGCCTTTTCGAGCCGGCTTTTCCACAGATCCGGATTACGGTCCATGTTCCTCGGTCATTTCGATCTCCCGGTCAGATGATCACCAATTCTTCTGTTGCTGTATTCAGAGATTCGATGCCAGAGCTTGTTACCAGGTAGGTATTTTCCAGCCCTGCAATTCCTTCGCCGGGGATTATCACCTTCGGCTCAAATGCAAAAACCATTCCTTGCTCGAGCGGCAGTGCCTGTCCCTTGGCGATAAAGGGAAATTCGTCTACCTCGAGGCCTATACCATGTCCGACAAAAGTAACCTTTGGGTCCGAATGGCCCATGAACCAGGGACCCCATCCAGCTTCTTCAGCCCATTCCCATACGGACTCATAAAGTTGGCCGGTAAGTGTGCCGGGACACGCGAGTTCCCTGAAGCGGGCATGCACAGACTGGACGAACTCATAAGCTTTCGCCAGCTTTGGAGGGGGAGCGCCTATGCAGAAATTTCTGGTCTGGTCGTTTGCATACCCGTTCCAGGTAACCATGGTGTCGACGCTCACTATTTCGCCGGCGCCTATTTTCCTGTCGCCGGCCCCCTGCCCGAAAGCCGACGAAAGGCCCGGGCCTCCGGTAGGCGCATCCGCATAGGACGGGACCGCCGCATTTGGTCCCGAGAGGATATGTCCGAAGACCATCTCCAGATTGAAGGCCCTGAAGCGGACCATTCCCGAACTGCCTGCCTTCCGCGAGATCGCCTCCAGCTCTGCGCACAGCTCGATTTCGGTGATTCCAGGTACAAGGAGGCCAGGGACAGATTCGGCGGTCAGCTTGGATATCTCGGCGGCTTTCCGGAGCATACCGATTTCCCAGCCTGATTTAATCATGCGCAGCCGGCGTACCTCTGCGCTTACGTCAACAATCCGCTGTTCAGGAAAAATCTTTTCCTTATAAGTGAAAAATGCGTTGGCCGGGAGAACATCGAGTTCAAAACCGATTACTTTGGGCTCACTGCCGCCGCATGCTTCGAAAGTGGCTTTGCGCAGTTCATGAAGGCCCTTCATCTGAATCAAGGGCCGCAGAGGCGATTCCGTCATGGCCCGGGTGAGGCTTCGACGCACGAGCAGCACAGGGGGCCGCGACGAGGGTACGATGAGATGAGAGTCCTGGACGGTGCCGGTAAAATAGAGAAGGTCGGCATTTTGCCTGATTATTGCGGCATCGACCTCGTTTTCCCTGAGCAGCGCCTGGAGCGCTACGATCCTGGGTGCAATCTCTTTTGCCTGTACTGTTTGCAACTTCTCCCCCTCGCTCTGCCCGCTCATGGACTTTTAAGCTGAGCGGTCATGGCTTTTGTGATGTTGACGGGGCAATGGTCGACGGAGTGGGCATGGCAGGAGTGGTTAGTTGCAGATAAGGGCCGCTCCTGTCAGCAATGCTTATAGTTACTACCATGGATGTCCCGACCCTCAGCGGATGATCCTGGGGCGGAGGCTGGTCCAGCTCGATCCTTACGGGAATCCGCTGAACGACTTTAATCCAGTTTCCGGTGGCATTCTCGGGTGGAATCAGTGAAAAGGCGGCGCCGGTTCCTGCCCGGATTCCGAACACCTTTCCTTTGAACTGGTATCCGGGATAGATATCGGCCGATATTAAGGCGGGTTGACCTATACGCACATCGGTGAGTTGCGTTTCCTTGTAATTGGCCTCAATGTAGATCCGTTTGAGCGGGACGACAGCCATGACGGCCTGTCCCGGTTGGAGCCTGTCGCCGATTTGAACGCTTCTCTGAGCAATATAGCCGTCAATCGGGGCCACGACCTTGCAGTAGGAAAGATTGAGCCTGGCAGTATCGAGGTCGGCCTTTGATTTATCACGTTTGGCTCTTAGCTCCTCGACTCTGTGTAACTGGACTTCTACATTGGACTGCCCGCTCACAGCGGACTGAAGCTGGGCCCTCGCCCGGTTCACCTGCTGGGTAGCCGCCGAAAGGGCCGACTCCAGAGAGGCAATCTGAGCATCTACCGCTTTCAGTTGGGCCTTCGCCTTGTCATACGCGGTCCGGGCCTGCTCGCTTTGACGCTCGGTCCCCGCGCCGGCGGCAGAAAGGCTTTCGAAGCGTTTGTAATCGCGCTCGGCCTGGCTGAATTCGGCAGCTGCGGCGTCACGGGTATCCCTTATTTGTTGGAGGTTGTGCCGGGTTTGACTTTCAGTGTCCTGGGCAGCCTTGAGCATGGCTTCCTCACTTCGCACCTGGGAGGATGTCTGGACATTTACCGGCGGCACCATTATTTCAGCGCCCTTGAGTATGGCTTCATCCGCGTCAAGCGCTGCCTGTGCTTTATCTACGGCAACCTCGTAGTCGGCGGGATCGAGGTCGAAGAGCGGTTGCCCGACCTGGACCGCGAAGTCATTATCTACGAACAACTTGAGGACATTTCCCGAGACTCTCACGCTCACAATGGCGTTGTCCGCCCTGGCGTAAGCGTCGTCGGTACTCTCGTAATTCCTGACGAAAACCCACCAGTAAATAATGATGGCAACAGTCAGAATCAGGATAACGGCTACTCCGATTTTGACCCGGTGTCTATTGGCGCCGGTGTGTGTACTCCTGGGGTCGATTTTGTCTTCGTTTGCCATAATGGATGCCGTGAATGCGCGTGAAGAGTTAGACTGCTAATCCATGGGCCCGCCGATTGCCCGCTCCAGCTCGGCCATTGCAATTTCGTACCCGTAGACGGCCTGATAAAAATCCGCACGCGCCTGCGCCAAAAATACCTGTGCGTTCAAAACCTCAAGAAATATCGCCACCTGCTCTTTGTATTGGAGAGTTGTGATCCGCTCGCTTTCTTCAGCCTGTTTGACAGCGACCCTGGAAGTGTCGATGTTTGATTTCGCCAACCTTAACTGTTCGAACGCATTTTCCACCTGGAGCCGGATCCTTTGGAGAAGATCGTCGCGTCTCTGCTCGATTCCTCTCAGGCGATAGTCCCATTCCAGCTCCGAAGCCCTGGTCTTGCCCCCCTCAAAAAGATTCCAGTCCACTCTTATGCCCACGGATGCGTTTTCGTTGTTCGCATAGGGATTCGTATCGGCCAGGAAATCTTCACCCTCCCGGTAATACTGGGCAAATGCGGAGACATGTGGATAATAGCCGCTGCGGGCCGCCGTTCTTGAGTATTCGGCCTGCTGAATCGAAGTTTTGACGGCCAGGTATTCCGGTCTTTTTTCCTCGGCGTCGGAATATAGTTGAGGTAGATCGGGCACCCGGTAGGTTTTTTCTTCCATTCCGGCCAGATCGACCTTTTGCTGCAGGTCGAGATCCATGAGTTGATTGAGGTTCGAGCGAAGAATAACCAGTTGCTTGACGGTGCTTCTCTCCCGCTGCACAGCCTCGGCCAGGGCGACCTCGGCCTTGAGTACGTCGTTTCGAGCGGCGAGTCCATTCTTATAACTGGCCTCGGCGTTCTTCTCCTGCACCTCCAGGCTTACCGTGTTGTCATGAGCGACTTCGACAAGCCTTGCGCCAAGAAGCACCTGAAAGTAGGCAATCTGAACGTCGCGAACGAGGTTGAGGCGGGCTTCCTCGAGCTGATATCGAGATATCTTCAGGCCGGCCCTGCTCGCCTTGTACTGGGACTCGAGTCCAAAGCCGGTAAAGAGGGGCTGGATCAAATCGACTTCCCACCTGTTGCTGGTTTGAATGGCAAACGGGACCTTCACAAACGACGTCCCGGGTATGTTGACGAAAGGCTGATTGGATAGCCGCGTGAATGCGTAGGACGCATCAAGCTTCGGCAGGAAGTCGGCTCTAGCCTCGCAGACTTTTTCACCCGCGGCCGCCACGTCTTCGAAAGCGGCCCTGTAAGCCCTGTTGTGCGACAGCGCATATTGGACGGCAGCTTCCTTGGTAAGGGGTTGAGGGATTTCGTCACGAATAGCTTCCCCGTGAGCGGCGGGAACAACAAACAGGCAAAGAAATATGAAGAGGGTGTTCACTTTTTTCATTGTTGCAGTCGACGCTCTTCTTTCAGAAGCTCTGCGATGTCCCGGAAGCTTAGGCCGGCAAGAGAACTCACTACCTTGTCCGCCTCGCACAGCTCGGTTTCCGAAAAGGAGTTTGTAACCGCTACGACCAGCAGCTTTGCCGATTTGGCCGACCGGATACCGGCAGGTGTATCTTCCACGGCAATGCAGTTCATCGGATCCAGGATCACCTCAAGCTGCCTGAGCCGCTCTATTGCAAGAAGATAGGTCTCCGGGTCGGGCTTGCTCTTCTTTACTTCGTCTGCCGAAACAATAGCGCGAAACGCTTTTTGGAGACCCAAAGATGAAATGAAGGCCTCCACTTCATGGCGGAGCGCTCCCGAGGCCACAGCCATTGGGATTCCTCTATCCATTAGTTCGCTTATCAGTTCGACTACTCCGGGAAAGCTTGGAACCCCCTGTCGGACGAGTTCCCGCAGGGCCGTCGACTTGGCTGCTATCAGCCTCTCAAGGGTTGCCGCCGCAAGTTCGATACCCGCATCTTCAAAGGCGTGAATGAAAGCATCCCTGTCGTCAAAACCGATAAAACGCTCCATGTAACGCGCATAATCATGTCCCAGGCCGAGCGGGACAAGCACCTTCTGAAAGGCGCTGTAATGCAGCGGCTCGGTATCGACGAGAATGCCGTCACAGTCGAATATCACTGCCTGGGGGGCCAGGCCTGAGCTGGGTTTAAGACCGGTCAATCAGAACTCCACTCGGAAATTTCAGCGCCAAGAGAACTGTGTAGCATTTTTTCATGCCCCTGAGAATTCTTTTCCTCAACCGCTCCCGGCTGCTAATATACGGGTATGAGGGGATAGGCCTTAAAAAACTTTCGCGCAATTGGCGCTTTGAAGTTAAAATGGATTATTGAACCTCACGGGTTGCTGACAGGCCTGAGTGCAATCAAACCCTACACCTTTCATTGATTTGATCGAGGCGGGCTGGTCCTCCAGGAGTCGCTCTATTGCTGAGTATAAACGACGTATCGAAATATCTTGGGGAAAGGGAGCTTTTCCGGGGGGTATCTTTGCATGTGCATCCCGGCGACAGGATTGGCCTGATAGGTCCAAACGGGTGCGGCAAATCAACTCTTTTCCAGGTAATAATCGGCGAAATCGAAGCCGATTCAGGCACTATCTCCAAAACCAGGGGACTTCGGATCGGGTATCTTTCGCAGGAAATGGTCCCGGCGCGCGGCAAATCGGTTCTCGCTCGCGCCATGGACGTCCACGATGAGGCGCAAAAGCTTAAGGCCGAACTGGAAAGCGTTCAGGCGGAGTTGGATTGCGTTAGGGAGCCTCAGGCCTTGAACGCCCTTGCGGCGAGGCACGCTAGTCTCACTGAGCGGGTTGAGCATCTTGTGGGATACGATTTCGAAGCCAGGGCGGCAAAGATCCTGGAAGGTCTCGGGTTTCGGACCGGCCAGTTTGACCTTCCTGCTTCCGATCTCAGCGGTGGCTGGGCGATGCGCCTCGAGTTGGCGAGGCTCCTTTTATCGGAACCGGACCTGCTGCTGCTGGACGAGCCGACCAATCACCTGGACCTGGAGAGCCTTTTATGGCTCGAGCAATATCTTCTCAACAGCTCCCTGGCTTTTATCCTGGTCTCCCATGACCGGGCCTTTCTCGATAAAACGGTTCAGCGCATAATCGAAATCGAAGGAGGCGCGTTCTACGAATATGCGGGAAAGTATGATTTTTACCTGGAAGAAAAGGCCAGGCGAATGGAAGTGCGCCTGGCTACTTATAAGAACCAGCAGGACAGGATCAGGCAGCTCGAGACATTCATCGACAAGAATCGTTACGGTAAAAAGTCGGCCGCGCAGGCACAAAGCCGCGTTAAGATACTCGAAAAGATGGTGAAAGTTGAAGCTCCCGGGGCGGAGTCTTCTCAAATCGGTTTTTCATTTCCACCTCCCTCCCGTTCGGGAAAAAACGTCATCGAGTTGCGGGATGTGAGCAAATCCTATGGCGGCAACCTTGTCTATTCAGGGATAGACCTGGTGATCGAGCGCGGCGATAGAATCGCTTTTCTTGGCCCCAACGGGGCTGGAAAGAGCACGCTCTTAAAGATACTCGCCGGGGTTGTCGTGCCAAGCTCGGGAGATATCAAAGCGGGCCTTAATACGACAACGGGCTATTATGCGCAGAACCAATGGGAGCAGCTAAATCCCGGGGCCACAATCCTGGAGGAAGCGCTTTTCGTTTCAGGAGACATGCTCCAGACGCAGTTGCGCGGCCTTTTGGGGGCTTTCCTCTTCCAAGGGGACGACGTTATGAAGAAAACCGCCGTGCTGAGCGGGGGCGAAAGGGCGCGGCTGGTACTTTGTAAGCTGCTGCTTCAGAGGCCGAACTTTCTGCTACTCGATGAGCCGACGAACCATCTCGATATTTCATCCAGGGTTGTCCTGGAAAAAGCGCTGAGTGACTTTGCCGGAACAATCTGCTTTATCAGCCATGACCGCAGGTTCATAAACAGTGTCGCCACCAAGGTCCTGGTGGTGAAGGGGGGCAGTGTTCACATGTTCCCGGGCAACTACGATGACTACTTGGGCATATGGAAGACTCGGCTCGATGCTCCGCCCGAGAGCGAGGCTCAGGAAGGGGTGGATGGCAACGGTTCGGTCGCAAAAGCGCGCATCGTTCAAAAAAGAGCGGAAGCCGAACGGAGAAACGATCTTTTCCGCGCGAGGAAACCCGTTCAGGACAAGATCGAAAGCATCGAACGCGACCTCGACTCCTGTCACGCAGAACTCGAGGAGCTAAAAGAGCGGCTCGCCGACTCGGAGACTTACAAACAGGGAAAGCTTGCGCTGGAAATTCAATCGCAATATCGGCAGGCCAAGGAAAGGGTCCGGGGGCTAACCGACCTCTGGGAAAAAACGGTGATGGAACTCGATCAGATAGAGGACACTTTCCGAAAAGAGTAAGAGAATGGCATGATTTGCCTCAAGGATGTGCGATGGATATTCACCGGCTCATGGTTTTCTGCAAGGTAATCGATCTTCAAAGTTTCACCCGGGCTGCAGACGCGGTTAACCTGACGCAGCCGACGGTAAGCGAACATATACGGGCACTGGAGGCCACGCTCGGAGAAAAACTCGTGGACCGGCTGGGGCGCGAAATACTCCCCACGCCCGCGGGTATGGTTCTCTACCGGTACGCAAGAGAGATAATAGAACTGCGAGACAAGGCGGTGCAGGCCATCGGAAATTTCAAAGGCAACCTGGCGGGCGCCCTGCATGTGGGGGCGAGCACGATTCCCGGCACCTATATATTGCCTCGGCTCGTCGGCACATTTAGAGACATCTGTCCATCGATCCATATTATGCTGGGAATTGGGAGCAGCGGCGAAATAGTCCAGAAGATTCTGGATGGTAAAATAGAATTTGGAATGATCGGTGCGATGTGGGACGAGAGGCGAATCTCACTGGAAGAAATCTACTCCGACGAACTGGTGCTGGCCGTCCATGAGGGCCATCCATGGGAAAAACGTGAAAGTGTGGAACTAAATGAACTGGCAGGGATGGCCTTCGTGATGCGTGAGAGGTCGTCGGGAACTCGCATGGTCATGGCGCAAGCGCTCCAAGCGGCCGGATTTGACGTGTCGCTATTGAATGTAGTTGCGGAAATGGGAAGTACCGAAGCCGTGAAAGAGGCGGTAAAAGCACGGGTCGGAATATCGATCCTATCCTCGCACGCATTGAAAGAGGAGATAAAAAGAAACAGTTTGCACGTGGTTTCCTTAAAAAGAATTTGCATTCAGAGGCCGTTTTACCTTGTCCAAAGAAAAAACCGGGAAATCTCGCCTCTTTGCTCGGCGTTTTTGAAACACCTGCGCACTGAGGCTAAAGGTGCTTCGGGCCCAGATCGGCGGTTTATTCGATCCGGATCTTGACCTGGAACTTTTCAGCCGCTTTTTCAATCCCTTCCCAGGGACGGTAAAGAAGTATCCGGAGTTCGGTTTGCCCAGCCTTAACCGCTTTTATTTGCCAGGTTTTGCGCAACGGTCCGCCGACTTTGGGCAGGTGTGAGAGAGCGGTATCGGTGGCTTCGAGCACCTGCAGATGCGTTTGATCCGGATCGACTATTTCCCACGAATATCCGGTTCCGGAGGACTGTTCGAGGCGAACCTCGAATATCGAGCCTTCCGGCACGGTGATTTCTTTTCCGTCATCGACCTTCGTAATCACCACCGCCTCGGCCCCGGAATGTCCCGTCGAAGCCAGGGCTGCAAGGGATAAGACCACAATAGCAATAACTACTAGGATTCTTGATTCCAAAGCTGCTCCTCCCGAGCCTGAATGCCGGTTTGTTATCGAAAATCGTGGTGGTTAGAAATTGTCGAAGTTCTCGGAATCTGAATTGAACATTCTCCTTTGTGACATGTTGATCAACCAGGAGGCGAAATCGGAGGCGCTGGTCGGAAAACCCAGCCGGTCCGCTATCGACTTGAGATTATAAAATTCCCGGTACATTCTCATGACCCTTGCTTCCAGTTCCCCGGGCGTACAGTGCTTGGGCTTGAAATAGCAGGTCAAACCCGGCCACCTGCCGATATTGCCCTGGTCTAAGAGCCGGTCCTCGCTCTTCATCCGGTCGTAGAGGGGCGTCCCCAGGTGCGGGGTCAGGATGTTGAAGTAGGCAACGGGGACCTTGTTTTCCTTAAGGAAGGCGAGCGTTAGATCACAAATGTCCTCATGTTCCATGTCATAGCCAAATACGAAATTAAAAGAATAGCTGATATTTCTTTCCCTCAGGTTATCGATAATTTCCTTGTAGCAGCCGGTGTCGTTAATTTTCTTGTTCATTCCGGCCAACGCGTCTCGATCGATCGTTTCCAGGCCGATATTTACGTGCAGAAGCCCACTGCGTTTGGCACAGTCTAAAAAACGCTTGTCACGGCATAAATTCGTGGACCAGAGAGCTGACCAGCGCACCTTGAGAGGAACAAGCGCTTCCATCAGTTCCATCGAATGGGGCTTGTTGCCGGCGAAAGTGCTGTCGGTGAAAAAAATGTTCTTGATCCCGCCGTGTTTCAATTCGGCTATCACTTCGTCTACCGGCCGATAGCGGTATTCCTGGCCCAGGAAGAAACGCTCGGAGCAAAAATCGCAATGGAAGGGGCAACCGCGTGAGGTTTGAACCGCGAAGGCCTTAAAGTAACTGTATCTTCTTAAATCGAGGAGATCATATCTCGGAGAGGGCAGATCTCTTAATTTGAGGGACTTTTCCTGGCGGTAGAATTTTTGAAGCCGGCCATTAGCGGCATCCTCCAACATTTTGGGCCAGATCTTTTCTCCTTCCCCGATTCCCACGCCATCGCAGTGTTGGGCGACCTCCCCGGGGCAGACAAAAGCATGAGGTCCGCCCATTATCACGGGGACCCCTCTAGCCCTGAACCGGTCGGAGATTTCGTAGGCCAGCAGTGAATTGATCGTCCACGTGGTGATTGCCACAAGGTCGACAGGGGCATTGAAGTCAATGTCCATCAACTGTTGATCGATTAGCTCGATATCCCATTCTTTGGGAGTGAGTGCCGCCAGGTAGGGTAGCGTCAGCCCGACAAGGTCCCTCCTGCTGCTTTTGAAGGGAGCCAGATTAGCTCTGCCCTTAACATGGGAGGGTTGAATAATAAAAAGCTTCATACGTCGTTTCTCTCGGATATCCACAGTGTTTGAAATTAATCACCGGGCGACGGACCGTCATCCCAGGAACCCGCATCACATTATAAATTGTCGTTAGACACTGTTTCCGGCGTTATCGTGCCATCTTTTTCGAGCCGGAATACGAGTCCCCTCCATACTACGCGCGCGCCCGTCAGGGCCGCAATCCAAATAAAAAAACTGAAAAAATCTCTTAGCGGAGCGAGCAACAGGTTATGCCTCAAGATTTTGTCGCCCAGGCGGCGGACCCCGACCATCCAGGCCATCGCAAGCCTGAGGACGATCACCGAGGTGAAAATCAAGAGTCCGAACCGGGAAAATCCCGAAAGCGCAAAGTAGAGAAAGGAGAGCGCCGTTCCATTCGTGATAAGCGATCCGGCATGTCCCCAAGGGGCGCACGCACGTATCCCCCTCGCCCACCTGACCTGATGGTGGAAAAATTCGCCAAGGCTAAGCCTCGACAAAACGGTCTCGACCACGTAGCGGGACAGTTTCACCGGCTGGCCGGCCTTGCAGACCAGGTGGCCGATCATGTAATCATCAGCCAGATAGGGGGCGATGGAGGCTAGGCCGCCTATAGATTGGAGTGTTTTCTTGCTGAGGGCAATAGCTGCGCCGAAGGCAAAAGAAATCCCGCCGGCAATTTGGGCCACGAGCACGCCAGGGGCAAATTCCGACGAGATCCCGGCTCCTTCGAGCTTTGCGGGTGTTCCAGGCGCCTCTGCGGCGCGGTAGAGACAGGTTACCAGCCCGTTGGCATCCGGTGAAAGATCCGCTGTGATCGATTTGAGAAAGTCCGGTCCCACCTTAATGTCGCTGTCCAGCAGGATCAGGGTCTCATACTGAGCTTTCGGCAGCATGTTGTTGAGCGTATTTACCTTCGGATTGGGCCCAATCTTTTTGGCGCTTACCACCAGTTCAATGGGGACCCGGGGGAAGTCGTCGCGCAGCTTGGCAATGACCGGAAGAGACGAATCGCTCGAATCTCCAACACCGAAAACGATCTCGAATTGAGGATAATCCTGGCGGCAAAGGCAGGCGTAGTTCTGATAGGCGTGAGAGTCGGCACCGCAAAGCGGAACAAGAATGGAGACAGGCGAAAATTCTCCCGGCTGGTTCGGCAGGGGGGCTGAAAAAAACCTTTCGGCGGCGACTATGCTGGTCAGGTAATAGCAGGCAGAGGCGGCGCAAAGGATAAGGAGAAAGGTTCTAACAGCTTCGATAAGCATCGGCGCAGACAGGCTCCTGCCTTCGGGAAGGCAGATAAGCGCAACCCCGAAACAGACGAGGAAGGTGCCTGCCCAGCGCATTCGGTCGATTTGTTCCCCCAGGAGGAATTTTGCCCCCACAACCGTGACCACATAATAGATTGCCGTCGCTGGGATGACGAAACTCAAATCGGCCCAGGAAAGAACGGTCAAGAAAGAAAAAACTCAGGGTCAGGCACGCAATCCCGGTCAGGAAGTTTAGATTGCCCAGTATTGCCTTTGTTGTCCGCAGGATCTCAAGCGGGCTGATTGCGGAAACGTCACCGATTTGCTTCATGCCCCTGGTGAGAAATACATCGCCTGCTGCGTTTGAAAGGACAATCGTCAAGACCATCAGGACTGTGAACATCCAACTCCCCCCGCAACCGGCAGACCGCTTTTGGGCGCCAGTTGCTTAGCGGCGTCTTTTCTGGCCCCCGAGAGGGAAACCAGCATGACTCCTAAAACTATCAGCACGGAACCGGTCCAGCGCGGCTGCGAGACCGTTTCGTTCAAAAAACATGCCCCGAAAAAGACGTTAAGAATGTAGCCGGGCGCCGTTGCCGGGAGGACGAAACTCAGGTCGGCCCACGAAAGAGCGGACACAAAGCTTGCGAAGAAAACTATCTGCAGAACGGTCCCCCCCCATATGTAAGGGTTTTTCAGCGCGTAGGCCAGCATGAGAAGAGAAAAACCATCGGTGAAAGAGGGCATCGATGCGATGATTTTCATTCCTTTGCTGAGCAAAGTATTGCCGACTGCCTGGGCGATGATCGCCAGGGTGATTACGAAAACCGTTTTCATGCATCCTTTTCCAGGTCGAAGTAGGTTGACGGAATTATGCCGAGCCGCCTGATTTTGGATTTCGTTTTCGGGCTCTGTCAGAATACAAAATTCTCTTAATCGCTGCAATTGATCTGCATCCAGGATTGGTTGTACCGGGGGCAGTGCGGGATGAAAATAAATTTCGCCCACGCCGGGCGGCAGCCCGGCAAGCAGTGACAGCACATACTCCAGGTTCATAGTTCCCGTCAGCAGGTTCCCATATACCCTCCGCGGGAAAATAAATCCTCGCCCCCTGAGCTTTCGTTTCATCCTGGCGGTCAGAATTTTAAAAACGAGGGCATACCCCGCCGATAAAAAAGGCGATTTCAAAAAAGGGAGGGCAGTAAAATAATCGTCGGCCGGGACCCTCATTCTCTTTATTCCGAAACTTTCGGCAATTTCAACAATTGCATCCAATACAACCGGATGTACATGGATATGGCAGTGGCTGTCGATGTGAGAGAAATCGAGGCCCGATTTGCTGAATTTGTCGAATTGAGCGGCGATTTCGTTGATAAGTTCTCGTCTTGCGCTACGACAAAAAAAATACCTCAGGCCTGCCAGGGCCGGGTCGGATTGGAAAGCGCCGTCTTTATCGGTAATGTGCGGAATCTGCGAGGGGGGGAGGACAGAGTGTCCATCGACGCACGTTACGTGGAGCCCAACGGCCAGGCCTGGATTTTCTTTCGCCAGATTTATCGCGTGCGCGCAGGCGCGACCTGAGACCATCAGGCTGGTGCTCGTCAAGATTCCAGTTCGGTAAGCCAGGATTACGGCTTCATTAATTTCCCTGGAAGCGCCGAAATCATCGGCGTTTATAATCAAACGGCAGCGCTTCATCTCTGGCAGCTGCAAACAGTGCCGGTGATTCCGGGATATACTCTCACCTGGCTTTCTCGAAAACGTTGCCCGTAAACTTCTTGCGCCGCGCACGCAGTGTCAGGTAATCGCGTGCTTCCTGGTAGAGGCGGCCGCGCTCTTGTCTGTCGAAAATCGCCCGCCTGACTATTCTGTAGATCACCTTGGGCCTGAAATAGTAGCGGCCATAGAAGTATTCGACCGCGTCCACGATCTCCTGGCGGCTGAGCCACGGGTACTCGTAATTCGGCAACTGGTGACCGAGTTCGTCCGACATTTCGTCTTTGGTCAGATAGCCATTGGTTTGGAGATATTCATAAAATTCGGTGCCGGGATAGGGGTGTGCAAGGGAGACCTGGATGGTTTCCGGATCCAGCCGTTCGGCAAACTCGATAGTGCGCATTATCGTCTCTTTTGTCTCACCGGGGAGCCCTATCATGAAATCCCCATGGACCGTCAAGCCGAGTTCGCGGCAGTTTTTCATGAACGTTAAAGACTGTTCGAGAGTGATCCCCTTCTTCATGTTATTGAGAACATCCTGGTCCCCGGATTCGAAACCAACCACCAGAAGACGACAACCCGCTTCCTTCATGGCCTTAAGCATTTCGTAATCCGCATGGACGCGGCTGTTGCAGGACCATGTGAAATTGAGGCCCTTGAGGTGCTTACAAAGATCGATGACCCGGCTTTTCCCCCATGCCCAGGTGTCGTCGTCAAAGAATATTTCCTTTACCTCGGGGAAAAGTTCAAGCGCCCGCTTTACCTCGGCAACCACGTTTTCATTGCTGCGCACGCGCCACGGATGCCCCGTGAAAGTCTGAGGCCAGAGACAGTATATGCAACGGGCCGGACAGCCGCGTGAAGTATAGAAGGAAAGATAGGGATGCTTCAAAAAAGGGATGTTGTATTTGTAAGGATCAACGTCGCGCCGGTAAACTTCCACGATAAATGGAAGAGAATCCAGGTCCTCTATTAGCGGCCGGTCGGGATTGTGAACGATTTTCCCGTTTTCTCTGTAGCTGACACCGGCGATTTCCTTCAGATCTTTGCCGGATGCGAATTCGGCGACTGTATAATCGAATTCCTTTCTCGCCACGAAATCAATGGCCGGTGAAGCATTGAGCGCCTGCTCCGGCTGGACCGAAACAGGCGGGCCGACAAAGGCGATCCGAATCGAAGGATTGACTCGCTTTATGCTCTCGGCAAGACTGACGTCGTGGAGAAAACCGGGCTTGCTCGTAAATAAAACAAGGAACTCAAAGTCCCTTGCGATCTCAATGGTCTCTTCGAGGCCGATTCCGTGGGGTGAGGCGTCGAGGAGCCTGCTCTCCTTGATCAAACCGGCCGCGTAGGCAAGCCAGACGGGGTACCAGTATGAAATGATTTCGCGGCGGGCAGGCCAACGGGCGCCGGCCCCTCCATCAAATTTATCGAAAGATGGAGGGTTTAGAAGCAGAGTTTTCATTTGTGTTTTTTCCTTGAATTCAAAAGGCGTCACTATAGCGGGGCAAAGGGCCGCTTGTCAAGAAACCTGGTGTTTAGGGGTTAGACAATTATCCACAGTCGATTGCCTCGCCGATTCCCGATCCGGCCAGCACCATAGGAGATACATTTTCTCCGGCGGGGATAATGCAGTTGATGATCGCCGGACCGGGTGCTTCGAGCGCTTCGCCCAGCCCTTTGATTACCTCCTCTTCGGTCCTGAAAGTGTATGCGGCCATACCGTATGCCTTGGCAAGGATTTCGAAATCGGGTTGAAAAGAAAAATTTACAGCCATATAGCGCCCACGGCAGTAGAATTCCTGGAGCTGCCGCACCATTCCCAGAGATCGATTGTTCAAGACTATGATTTTAACGGCCAGATCCTGCTCCATCATGGTGCCAAGTTCCTGCACGGTCATCTGCAGGCTGCCGTCCCCGGTCACCAGGATGACCTTCATGCCGGGTGCGCCGAGGGATGCACCAAGAGAAGCCGGGAGGCCGAAACCCATGCAGCCGAGGCCGCCGGAGGAAACCAGAGTGCGGGGCTTTTTGAATGGATAGAACTGAGCTACCCACATCTGGTGCTGGCCAACATCGGTAACTATGATCGCGTCACCCCTGGTGCAGTTCCAAAGCTGCTCTATAACGAACTGCGGCTTGAGGCCGCAGTCACGGTTGTAGGTGAGAGCGTATTCGGTCTTGAGCTGCTGGATGCGCGCCAGCCATTCCGAGCGGTCCGTTTTTTCAAGAAGCGGAAGGAGCGCCCTCAAAACCAGTTTTACGTCGCCGACCAGTGGGACATTTGTGGCGACCACCTTTCCGATTTCAGCGGGATCGATGTCTATGTGGATGACGGTGGCCTTCGGAGCGAAGTTGTTGAGATTCATCACGACCCTGTCATCAAATCGAGCGGCAAGGCCTATCAGTAGATCGCACTCCGTGATAGCCAGGTTTGCATAGCGGGTCCCGTGCATGCCGAGCATGCCGAGAAAGAGGGGGTGGTCGCCGGGAAAGCCGGCCAGGCCCATGAAAGTATTGGTTACCGGGGCAGATATCGCCTCGGCAAACTCCAGGAGTTCCTCTGAAGCGTTTGAAGAAAGGATGCCCCCTCCGGCATAGATGACCGGCCTCTTCGCCTTCGCTATAACCTTTGCGATCTCGGCTATTTTGGCCGGATGTCCTTTGTAAGTGGGTTTGTAGCCCCTAAGCCGCACCGCCGAGGGGTACTTGAAATTGATCTTCTCCAGCGCCACGTCCTTCGGAATATCTATCAGCACCGGTCCGGGCCTGCCGGTCGACGCAATGTGAAACGCATTCTTTACTATCGTCGGAAGCTTCTGCGGGTCCTTGAGGAGGTAGTTATGCTTCGTTATCGGCATTGTAATGCCGGTGATATCCACTTCCTGGAAGGAGTCCGTTCCAATCTGCGCCGTTGGGACCTGTCCGGTTATCACAACGATGGGGACCGAATCCATGTAGGCGTTTGCAATGCCCGTGACGAGATTGGTTGCCCCGGGTCCGGAAGTTGCCATACAGACACCGACCTTGCCGGTAACTCGGGCGTATCCGTCCGCGGCGTGGACAGCCCCCTGTTCATGCCTCACGAGCACGTGCTTTATTTTGGTTGAATCATAAAGGGCGTCGTAAACCGGAAGAATCGCTCCTCCTGGATAGCCGAACACGACTTCGACATTTTCTCTCACGAGGCACTCAATCAGGGCCTCGGCAACCGTAATCTCCACCTGAATTCCTCCGGTGCATCCTCGAAACGAAACAAGCGCGTTCACTTAGCCCGCTCACCGAAATGGTCATTAGGCCGAAAGCTCTTTCGGCCGGCCGCACCTTGCCGCCTCTGGTCTAATTATCTTCCGGCTGGTGAGCCGGCAGGCTTCCAACGGTTACGAACTTGCTCCCCCGCATCAGGGCAATTTTTCCGGTGCGCACCAGTTCCTTGATCCCATACGGCCGAAGGGACTCCTCAAATGCATTGATTTTCCCCTCATTGCCGGTACATTCGAAAGTCATGGTCTTGCTGCCCAAGTCAACGGCTCGAGCCCTGAATATGCCGGCAATGTGCATGATCTCGACCCGCTGGCTCGGTTCGGCCGCAACCTTTATCATGACCAGTTCCCGGTCGACGTATTCGTCTTCCGTTATATTGCTGATCTTGATGACGTCTATGAGCTTGTGGAGCTGTTTGGTAACCTGCTCTATGATTGATTTGTCTCCTTCGACCACAATGGTCATCCGGGAGACGTCGTCCCTGTCGGTGCGCCCTACAGCCAGGCTGTCGATATTGAAGCCCCGCCGTGCGAAAAGGCCTGCCACTCGAGTCAGAACGCCTGGAGCGTTTTCAACCAATACGGAAAGGGTATGCTTCTCCATTAATTTGAAACCTCCGGCCGGGTTTGGAAGCATAATGAATTTTTGGAGTCGACGAAATATATCAACGTTGACCGATCTTTTAAAGCAGAATAGATTCGAAACCATTGTGCCGATGCTTCCAAGCCGGCCAGGCTTGGGCCAATTCAGCAGTTGCAAGGAGATCAAATTGGGCTACAAAGAAATTATAAACTTCTTTTTCGAGCTTGGGATGCTCAAGAAAACTCCTCGCTCCGGTTTTCAATTCCTTGGGTCCGGCAGTGAATCAGTCGCCGATCATTCGTTCCGCGTGGCAATGATCGGATTCGTTCTCGCTCGCATGGAATCAAACGTGGATCCGTTCAAGGTCATTTGCCTGTGCCTCTTTCACGACCTGCCGGAAGCCCGGACCGGTGACCTTAACTATGTCAACAAGAGATATGTCACTGTCGACGAAACCGGTGCGATAGAAGACCTGACGGGCTCCCTCCCATTTGGAGACGAACTCAAGGGCCTTCTGAGGGAATATAGAGAAGCTGAGACGCCGGAAGCAAGGCTGGTTCACGATGCGGACCAGTTAGACCTCATTGTGGAACTCAAAGAGCAAAACGACCTCGGGAATTCCTACGCGGCGAAATGGATACATTTTGCCAGGCAGCGCCTGGTTACTCCGATTGGACAAGAGATAGCGGAACAGATTCTGACGACGGATTCAACCGACTGGTGGTTTAAAGGGCACGACGACTGGTGGCGAAAAAGTCATGGGGACACTTGATCTTTCTCCACTCTCATGTCCCATCTTTTTTTCGACGATCGGATATCGATATCACTTTGCCCTGTTTGCCCGGCTTAACCTCCTTTTCTTTCTTGGGTACCACAAGTTCGGGCTTTGGCGGCCCTTTCCTTGCGTCTTCAGGTTCCTGGCCGGCGTCTTTTTCCGTGGGGGCCACGACTTTGTCTATCCGCATCGGCCGGCCCCCCATGGTAAATTCCTGGCCGTTGTAATAGGCTTCGCGCAAAATCCAGGTGACAATCAGGAGAGGGACTTGCAGCACCAGCAATTTGACATGGAACCAACCGGGCTTCACGTCGGCGAGTATTTCGTCGACCCTGGCGAAAAAGGCCGGACTGTTGTCCATGTACACGAGAACGACGTCACCAACTTTGTTCATTATAGGCTGCCGTTTTTCACAATGGATCGATGATTTAGGAGCAAGGGGGCGATGATCTTGACGTGCCGCCCTGGCGCCCCTCCCTTTACGTATTCGTCATTTATGGTTGCCGGGACCAGGGGCAATTCTTTGAGATCGGGGACCCGGAATCCGAAGATCGTCTCCATGAACGTGGTAACGATCCTGAAGGTAGCGCCCCACAAAAGCTCGGCCCGCTCCCCATTTTTATAAATGAAACATGGGAAATCCACGTCCCTCCCCTTGAACCTCCACTCCAGATGCTGCGGCACATACATCCTGTAGACCGCGTAGTTAAGGGGGTCGAGAAGAGCGCGCAACGGAAACTGAACTATTCTATCAACTTCCCAGCTCAAGGTAAACTCTTTCTGGTATGAGACCCACGCTACCAATGGATGGATCACCCGGCGAAAAATGACGAGGCATTGTGAGGGAAGGGGGCCCAGGAAGGCCAGTCCGAAAGGATTAAGGCTCATTTCTTCCCAGCCTTCCCTGAGGCCTGCCGCATACAGCATGGACAGGAACTCGGCGTTTTCCGGCTCTTCCGCCTTCAGTTTATTCCAACAGGGCCATTTGGAAAGAAGTGAGCCCCGAAACGACAATAACCGGGCAAGGAAGCGGTCGAGTTTTTCGACCGCCCCGCCGGGGCAGCACAGGTCCCCGGGCTGTTTGACGTTCTTTGATCGTTTGTTCAGGATAATGCAGGCCTCCGGAGAACCGCCTTCCTCGGTTACTTTCTCCCCCAGAAGGAGCAGGACGCTTGAAGTGCGCACCGAAGGGCAGCCCGTGTCGTGGAACAGGGTATCGAGGCTGCAACGGCCTGAGAGTTCACTGATAACGCGCCGGCGCAGAGCGGCCGCATCGAAAACGAGGTGTAAATCCTCCGGTGGGCAACTCACGACGGCAATTCCTGCAACTTTTTCTCGATGCGCTTGCCCGAAATCGGAAATAGCGTCTTTATTTCAGGGGCAAAAAGGCTAATCCTGAACTCCTCGACCATCTGGGCAATATCTTCTATAAAATCGAGCCCCTCCGGTGTGGGCGCCAAGAGTATCCGTCTTTTGGCTTCCTCGAATTTGACCCGGTATACGTCGATCTGTTCTTCCTTGGCCCGGTCCTTTTCAGGCGAGGCATAGGCGCGTTCGGCACGAATTCTTAGCGCCCTCAGGTAGCGCGGCAAAAGTAGAATCCGCCGCTCGGAGACCTGAGACAGAAAATCGGCCGGCACGAGAGTCGCCACCTCTCCGGCGATTACTCCCAGCCGGTCGACGACGGCCCGGTTCGCGCCAGCCATACGTTTGAACCGGTCTAGGGCGAGGCAGGTTTCATGCCTTTGGCTCACCGCTTCAAGAACAGGCGCTTTAATTTCGCTGCCCAGAATTCCCAATCGGCCTTTAAGCCTTTCGAGATTTCCGACAAAACGGTCCCTGTCAGGGTGTTGGGGCCGCCGCAATCCGAAGAGGCAGCGCAGAATATAATCATAGAGAGCGAAAGAGGCTTGTTTTAAGCCGCCCATGAAAAAAACTCCCGCAGCGAACGTCTCGGGGAAGGCCCAGTCTTTTTTAAACGCTTTGAGTTCGGCGGCGAAGGCGTTTTTATACAGGCGCATGAGCCCCGAGAGGGTGGATTCCCGTGCACTGCCCGGGTCGGCAAAGAGGCGAACGGCAATCTTTCCCTCGTCGTCTTTTAGCCCCGGATAGGCAAGCCGCGCAATTCCCATTGCATCGGGCCCAATTTCGATACTCTCCGGCAGGTCGCCGAAATCCAAACCGTCGAGTTCATCGCGCTCCCAGCTTTTCCTGGCCTCCTGCCACAACCTGTCTTCATGCTTTTCGATGGCGAGGGGCCGCAGGGTCTCGATATCGCGCCCGGACGCCAGAACGTTTCCTTTGTGGCCGACCGCCTCGAAGCGAATCCTCAGATGATCGGGCAACTGCTCCGTGTTCCACTGTTCCCGCGGAATGCGCACACCTGTCAACTGGAACACCACTTCGTTTAGCCGGCTGTAAAAATCTCCCTTCCCATAGACCAGGCCCTGCAATATGCGCGGGGCGGTTTCGTTAAACGGGAGAAAATGTTTGCGAATACCCTTGGGCAAACTTTTTAGAAGGACCGTCACTTTTTCGGGCAGCATGCCTGGCACAAGCCACTCTAAAGGTCCCTCGGAAAGTATGGGCAGCATGTGTACGGGCACGGTCAGCGTGATGCCGTCGTCTTCTTCGCCCGGGTGGAACGCGTATCGAAGAGGCAGTTCGGTCCCATTCGCGCTGAAAGTATCGGGGAATTTCGCGATCTCCCCGGAATCGGGTTCGGTTCTAAGAAGGTCTTCCTCCTTCATTTTCAAAAAGTCGTCGCCCCCCATCTCCTTTATGATCCTGTCAAAGGACCTGAGATCGGCGATTTGCGGAATGTGCGCGTCATAGAATGCAACGAGGGTTTCTTCATCGACAAGGAGATCCCTGCGGCGCGTCTTGTTCTCGAGCAGCTCGATTCTTGCTAACAGTTCCCGGTTGTGTTCCAGAAAATCATATTTTCTCGGAAGCTCTCCTTCAACGAGGGCCGTGCGGATAAAAATCTCGCGCGCTTCAGCAGGATTTATACGCTCGAAATTGACCTTGCGTCGATCCGCCAGGGTAAGGCCGTAGACAGTTACTTTCTCAAAAGCGACAACCTGGCCGCGTTTCTTCTCCCAGTGCGGCTCGGACCAACTGTATTTGCACACATGCCGCCCGACCTGTTCTATCCACTCCGGATCGATGTTGGCGGAGGTACGCGCAAAAAGCCGCGAGGTCTGGAGCAGTTCCGAGGCGACAATCCATTGCCCCCCCTTGTTAAAAAGATTTGATCCGGGGAAAATCATTGCCTGCCGGCCCCTGGCCGCGGTGTAAATATTTTTGTCCTTGCGCAAGGCCACCTGACTGAGATAGCCGCTCAGAATGGAGCGGTGAACGGCATCATAGCCTGCCGGGACGGTGTTTTCGATAAAACCGTCAAGTTCGCTCACGATGGAGCGGATTTGCTCAAAAATATCGCGCCACTCACGAATCCGCCGAAACGAAATAAAACGTTCGCGGCAAAACTTCCGTATCTGGCCGGCAGTCCGCCTGGAGGATGGGTCCAAAGGCGTACCGCCGGGGGCGGCGGCTCCGTTCGGGGCATCGAGGCAGCCCGCCGAGGCTACGCGCTCCCGATCCTTCGCCTGCGTCTGGAGAGCTTGCGGGTTGTTCCTGCCAGCAGGCCTGCCAGATTTTCAAAAGAGAAACGAAGTCCGAGCGCTGGTCTCGAAAAACGGCTTGGGCCTGTTCGGCCTGAGCTTCCAGGCCGAGCGGCCTCTCGCGCGGGTCCTGAATGCTTAAGGCTGCGCCGACAATCATCAATTCCCGGAATGCGTTTTCCCTCTTTGCTTCGATCAGCATTCTCGAAATACGCGGATCGAGGGGCAATCGGGCCATCGTTTTGCCGATGCGGGTAAGCCGGCAGTTATCGTCAACCGCACCCAACTCGCGCAGAGTCCCGAAACCATCCTTGATTGCCGCCGGAGAGGGAGGATCCAGGAAAGGAAAGTCCTGGATGTCGCCCAACTTCAAGTAGAGCATTCGCAAAATTACCTCGGCAAGATTGGACCTCTTGATCTCCGGAGGTGTAAACTGGGGCCGATCGAGATAGTCTTGCTCGGAGTAAAGTCTTATGCAGATGCCTGCTTCCACACGGCCGCACCGCCCCTTCCTCTGGTCTGCGCTCGCCCTGGAGATACGCGCCACCGGCAGGCTTCGGGTCTTCGAACGCGCGTTGTACTGAGCTATTCTCGCCAGTCCGGTGTCGATTACGAATTTTATTCGTGGAATGGTTATGGAAGTCTCCGCTACGTTTGTCGCGACAACAATCTTGTCCTCGGAGACGGGAGCGAAAATTCTTTGCTGATCCGATGCGGCCAATCTTCCAAAAAGGGGCATAATGAGGGTGTTATGATAACGTTTTTCTTCGAGGCGCTGGACCGTTTCCCTGATGTCGCTTTCCGTCGGCATGAATATTAGGATGTCACCTCTTCTCCGCTCTTTGAGCTTGAGCAGATCCGAGGCTGCAATGGCCTGGTCGATGTAGGATTCGTCCTCGGTTTGTTCATCCTCACTGGTATTGGCCGGGCTGTACACCACTTCAACCGGCCAGGTCCTGCCGGAAACCTCGATAATCGGGGCGCCGTCAAACGCTGCGGAGAATTTTTCCGGGTCGATCGTGGCTGAGGTGATTATCACCTTCAGATCGGGCCTTTTGGGGAGCGTCTGCTTTAGAATTCCGATGAGAAGCTCTATATTGAGGGAACGCTCATGGGCTTCGTCTACGATAATAGTGTCATAAGAGCGGAACTCTCTATCCCTTTGCGCTTCAGCCAGGAGGATGCCGTCGGTCATGAATTTTATTCGGGTCGAGCGGGCGGTGCGGTCCTGGAAACGGATCTTGTGTCCAACCAGCTTAGGCCCTTCACTACCGAGTTCTTCGGATACGCGTGCGGCAAGGGTGATCGCGGCGATGCGGCGCGGCTGCGTGCATCCGATAAGACCGGCTTGGCCTCTTCCCGCCTCCATGCAAAACTTTGGAATCTGCGTGCTCTTGCCCGAACCCGTCTCTCCCGTAATTACGAGGACCTGGCGCCGGGTGATTGCATCGACGATTTTCTCCCGCCATTCCGTGATTGGCAGCTCCGGGGGGTAGGAATGGTCAAACGAGCGCGGCGGCATAGTATCGATAACAGTATCTTTATTGTTAAGTGAATATGACATTAGAGCGCGTCTGCGATCACCCTCTCTTAGCAGGCCAAATTTTTACCCTTCGGCTGCTCGAATCCTTGCGTGAACGATCTTTACAAATGCAGGGGCTTGTGTCAATTGTCGTGAGACCTGTCTTACGAAGTTCTATTATAATCGCCGGAAAGGATTGCGGCTAATTTTCAACAGCCGCGGAAGGATGCGCAATGATCGGGTTGAGGGGAAAGGTTGAAGAAGCTGCCGGTTCCATAAAATCTTACCTGGATCGCGAACCGTATGTCGGGCTGATCCTGGGCACTGGCCTCGGTGGCATTGTGGAACAGATTGATAAGGCTGTCGTGGTGCCTTATTCGGACATACCCCATTACCCGGCCTGCACTGTCCCGGGTCATTACGGCAGGCTGGTATGCGGCACCTGGGCCGGAAAGCCGGTCGTCGCCATGGACGGGCGCTTTCATCTCTACGAAGGCTTTTCGGCTGAGCAAATTTCTTTCCCTGTCCGGGTCATTCGGGCGCTGGGTGCGAAAATGCTCGTGATTTCGAACGCCTCGGGCGGACTCAACCCCAATTTCAACGCAGGGGACCTTATGGTAATAACGGACCATATAAATTTTACGGGGCAAAACCCGCTCGTCGGACCCAATGTGGACGAATGGGGTCTGCGCTTTCCGGACATGATTGAACCCTATAGCCGCCGCCTGATAGATCTGACCGAAAATACTGCCCTGAAATTGGGGATTCCTCTTCGAAGAGGCGTCTACGCGGGGGTGCTCGGTCCTTGCCTGGAAACCGCGGCGGAAACGCGTTTTTTAAAGATGTCGGGGGCCGATGCTGTGGGCATGTCTACCGTCATGGAGGCCATAACGGCAGTTCACGCGGGGCTGGAGGTGCTGGCAATATCGGCGGTAACCAACATAAACCTGCCTGATTGCTACAAGCCGGCCGTGATCGAACAAGTAATAGAAACCGCAAACAGGTCCGGGAAAACCCTGGGTACGCTCTTGGAGAAGGTGCTCGAACAGTGTTGAAGCAGTATCTCTCGTCCCTTCAGGACACCCTGAAACCATGAAAAGACGTGGCAATCACCCCCCTTTTGTAAAGGGGGGCAGGGGGGATTTCGCACCTCGCTTGGAACTTTTCGAGACAGCTTTTCATGTCCCTTCGGGACACCCTGAAACCATGCAAAGATCCGTACGCTGGGCTAAATGCTAGCGCCGTCTCCCACGGCGGCGTTTCTGGCGCCACGAAAGCGGGTCTTCATTGCGGAGCGCGGCCACCGCGTCTTTCGAGGGGAGAAAATCAGTCCGCCCAGGGGCTCCAGAAACTTCTGCGAGCAAAATCCTTACCAAATATTTCCTCGTTCGGGCCCAATTTTTTTATGCGTCCATCGTACATGACGGCGGTCTTTTCGGCCAGGAAAGGAATCTCGCTGTAATCGTGCGTCACGAACAAAGTGGTCATGTTCATCTGTTGGAGAATTTTACCGAGGTCGTTGAGGAGCGAGTTGCGGGTGGGATAGTCGAGCGAGGCGAATGGTTCATCGAGGAAAAGCAGGTCGGGTTCGAGCGCGAAGGCCCTGGCAAGACTCGTGCGTTGCGCCTCGCCACCTGAAATAGATCGCGCCTGCTGTGAGCAGATATGCGCCACTCCAAAAACATCGAGCCACCTTTTCGCCCTCTCGAGGGCTGCCTTCCCGGGTACTTTGCGTATCCGCAAGGCCGTCGTGAGATTGCCAAGGACCGACATGTCGAGTAGGAGCGGTTCTTGAAAGACGACGGCCATTCGCCTTCGCAACTGAAGAAGGTTGTTCGGGCCGGCGGCGACCCCATCCAGTTCTATGGCGCCCGAGGTAGGCTGGTGGAGCAGGGCCAGGGTCAGGAGGAGAGTTGTTTTTCCGGCGCCGTTGGGACCTACGAGCGCGATGGTCTCGCCCTGATCGAGGGAGAAATAATCGATGTTGAAAATTTCCCTGGCGGCGTTCGTGCACCTCAGATTTCTGGCAACGAGCAGTGGTTTCAAAACCTGCGGCAACCTTTCTAAATATCTCTGTTGCTATGCACCTCAGCTTGAGTTTACCCCCAACCATTTTGAGCTTAGGCCCGATCCTGTTCGCTCCTCCGCCCCCTGTGAACTCTATCATAGCACAACCTGCCAGTAGACCAAGAAACACTCCGCCGGTTACCTCCAGCCTTTGACTTTTTTGCGGTAGCACATGAAAGATTTGTCGCGACTGGCGTTATCAAGAAAATTCGAAGAGACGGCAGATCGTGAAATATCGTAAAATTTGGATTTGGGCGGCAATTTGTCGGCCGGGCGGCCTTTCGGACCATTGTGTTCAATCTGCTCTATGATGGGGAAGGGAGCTTCATTGCGACCGCCGTCCCGATACGCTCAAAAGATGTCTCCGCCAGGCGTTGAAGCAGGACCGTCGCGTAGCGATGCTGCCGGGATGGAGCGCCCTTCTTCGGACTCACTTGGATTCGGGTGGCATGTACTTTGCTCTCCAGCTTGTCTGAAGACTTCCGGGATCGGGCGAAACTCGTAAGAAAAAGGGCAAAATCAATGCTGGCTATTGTAACAAGGAGGATGAGCATGGGAGACTTGAGATTTCGGATTTACCGATATGTTTCGACGGTTTTAATCATTCTGGGTTCTGCTGTCTTTTGCCTGTCGTCGAATGCCTGTGCCGGGGGTGTTCATTTCGGCATTGGAGTCGATGCGTCACCGGGCTATGCAGTTGCTCCTCCGGAAGTGGTGTACCCACCTCAGTTTGTCGAGCGCATGCCCCCTCCACCCCCCCAGGTGGTCGAGCGTATGCCGCCCCCAATGCCTATGGTGTTTGATCGGATGCCGCCCCCAATGCCACTGGTGGTCGAACGGCCCACTCCGGTAGTGGTCGAAAGAGCACTGCCCGTCGTCGTTCATGAGGAACCCGTGATCGTCGAACGACATTCTACAGTGACCTACTACTACCCGCCCGCCTATGAGCACCGTTCCTATCACGTGGAAACGGAAGGCGGATACTACAGGGAGAGAAGTTACCAATCGCAAGATGAAGTCGAATATTGAGGGATGACTTTTCCGTTAGCATAAACTTCTCGCTTACAGAAAGAAGAGGAAGAGCCTCTTCTTTCTGTACCCGGGCAAACTGAAACCACCTCGGACCCTATCCCGGACCTCCTATCATCTGAGTCTTCCCTTCCTGTCGCCTGTTGAATAGAATAGCACAATTCCGGATGGTAGCCAGTCCTTGCAAGAATTGGGTAAAGGTATTACCCTCAGTGATCGATAATCTATATGAGGGCTGCCCGGCGCCGTGGTGTATGACCGGGCTGACCGATGAAACTCCGATTGCCGCCGTTTTAGTCTACGATATGGGATGTTTCTGGAGAAGGGTATGTACAGTACTGACGAGATGCTCGTTACAACCTGCCGAACTATGATAAAGACAGTGCTTTCGTGCCTGGATAACGCGACGAAGGGCACCATCTACAAGATTGGCCCAATGCCCGAGTTGATTGCGGTCCGTGTTCTCTCGGGGTCACGAAAACATGACTCGGATGAGTTCGAATGGGGTTTGCCGGCCGGCTCCGATTACAACACACCCGGCAAAAGGTGGGAGCAATACCGCGACCAGCCGGACCGTCCCCTGGAGGCAATGGGCTGGTGCATCGAAAGGCAGTTGAGCTGGACGGCGGAAGATCCCATGCATGATCCACGGTGTGTCAGAAAACAACTCGCCGAACAACCTGAGGATGAATTCCACATGGAACCCGTGCTGGTTCGCAAAAAGAGCCTCTACAGTGGTCCCATCGAAAAGCTTGGATATCCGCTCGACTGGCGGGGAAATCCCATCTGGGGTGACACCGAAAATGTCGTTGCTGCCGTTATAAAGATACACTTTAAGCCAGGCACATTGAGGGGCGGCGACCGTCAGAGCAGAATCGTACACGATTTGTCCCAAAGCCTCGGTTCCGAACTCCTCTCTTTATGGTTCAGGGAAAAGCTCCTACGGGCCAGCAAGGACTTTGCCCGCCAGCGTTTGCAGAGCTGCGAAATCCTGGCTCATGAACTCAGGAACACGTTAGTAAAACTGGGGTTTGTTTTCTCGGCGATAAACGCACAGATCGCGATTCTTCGAGCGAGCTGGGAGGACCTTCTGCAAAAACACGCGCCGGGACTGGAATGGAAAGGTGACATTCTGAACCTTCTGAGCGGCCTCCTGAAAGAAAAGTACCCTCAGTTGTGTTCCTCCGGGGAATTGCTCGCAACGGGTCAACGGTTGCTTCTTGAACAGAAAGAACTGGCAAGCCTTTCTCTTTCTCCGGACCAGGAACAGCAGTGGGTCAAAAACAAGATCTACCCTAAGTGGGAAAAACTCCTCTCGGAGACCGGCTTTTGGGATCGCTCGGAAATCGGATCGATGCTGGCTAGACTTTCGAAGGCGCTTCGTACCGGGATCGACTTTGACTTCTCGGTAAATATTAACGGCTGTCCACCCGATCTCGTTGGACTGTGGTCCAAGCTTGCCTACCTGGAGATTACATCCGGTAACCTGTCACAGTTGGATGAAGTAATCGGGTTGGTCGAGCATCCGGCGCTGCCGGTTTGTCATAGAGAACAGATGCTGAGAGTGCTTAAATCTTTGAAGGCCTTGGTGCATACGATACCCGAAGTCGAGGAGAAAACGGCGAAGATACTGCAGTCGCTGAGGTACGGCACATGGGCCGAAGATTTGTACAGCCTGGAGGCCGACCCTCCCGGGATCGAGTATGCGGGGGAATTTGGAATGTCCCTGGCCGATTGACTCTGCCGGTAGCGAGTTTTTGGATTTATCTTGTCCGTATCTTTGTTAACTACCGCCAAAAGCAGCTATAATGTCAGCTATTGAATCCATTTGGGCCTCTCATCGGTGAAGTAACGAAAAACTCATGCGGGTGGATGAAAAGTGGCAAGGGAAACAGAGAAGATACCTTTTTCCGTCAATTCCCAGGGTCCCGGTTTTGTCGGGATGAAGTACAAACGTTTTTTCGACGTTGCAAAGGAGATGCGCTTTATATCGAGTCCGAGCGGTAAGATGCTCGACGTGAATAAGGCGGGAGTCGAACTCTTCGGTTACTCGGTCAAAGAAGAACTGCTGGCAGTTCACGATATGCGTATGCTCTTCTGTAACTGCGAAGAGGGACACCAGTTTCAAAGCCGGCTCGAAAAAAAGGGTTTCATAAAAGAATACGAAGTGGAGATGAAAAAGAAGGACGGCTCCGTTTTTAACGCCTCCATTACCGCCGCCCTGTGCTTCGATGAGAACGGTTCCGTTTCCTGCGAGGGCACTCTCAGGGACATAACGGAGTTAAAAGAACTCCATGAGGCATATCTCGAGTCCGAAAGACAAAACAAGGAGCTTGCCGAATCCGAGCACAGCATCAGGGAACTCAACCAGGATATACTGAACATGCTCATGATCATGTCGCACGATATCCGGGGACCCCTCGTGTCTATCGGCGCTACGCTGAAGCTGCTGATGCGCGGTTCTTTCGGACGAATGGACGAATCCGTATGGAATACGGTTGGGGATCTGATGGCGCGGGTTCGCAACCTGACGGGGATAGTGGAGGATTGCCTCGAGAGCGCACATTGTTTCGATGGCGCGCTTCGCAAAAACAGGGAAGTGCTGGACCTTCGGCAGAATATAATAGATGTGGTTCTCGATGAAATGTCCAATGAGATCGCGGAGCGGAGCATAACAATCGACAGCAGCCTCGGGGCGATTCCCGCCGGCTCTATTCAGATCGGCGTCGATATGATGTGGCTCAAGGCGGTATTCAGAAACCTTTTTAAAAACGCAGTAAAATATGGCGGCAAGGGCTGCAAGATTGCTTTCGGGGTTGAGGATCACGGCTCCTTTTATCGACTCAACGTTTATAACAGCGGCAACCCTATTCCGGAACATTACAGGGAAAGGCTCTTTACGAAGTTTGCCCATATGGACGACGGGGCCGAGAAAAAGGAAGGGTTCGGCATGGGCCTTTACCTGATCCGTGAAATCATTCGAAAACACGAGGGCGATATGTGGTACGAACCGAGACAAAATGGTTCGGACTTCATTTTTATCCTGCCGAAAAAACCGGTGTGACCAAGCTGTTTTTCACAAAATTCCAGAATTTCTTCATTTTCGGGCGGGCGTGAAACATGATTTCTATCGCCGAGATCAAAAAGGCTGCCAAAGTCATCGAAGGACTCGTTGTCCGAACGCCCCTCGTGTACGCCTCGGTTTTGAGCCGAATGGCCGGTTTCCAGGTCTACCTGAAATTGGAGAATTTGCAGATTACGGGGTCGTTTAAGATTCGCGGCGCTACGTTCAAGATAGTGTCCGAGCTTGCCGGGATCGGTAAGCTCGGGGTCGTTGCCGCGTCCGCCGGAAACCATGCCCAGGGTGTTGCCATGGCGGCGAGTCGGGCCGGGTTGCCGTCTACTATAGTTATGCCCGAATGGGCTTCGATTTCGAAGCAGGAGGCAACTCGAGGCTACGGCGGGAAGGTGGTCCTCGAGGGACAAAGTGTGGCGGATTCGATAAAAAGGGCGCTGGAGCTTGCAAAGGAAGGTAAGACCTTCATCCATCCATTTGACGATCCGTCGATAATAGCGGGGCAGGGGACCATTGGCCTGGAAATACTCGAGGAACTCCCGGATGTCGACCTGATAGCCGTACCTGTCGGGGGCGGCGGCTTGGTGGCCGGAATTTGCGTAGCTGCCACTGCCGTCAAGCCCGGGGTTCGCATCGTCGGGGTGCAGGCGCAGACTTGTCCTTCGGCCCTCAAGGCGCTGGAAAGGGGCGAGGTTGTTTCGGTCGAGGCCCACCGCTCGATTGCGGACGGAATAACGGTCAAACAGATAGGGCGAATTCCTTTCGAGATAATCCGTAAGAGTCTCGACCGGGTGGTCCTGGCGGATGAGGACCGGATTGCCGAAGCTGTGATTTTGCTTCTGGAGCGAAAAAAGATACTGGCCGAAGGGGCCGGGGCGGTTTGTGTGGCTGCGTTGCTGAGCGGGGAGATCAAGGCCCCCGCGGGTGGGAAAGTCGTATTGCTGATAAGTGGGGGCAATATCGATATTCCCCTTCTGGACAGGGTGATTGGCAAGGGCCTGGCCAGAAGCGGACGCATAATGCGGTTCAGTGTACGCCTGGATGACGTGCCGGGCTCACTGACTTCGCTCCTGGGCATAATCGCCGGAGCCAAAGGAAATGTACTTCAAATCTATCACAACCGGGGCGGCGCCGGCATGTCCATTCATCAGACCCTGGTGGACCTTGAAATCGAAACCCGCAATTTCGAACATATCCTGGAGATAGAGACCGTCCTGGATGAAGCCGGCTATAAGGTGGATCCGCCTCACTTAGGTTTGGGCAATCTGTAGCTTTTCAAAAGGAAAGAATATGGACGTCATCGAGGCCGTAACGAGCAGGCGCAGCATTCGCAGATACACCCCGGCGGAAGTCTCTGAAGATAGCGTAAATCGATTGCTTCAAGCCGCCATGAGCGCTCCATCGGCTGGAAACGAGCAGCCATGGCACTTCGTCGTGATAAGGCAGCGGGAGATTCTGAACTCCATCCCTTCCATCCACCCGCATTCGCAAATGCTCAAGGAAGCCGCCCTGGGTATTGTGGTCTGTGGCGATACAAGTCTTGAAATTTACAAAGGGTTCTGGGTGCAGGACTGCTCGGCTGCGACACAAAACATACTGATCGCCGCTAACGGGCTCGGACTGGGGGCTGTCTGGCTGGGCTTCTATCCGCTGGAGGAAAGAGTCGCCGGGCTCAAACGGTTGCTGTCGCTGCCGGAGCAGATCATCCCGCTCGACATCGTTTCCATCGGGTGGCCGGCCGAGGAGAAAGCCCCTGCAATGCGATACCGGGAGGAAAGGGTGCATTACGATAAGTGGTGAAAGACTTTTTCCAAAGCATTAGATGATATCGGAGAATAACAGTCCCCCTGCCTCCTTCTAGGAAAGGGACGGAAGACGAAAAATATTTTGTTTGGGACACAATCTCGGAGCGCAACACATCGCGTCTTTTCCCGCAGTATCCCATCCTCCTTTTCAACCAGCACACAAATCGCTATTATCTGCAGTTGCCGGTTCACTAGAATAAAATCAGGATTTGCAATGATCGATTTCGAATGCCGGATCAGGCGAAGCCCCCGAAGAAAGACTCTTTCCATTTGCGTCTACCCGGACAACATGGTCGTTGTGGCCGCACCGGAAAAGATTTCTCAAAGAGAAATAATGCGCTTTGTCGAACAGAAATCGGATTGGGTGCGCAAGAGATTGACCCTGAACCGGGAAAAACAGGAGAACCTGCCCGTACGGAAATTCATTTCGGGAGAAAAGCTGCTGTATCTTGGAAGGGAGCTAACCTTGGAGGTCCGCGAGGGGCGTGGCGGCGGAGTATTCTGTGAAGGAGACCGAATAATGGTCTCCATAGGCTCAGAAACCCCCTCAGAGACCCGCGTCCCATTGATCAGACGGCAGCTTATAACCTGGTATGCAAATGCGGCGCTGAAAAGAATTGAAGAGCGCGTCACGCATTATATGAAAATAATCGGCGTAACGCCTCGCGCCGTGAGGATCAAGGCACTCAGATCGCGATGGGGAAGCTGCTCAACTCAAGGCGGGGTCAATTTCGCATGGAACATTATTTTGGCTCCGGAACCGATATTGGACTACCTGGTAGTACACGAGCTGTGCCATTTGGTCCACCACGACCATTCCGCGGAATACTGGAAGCTTGTGGAAAACTTTCTTCCCGATCACCGCGAAAGAAGGAAGTGGCTTCACGAAAACGGACATTGTCTAACATTGTAATTCAATACCTGCCAATTGTCCCACCTGAATCGTAAGGGTTAAACAATGGTGACCACATGATCCGCGTCTGCTCGAATGATTTAACCACGGTTATGGTTGCATATCATGGAAATATTTCCAGGCCAGGCCCATGGCGAAAGGGCAATAGGACACGTGGTATGTACCGCCTGAAGCCTTACGAAGCACGTCTGCCCAGTTGGTGTCAAACGAGCCGTCCGTAACGTGAGGGGCCTGGAGGGCTCTGAAGTAGGTCATAGCGGAAGTGAGATTGGCATAGGGCACGCAGTCATCCCTTTCGCCGTGAATCAACCGGAGAGGAGCCGTGGGTTTCCATGCGCCATTGGGAATATTGGCCGGTACAAGATCGTTTGCCAGCAATGTATCGAATATCGGCCCATGGTAACTTGTGAGTTCATCGGCAATCGCGGGTATCAGAACATCTCGAGGCTGATGCGACGGCGGCATGTGGGAATCGACGGTTGCCTCCGAAAAATATCCGTTTATAAGAGGAGCTACCGTCATGTCGTATGGGAAGTTCATGTATTCGGAGGCGTCGCTGTACAGAGCGTAAGTCTGGTCCATAGCTACAAGGAGATACGGGGCAAAGTAGAGAACCGGAAAGGTCTGGTGCGCCATCAATTTGTCCAGCATGACCTTGGAAAGAGAATACGGACCATCCATGTTGACGGAAGCGGTCACCGGGGGGAGGGCGTTGCTGTTTGTATCCAGCTCCCGGTGCAGAGCCATGGTAGCGTAGGCCCCCTCGGAATAGCCCGCCAGGTAGAGTGTATTCTTCAGTACCAGGTCGTTATTTAATTGCCACGATAGAAAGGATTGGACCGCGGTCATCATATCGATCGCAGGTACGGCCAGCGGAACGGCCTGGCAATAAGGATGGGTCAGGGTCCTTTGGGTCATCTCCGCGGCCTGTCCCAATCCGAGATGGTCGGGCATGGAAACCAGAAAACCGTCCGTTGCCGCGAATGTAGTGGCAAAAGCCAGTTCGGCTCCTTCTGAACGGGTAGGGGCTTCATTTTTCATCAGCATGGTGCCGTGCTGAAAGCTCAAGAGTGGCGCCGGTGTAATTCCTTTTGGCACGATGACCACCCCGGAAGCGACAACGTAGTTGTTACCCGAGGCGTCCTTCGTCCAATAGCTGATGTTCCATTGCTGAATGTCGTACTTATATTCCTGGTCCCCAAGATCGCTGTGATAATACAAGACATTACTTAAAAATGCCTGTTTAAACGAAGAATCCCCCACCAGTGACTTCATGAGATAATCCCATACCTCACCTTTTGCGATCGTATTCTGCAAAGTGGCGCTGATCAATTTCCCTTGGCCTGGGCCAAGTCCATCTGTGTAATAGACAAACGCGCTTCCGTTCGGACTTTGGACTTCAAAAACACAAGAAGTAGGATTATCAGCGCCGAGATCCGGTAATGTAGCCTGAACTTGGCTGTCTCCTGTTTGAATATCCATCGGTGAAGAGTTGCCCGGTATGGTGCACGGCTGATTCACGGATTGGAGTGCACTGTTTTCATAATGCATGATGACGGTAGGTTCGTCGCTGAAAAAGAGACCCGTTAGAGTCACCGTGTTTCCCGATTGGATGGCGTTTCCAGTCACTGAAACGCTATTGACCACCGGCGCCAGCACCTTCACGAGAGTGTTGGATCTAACCCAACTCCCGTTCTTGACGGACCAGAGGCTGTAGTGTCCAGCTTGCAGTCCGGAAGGAACCTGGCAGGTCACTTCGCCATCCGCTCCGGCCAAAAATCCTGTCACAGTCAACGGAAACACTTGGCTGCCTCGCGACAAACGGACCTTCGGGGCCTTCCTGATGTTCGCCCAGGCCCAGGTCCTGGTTAGGAATTGCCAGAGTGAGATCTTGACTGATTTGCAGGCTGACGGCTTCTGCCGTACCTATAAACAGAGAAAGTAAACAAACGAGTAGCAATCCGCCCAGGATCACTCTTTTCACTACACCCTCCTTAGCAGGCGGTCCTCCATATCCCTCTCGATACCGGAACCGTCTACCTTGACAGAACTGGATTAACTGCAGGGAAATTCTCCGGCAAATTCCGGACTCCCCGGAATGTTGGCGGACGAGACTGTAATGCCATTTCCAGCGGCATCTCTCCTGCCCACGCTTTTGATACTCAGCCCTAAAGACATTCGAGTTCTGCCCGGGCTCTATTTCCGTGGGGAAGGTGATTCCGTTTTATATTTTCATCTTAAGTCGGTGTCGTTCGAGAGATTGATAACAGTGAAAGAAGAGTGAGATATCAGTGACAGAAAATCACTGACAAAGCGAAGATGTCATTCAGGGTTACTGTCCCGTCACTCCGCAAAGTACTGTCTCCACCCGACTTCCAAAAGGCAAAGATCAGATATTTGTCCTTAAGAGTTTATCCCGAACCGTGTCGAATCAGGGCAGGGGGGGTTTCGCACCTCACATGGAACTTTTCGAGCAGTCTCTTCACGTCCCCTCGGGACACCCTGAAACGAGAGAAAAGGAACTTTTCGAGACAGCTATTCACGTCCCTTCGGGACACCCTGAAAC
>CAWGZP010000182.1:0-12324 GCA_963826655.1 uncultured delta proteobacterium
GGCAACCGGTAACGGCAGGGAAGCGGCGGCGAGCCAAGCCTAGTAAAGCGTACGATGGCCTTGCCGACGAGAAGCATGCGTCTTACCCGGTGATACTAGCCATAGGTGCGGGTTATCTCATCGAGGACCTGGTCGGGCAAGAGCGACAGTCGGCCCAGGGCGCGCGCATCCACCAGGGAGCGCGCGGTGAGCTCGGCCACCTCCAGGCGATCGAGGACCGCGAGGGGGGATGACCCGGTGACCACGACACAGGCGTTTTCGACCAGCGCGACTGGCGACTTTTGCAAGTTTTTCGCCAGTCCAGGCGCTGTGGAAAACGGGCTGGGAAAGGCAAAGTGGGCACCGCCTTGAGGAGCAAGTAGGCTTCCGGGATGGTACGCGCATCGACCCCCCGCTCCTCCAGAAAAGGGGGGAAATATTACCGGCACGCCAAGTCTACACCCCTTTGGGGAAGGGGATTTTGAACGCAACGCGATATCAATGCTTGGCGCCAGAAACGATCATGGCACTCGATAGAATATAAGCTAACTTAAGGGACGCAACACTAGATCTGTGTCAGATCAAGGTCCGGCAGCATGGACCCGGTTTCCATCAGGTTCAGGTGCAGCTCATAGGCCTTTTCCAGGTTGTGCCGGATATGCCCCACCCGCGAATTCTCCACGTATTTCCATAAGTATTCCCTGTATGCCGGATGGGCACAATTATCAATTATCTTCTCGGCGCGCTGCATGGGCCCGAGTCCGCGTAAGTCGGCCAACCCCCGGTCGGTAACGACGATTTGGACCGAGTGTTCGTTGTTGTCAATATGCGGGCACATGGGAACAATCGAGGAGATTTTCCCTCCCTTCGCAACAGAGGGGCACATGTAGATGGAAATATAGGCGTTTCGAGTGAACTCTCCGCTGCCGCCTATCCCGTTCATGATCTGCGTGCCGAAGACGTGAGAGGCATTGACGTTGCCGTATATGTCGATCTCGAGGGCGGTGTTCATCGAGATAACCCCGAGCCTTTTGATGACCCCCGGATGATTGGAGAGTTCCTGCGGGCGTAGAACTATCCGGGGAGAAAAAATCCATATTGTCGTATATGCGCTTGAGCTGTTCCGGGGCCAGTGTAAGGCTTGTCGTACTCGCAGCCGTGAGCCTGCCCTCTTGCATCAGGTCGACAAGAGAGTCCTGAAAGACCTCCGTAAACATCTGGAACGGGGGGATATAGGGATCTCTGGCCAGGGCGCCCATGACTGCGTTCGCCACGTTTCCAACCCCTGCCTGAATGGGCAGAAGTTCCGGCGGAATTCTCCCCGCGAGCATTTCATCGACCAGGAACCGCACGACGTTTTCCGCGATCTTCGCGGTGCGCTCGTCACCGTCCGCGAATTTCGGTACCGTGTCCGGTTCGTCATTATCGATGACAGCGATCACTTTCTTAGGGTCCACAACCGCGTAGGGGTAGCCCAGCTTTGTGAGCGGGCCGTGCATAGGTATCGGAACGCGGTGCGGCGGCTGCGGCATTATCAGTATGTCCGTCATTTCGCGAAGCCGCGGAGAATGGTACCTGTTTACTTCGACGATTACCCGGTCGGCATACTTGAGATAAGTTGGAGAAGCCCCGACCGAAGTGGTCAGGTAAACTCTGCCATCCCTGGTGATCTCCGTTGCTTCGATAACGGCGAAATCGATCTTGCCCTGGAAGCCCTCGAGCACGGTCTGCGGCAGATGGGAAAGGTGCATGTCGACGTATTCGACTTCCTGCGCATTGATTTGGGCGCGCAATTTCGGTCCGCTCTGGTAGGGGGTCCGGTAGGACATGGCATTGGCCTTGGCCAGCGGTTCATCTATGTTCGAGCCGCTGGACGCCCCCGTGAGGACCCGTATTTTTAATGGTATTCCCTTGCTGTGAAGTTCCTCCGCGCGGCTCGCCAGGGCTCGTGGGATCTGTTTTGCCGCTCCGGCGTTCGTAAAACCGCTGAAGGCGACCGTCGCTCCATTGAATATTTGACAGACCGCTTCTTCAGGACTGAGGATGGGGTAGGGTTTTATGTTGGGCATGGTGATAACTCACTCCTAAGTGCGATCTGTTACTTCATCAAGATTGAGGTCCGGCAGCATTTTCCCATACTCCAGGAAATTCCTGTGCAGTTCGAAGGCTTTCCTGAGATTATGCCTGATGTGTCCGGAGGAGGCTCCACGGATATAGGCGACGAAGATAGTCGCGGTATGCCGGGTGAGCGCAGTTGTCGATAATCCTTTTTGCCCGCTGCATAGGACCCACCCCGCGCAGGTCGGCAAATCCCTGTTCGGTCGCGATAACCTGCACCGAGTGCTCGTTGCTGTCGATGTGGGGGCACATGGGAACGATGCTCGAAATCCGTCCGCCCATAACGGTCGAGGGGCACATTATGATCGAGATGTAACCGTTCCTGTTAAACGCGGCGCTTCCGCCGATGCCGTTCAGTACGTCTGTCCCGAACAGGTGGGAGGAGTTCACGTTACCGTAGATATCGGCCTCGATCGCCGGATTGATGGCTATGATTCCCAGGCGGCGCACAACCCCCGCGTCATACGCGATTTCCTGCGGACGCATTACGATTCGCGGGGCAAAGAAATCCACGTTTGAACATATATGACGGAGCGCGTCCGTCGTAAGAGTCAGGCTGCACGTGCTTGCCCCGATCAGCTTGCCTTTTTCCATCAGGTCTATCAGGGCGTCATGGAAAGTAACCGAATACATTTTGAACCGCGGAATGTATGGGTTGTTTCCCACCGCGGTCATTACGCTGTTTGCAAGGTTTCCCAGGCCCGACTGTATGGGAAGAAATTCGGTGGGAATGCGCCCGCATATCATTTCTCCGAAAAGAAACCGCACGACGTTTTCCGCGATTCGTTTGGCCCTGGGATCCATGGACGGGAACGGGTTTATATGGTCGGGTTCGTTGGTCTCGATTATGCCGACGATTTTTTTCGGATCGACAACTGCGTAGGGACAACCGATTTTGGTGAGCGGATCGTGAATTGGAATCGGGTCCTCTCGCGGAGGAGGAGGAAGCACCACTATGTCGGCCATTTCCGGCAGGCGTTTGGAATGAGAGTTGTTTATCTCTATAAAAACCCGGTCGGCATACTTGAGGTAAGTAGGGGAAGATCCAACGGATGAGGTGAGATAGACCCTGCCGTCCCTGGTTACGTCGGTCGCCTCTATAATTGCAAAATCGAGTTTTCCGAAAAATCCGGACAAAAGGGTTTGTGGAGAACTCGCCAGGTGCATGTCGATGTATTGCACCTGCTGACGGTTTATCTGGTCGCGCAGGGCGGGGGTATTCTGGAACGGAGCGCGCCATGACAGGGCTTCAGCCTGGGCGAGTTGCTCGTCTATGTCGCTGCCGCTCGAAGAACCGGTAATCAGCCGGATCTTGTAAGGCTTTCCGTCAGAATGGATCTCGATCGCCCGTTTGGCAATGGCCCGCGGAATCAGTTTGGCTGTTCCAGCGCTTGAAAACCCGCTCAGTGCGACCATTGCCCCATCGGGAATATGAGAGGCGGCCTCCTCGGCGCTCATGATACGAAAAACCCCCGAATGCATATTAGCCTATCCTCTTATGGATATTGAATGCCGCTCTCCGTTCCCGGCAATTGTTACGAAAAGTCTCTCGCAAACTGCAAAATCCCCCCGGCCCCCCTTTACAAAAGAGGGGTGAGTGCCACGTCTTTTCATGGTTGCAGGGTGCCCCGAAGGGATGTGAGATACTGTTCCAGTGCTACGCCGCATTTTTATTCTGCCCTATGACCTCGCCGCGAACGCTTATGACGACTTCTGCAATGGGAATATCGCTGCCCGCTTTGCCGCCCTTTACTTCCAGGGGCCTTCTGCGCAGGCAAGTGTGCACATTCCGCAACCGTCACAGAGTTCTTCGTCTATTTCGACTATTTTTCGAATTTTATCCATCGTCTATGCTCCAGACCGCAAGGTTACGATCAGTGCTTAAACACTTTCATTTCCGGACTGCTTTCGTCAAGCACTATTTTCATCATCTCTTCGCCTGGGACCCCAGGCACCGAGCAGCGAACCGGCAATAGACGGTGCAACCGAAATCCATCCTGGGATTCAGGACCTTCCGGCCGCAGTTGCGGCATCTTCGGGTGCTCTCGTCCTTAAAAAATTCTACCGGCCGGCCGCAATCGGGGCAACCGGTTTCGAAAATCGCCTCAGGACCCCACAATCTACTGTCCTGACCAGGGCACTTCATAATCGACTCCCTTTAAACCCTATGGCGGGTTAATTAATTGTAACTTCTGTATTCCGGTTTCTAATGCAAATTAATTCAAGTTGCCAAAATGATCCTTGACTTGGATCAAGAGATCCTGATTCCTTTCAAAGGAAATGGCGAAAGCCCGTAAGCTGGCACATCCGGGCAAACCGGCCGGAGAGGGAATTTTGGGAGAGGGGGAGGATTTGAAAGTTTCCGATGAAATACCGAAAGCCGCGCCGTTCAAGGGGCCTTTAGACGATGCAATTTCGAAAGCTCCACTGTTCAAGGGGCTTTTAGTCGATGCAATTTCGAAAGCTTCACTGTTCAAGGGGCTCTCGGCCGAGCAGATCGAAGAGTTGGCCCGAATTTGCCTGGACAGGCGATATCAAAAAGGTGAGGAGCTTTTTTTGGAGGGGAGCAGGGCAAAAGGATTTTACCTGGCTGTTTCCGGGAAGTTCAAAATATATAAACTTTCGCCGGAAGGAAAAGAGCAAATTCTTCATATATTCGGGGGCGGGGAGATTTTCGGGGAAGTCCCGGCGTTTACAGGAGGAAATTACCCGGCCTGCGCCGAGGCCATCGAGCCCGGCCGGGCACTGTTTTTTCCGAGGGCCTCCTTCGTAGAACTGATAGGCAGGGAACCCGCCATTGCCGTTAACCTGCTGGGCATACTTTCACAGCGCCTGCGCCAGTTCACTCACATGATCGAGGACCTGTCGCTAAAAGACGTTCCGGGCAGACTTTCGGCCTACCTGATCTACCTGGGGGAACGCAGCGCAAGCCCGGAGGTCCTGGAACTCGATATTACGAAGACGCAGCTTGCAAGCCTCCTTGGGACGATCCCGGAGACGCTATCACGGATCCTTGCAAAAATGGCCCAGCAGGGGATCATCACTGTTGAGGGCCGAACGATCAGGGTGGTCGACCGGAAGTCTTTAGAGTCAGTTGCCGCAGGTGAAAAGGGGCTGGTTTGAGGTGGGGGGCAGGAAGCCGGGAGAAAAGAAAACCGGCATGCAGGAGAGGCAGGAAAGCGACAGGGACCTGTGTGTCGAGTGCCGACGATTTGCGATGGTCCATTCTGGTCCGGTTTTCCGGAGCTTCAGGCTAAGAGCGTTCACCACATAGGCACAGAGGGCACGGAGAAAGGCAAAGAGAACAGGTAAATATAATAGCCGGCCTTGCATTGTGATGAACGATATTATCTATAGTTGAAATCCGGAAACCTGCCCCTCTGATCTTCCTTCGTAACTTTTGAGTTTGCGCAATTTCGAAATTTTAGAGCCAAATGTGTCGCATGCGGGCTCTCAGACTCTCAAAGTACTTGCAAAATGGCGCATTTGTGACTAATTACCGTCCAACTGGGAATACTTTGTGAGACATTCAGCAGTTTCCGGTCTGGAAGGGGGGCCTTTCCGGACGGGAACTAATGTAAGGTCGGTGTCTTGCTAAGAAGCTGCTGCCATCCGATGGGGCTAACGGGTCGCAGAAATATGTAAGCTGGGTGACAATCATGAAATCACGCAGAAGGGGCGGTGCTGAAGTTCGAGTTGTCGAGGGGGGAGAGATTGAGCGGGACTTTGACGGTGACGTGACGAACGAACGAGTGGTAATTTCCCGGAGGCCGGTACGGACCTCGGAAGGGACCGTTTCACCTCGTTCGACGCGGCGGGCAGCAATCCGTAGTTCCTGGATACCCCAAATAGAAGAGGCAATCCGGAAGTCAGGGGAGTATTTTCACGGTGCCCAATTTCCCGAGGGGTACTGGTGGGCCGAGCTGGAATCAAATGTCACGATAACCAGCGAATATGTCATGCTCACTCGTCTTGTGGGCATTCCCATTGCCGGGAAGCGGAGAAGTTTCGCCAGGTATCTTCTCAAAAACCAGAATGGCGACGGCTCGTGGGGTCTTTATTATGGCGACGGCGGAGATCTGAGTACTTCAATCGAAGCCTATTTCGCCCTTAAACTCCTCGGAGAGGACTCTGAGTCTGAACCCCTTGCGAAAGCGAGGGACTTTATTCTTCAACGCGGCGGCATAGAAGCTGCCCGCGTTTTTACGAAAATGTGGCTTGCGCAGTTCGACCAGTATGACTGGGGTAAAGTTCCTTCTATGCCGGTCGAACTCGTGCTCCTTTCGCCGGAATCTTTTTTCAGCTTCTATGAGTTTTCCAGTTGGGCCAGGGGAACGGCTGTTCCCCTTTCTATCGTGCTCTGCTTCCGGCCAAAATTCAGCATTCCGGATTCTCTTTGCATCCAGGAGCTTTATGTCCCGGCGCATGGCAAGAAACTGGATTCGCGGATAAATAAGCTCTTTTTTGTCTTCGACCGTCTTGCCAAAAAGCTCGAGAAAAGACCGATAAGAAGCCTGCGCCGCAGGGCAATAGAGGCCGCTACGAACTGGATCATCGATCACCAGGAGGATAGCGGTGATTGGGGCGGTATCCAGCCGCCAATGGTCTATTCACTGCTTGCCCTCCATTACCTCGGATTTCCCCTTTCCCATGAGGTTATGGCGAAAGGGCTCAAAGCCATCGAGGATTTCTGTATCGAAGACGATGACGGGCTGCGCATGCAGTCCTGCATTTCCCCTGTCTGGGATACGGCCCTTACCGCCATGGCGATGCTCGATGCGGGGGTAAGTCCCGAGCATCCTAACCTCGAGAAGACGGCGAAATGGCTGATCTCCCAGCATATACTGACAGGCGGAGACTGGCAGTTCAAGAACCGCTGTGCGCCCGGTGGATGGGCCTTCGAGTTTTCCAACTCGCGCTACCCCGATGTTGACGATTCGGCTGTCGTTTTAAACGTGCTCCACCGTTTCAACCCGCAAAGTTGCGAATGGCTGAATTTTGCCAAATCGCGCGGGATGGAGTGGCTCATGAGCATGCAAAGTTCGAACGGAGGATGGGCAGCATTTGACAGAGACAACGATATGGAAATACTCAACCGTATTCCCTTTGCCGATACCGAAGCGATGGTAGACCCTCCGACAGCGGACGTAACGGGCAGGGTGCTGGAGGTTATGGGCAGATACGGATACGATTGCAGCCACCCGGTCGCAAAGCGTGGAATCAAGTTTCTTAAAAACCTGCAGGAAGAGGACGGTTGCTGGTGGGGGCGCTGGGGCGTCAACTACATTTATGGAACATGGTCCGCCCTGCGGGGGCTGAGTTCGATCGGGGAAGACCCGGAGTCGCCTTGCATGAGAGCAGCCATGCACTGGCTAATAGACCACCAGAACCAGGATGGGGGCTGGGGCGAGACGTGCGATTCCTACAAGGTGCCCGAACTTCGAGGCCAGGGGCCAAGCACTGCATCACAAACAGCCTGGGCAATAATGGGGCTTTTAGCCGGCGATGAAGAAAAGTCATCGGCGGTAAGCAGGGGCATCCAGTACCTGATAAGGAACCAAAAACCTGATGGGACCTGGGATGAGATGGATTTTACCGGGACCGGGTTCCCCAAACATTTCTATATAAAATATCACAACTACAGGAACTGTTTTCCACTTATGGCCCTGGGCCAGTATATGATGAAGCTGAAGCAGTAAACATGAAGCGGGAAGCAGTGCACTTCAATTTTTGATTACCAATTGATGCCTTGGCTTCTCAAAGCGTTCTGGGCGCGCTTATCGCCTAAAACTGCCGCGGCCTTCAGATCGCCGTGAGCCCGTTTTTTGTCGCCGAGGCTGTTATAGGAAATTGCGCGGTCAAAATAGGCTTCGGCAAACTCAGGGGTGATCTCGATCGCCTTGTCGTTGTCCTCAATTGCCTTTCCATAGCTTCCAAGGGCGGCGTAAGCCATCGCCCGGCCGGTGTAAAGACCCGCAATCCCCGGCTTGAGTTGTATCGCCCTGTTATAGTCCTCAATTGCCTGCTTGTACTTTCCGAGGGCAACATTGGCGCCTCCCCGGTCGCCATACGTCTCCGCACTTGGCTGGAGCCGTATAGCCCTGTCGTAATCTTCAATTCCTCGCTCGTACTTCCCCAGGGCAACACAGGCCATCCCCCGGTAACTATAAGCCTGCGCAGCATATGTGCTCCACCTGTCACCATAGTTCTGCGCGCCCGGTTGAAGTTGTATCGCTTTGTCGTAGTCATCAATCGCCTGTTGATAATTTCCGCCGGCAGCATAGGCGATGCCCCGGTCAGTGTAGAGCATTGCAAGTTTTGGCAGGAGGCGTATCGCATTGTCATAGTCCTCAATTGCCAGCTTGTATTCTCCGAGGGCGGCATACGCATACCCCCTGTCGCCGTACGCTTGCCCACTCGCTTGGAGCCCTATCGATCTGTCATAGTCTTTAATTGCCTGTTTATACTTTCCGAGGGCCGCATAAGCATTTCCGCGATAATAATAAGCTGTTGCGAACTCAGGCATAATCGCTACCGCCCTGTCGCAATCCGACACAGCCTCCTTGTTATTGCCAAGTTCGTGTTCCGCGGCAGCACGTCCGATATAGGCTAATCCATATTGCGGATTGATTGCTATGGCTCTATCAAAATCTGCGATCGCCTTTTTAAAGTTTCCCAGGGCCGCATAGGCAGCCCCTCTTTGATTAAAAGCGATAAAATTTATATCAGTAACTTTTAACGTATGATCGAACAGAATAAGGCTGTTTTGCCAATAACCGACTTGTATCCAGGTAGCAATGAAAAAACATGAAAGGGTTAATGCCGACATGGCAATAAGAACTTGTTTGCCATATCGCCTTTCTTTCAGGAGTTCCGGAATACCCCAGGCCGCCATGACGAATATTCCGATCAGCGGGATATAGGTGTAGCGGTCGGCCCTGAGCTGTGAGCCTAATTGTACGAGTCCAATTACAGGTACGAGGGCGCCAACATACCATAGCCATCCCATTGTCAAATACCGGTACCTTTTGGACGGCCATATGACAATCGAGGTCACCGCGACAAAGAACAAAAGTGTTAACAATATTTGCTTGTAGGTCCACCACTGGTAAGGATAATATAAAGCAAGGTTATCCGGTCAAAAGGCTTTTCTTATGTATGTGGCATAGGAAACGAAAGCATTGGCGATACGATCACCCGGAGGAAGTTCATCGAGAGCTACAATTATGCCTTCCCTTCTTTCAGCGACGAATGTCACGATACTTGAAATTGCCGCGAGGATAACCAGGGGCGTTTTCTCCAACAGCAGCGGAAGAACAGGCGTCAGCAAGGAGCCTGGCTTTGGCTCCAGGCGTTGCAGGGGCCAGTAGTCCAGGAGGAGCAGGACAAAGGGGAGGGTTACAAGCATGGGTTTTGCCATTAAGCCCAGGGCAAAAAATGCGAAAACGAGCAGGTACGTCTTGAGCCGCGGATGCTCTACATAATGAATATAGGCGGCCATGGTGAGCATCCAGAAGAAAGTGGAGAGAACATCCTTACGTTCGGCCACCCAGGCTACCGATTCCACATGGAGTGGGTGAAGCGCGAACAAAGCCGCAACGAAAGCGCTCTTCCAGGGCGCTTTCGTCATCCGGTTAAAAACAAAAAAAAGCAGTAGCGTATTTGCAATGTGAAACAGAAGATTGATCAGGTGATGTGCGTGCGGGTTTACTCCGAAGAGTTGGACATCGAGCATGAGAGACAGCCACGTCACAGGATGCCAGAATCCGGCACGGCCTGTCGTGAATGCCCAACAAATTGCCCCTGCCGTGACGCCGCTTAGAATATGAATGTTTTCCGTCACATACAAAGGATCGTCAAAGTTAATGAAATCGCACCGGGTAACACGCCAGAATGCAATGAGGGTGGCAACCGATAAGAAAACATAAATCAGCAGGACCTTGTTCTTGGACATCGCGACCCTTCTAAGGGCCGACTGCGCCGGCACACCTTTACGTCTCGAAGATATGTCCCGGCGCCTCGATTCGCGCCCCTTGCCACTGATATGCCCCCATCATTCTCTTCCTTCGGGTTTAGGGCGCCATTCCTTGCCGGCCGTCCATCCTTCGGACGCGGAACCGATGGCGTCAAACCTGGGGATGTAAGGCTTTATGTCCAGAAGAGGGGTCTTGTCCAGCATGTCGGGGCCATCAATTATAAGGACATTCGCTTCGCGCCGGACAAGCCTCACGATTGATAATCCAATGCCGTTTGGCCTGCATGGATGTCTCGATGCATAAATGCCGTGCGGTTCGTCGTCCAGGAAGGTGGGGCGGACGAGATCGATCTCACCGGACCGGTCAAAAAGGTAGATCAGATAGATGTGAGAGAAGGCTTCAATGTCCTTCAAACCTTGTTCATACTCTTCAAATACTTCGACGCGGCCGGAAGAGTCAAGGGAGTAGAGCGGTTGAATGGGGCATTCCTTCTTCGTCTTGTAGGGCGTATGTATGATGCCTATGGCTTGTATTCTCATGTTATAGTTCATTTATTGCCTTTATAGTGTTCTGCGTCCCTTGGGTGAACAGTGCCAAATCGCTTTCGGATACGAGGCCGCGGCTTCGCCACAGCGCGAGTTTCAGAAGTGCCGTGCTACGCTTCAAGTCATCGAACATAAGAGAGATTTCATCATCTTCTTTCCTAATCAGTGCCCAGAGCGCCAGATACGCTTCGTGGTTGCGCCCTTCTCTTTTCTGTAGAATCGACTCTACGCCGGCAAGAATCCGTGCACATGCCTCGTCCAGAACGCGCGCTTTCAGTGATCTAATAAGCTTCCAATCGCTTTCCGGGAAAGTACTCATGCTCGCAAAATCCTGATGGTATTCTATAAACGCTAACCCAGGTTCCGCTTCCCGCTGCCCGTTAAGGAGATTCCACCCTGGGCTTCGGTCTGCACGGTGGCTTTGCGCTCGAGTTTGCCCCAGCCCACCAGCGCACCCCTCAGGGAATTCACGGTGCTCTTGATAGCCACATAATACATCAACTGACGGTAGAAAAAGCGTTGCCAGAACAAAAAAATGAGCAGCGACCAGTTTTCGTGACGTTCCATCGTGAAGGCCAGAAGGGCGGTCAGGTAGTCGACCGTGAGAAACATGGCATAGTAGAACAGTACGCGCCACAGAGCGTCCGGGGAAAAATCCGTGGGGTGGTGCCAGTAGTTTATGGCCGTTATCCCCAGTGTGCCAGCCAGCAGCAGGTCCATTACCGGCGAAATCAGGGGGAAAAGCACCTGGAAGACCAGTACATTGGGCAGGGCGATAAAACCCAATGCGCCGTAGCGCGGCCGAAACAATACATCGGCATGCTTCCAGGCCGCCTGCATCGTGCCAAACATCCAGCGGTAGCGCTGTCGTATGAACCCGCGCACAGTGTCGGGGGCCTCGGTGAGCGCCACCGCTTCGTCCTCGTAGACGACGGCATAGCCAAGTTTACGAATCGCAATGGTGAGGTCGGCATCCTCAGCGAGGGTGCTCCGGTCAAAACCGCCGGCGAGTTCGATCAGTTTGCGCCGCCAGGCCCCCACCGCGCCAGGCACCACCGTGATGCAGTTCAGGACGCTGAAGGCGCGCCGGTCCAGGTTCTGGCTGGTGATATACTCCAATGCCTGCCAGCGGGTAAGCAGATTGATGCGGTTGCCTACCTTGGCATTGCCGGCGACGGCGCCGACTCGTGGATCGAGCGTCGCGGAACCAGTTGGCCATGTCCTCGTCTGGGAACCGCAGTACCCCGAAGTCGGCCAGGATCGCCTGCTCGATGTTCTCCTCGCGCCAGCGCACGACCGGATGACCGTCGGCGGGGTGGTTGTTCGCGCAGCGGTAGTAGGTGTGCTCCCGAACGCTGCCGCCGGCCAGTTTGCGGCGGATGCGCTCGCCGGTCATCGCAAAGCCGCAGCACGTGCAGCGGATGAGACCCCGGCGAACAGGTGCTCCACATCGCCAAAGCGCCGGTTTTTGCCCGCCAGGATGTCCTGGCAGGTATCGAAGGTGCGGCGGTCAATGACGAGGCGGTACTTGCCTGGATACGTGTTGCCATTACGTTCGAGTTCCCCGATGTAGAACCGGTTGCCGAGGATGTAGGACAGGCCGGGCCGGTTGAACCGGGGCTGGCTGGGCCGGTAGATGAATCCCTCCTTCATCAACCGGTCGGCCATGCTCTAGCAATACGTCGAACGAAGGCATACACAACATA
>CAWGZP010000183.1:0-23957 GCA_963826655.1 uncultured delta proteobacterium
AGTTTTGAATACGCACTCCGCGAGGACCGGCTCAAATCTTTGACGGGCATGTACCATACATCGGCTGTGCCACGGTCCGCTGACATTTAGTTTTATGCACTTAGCCGCCCCTGCATTCTGGCACATCACCGTCGCGCTTTTTACTTCGGCTTCAGGACCCGTGATTATGACCTGCTCGGCGCAGTTTATGTTCGCGACCTCAGCTCCCGTTACGGCGCAAATCTCTTGGATTTTCTGCTCTTCCAGGTCCATTATCGCGGCCATACCGCCGGGTTCTAAACAGGCCGCTTCCTGCATCAACTGTCCTCTGCGCCTGACAAGCTTCAGTGTATCTTCCAGGCTGAGCGCACCCGCCGCATACAACGCGCTGTATTCTCCCAGGCTGTGGCCGGCCGTGGCGGCCGGGTAGATTTCATGCAACCGCAGGACGCTCAGGCACGCAAGATTTACCACCGATACCGCTGGCTGGACGTTCTCGGTCAGGACGAGCACCTCGTCAGGGCCTTCAAAGCAGAGCTTCCTGATGTCCATTTGCAGGATGTCGTTCGCATTTTCGAACAGCTCCCGTACTTCGCGGTATTTGTCATAGAATTCACGCCCCATTCCAACGTATTGCGAACCCTGTCCCGGAAAAAGGAACACCCAGTTCTTCATTGAAAAAATCCTTTCCAGATGGAGGAATCAGAGGAACAAGACAGGAAGAAGCTCCCACAGTGCTTCTATAAATCTCTTTCGTGGAAGTCAAGGGTTGAATTCAGGATGGGTCGCCTACGCTCTGAAATCAGAAATCGGACTACTCTTACCGGAAGGCAAAATTCCCACCGCCTCCCGGTCCCGTCGTCCGAATTCCGGTATTCGGTCCTGCGACTTTGCGGTATTTCTAGGCGCAGCAGCATTCCGCTTCACACGGGGACTGGTAAAGGTTCTCATTTCCACCGATTTCAGCCACCTCGACTTCGAAGGCAAGCCGCCTGCCTGCCAAAGGATGATTGAAATCGGCCACGATCACTTCGTCATCTACGAATTTGACCAGCGCCGGGAGTTCCGTCTTTTCCCGGGTCATGAATACGATGACCTGACCCGGAAAGGGTTCGAACCCGAGTTGCAAGGCCGACCTGTCGAATCTGCGTTCGAGTCTTTCGTCCCTTTGGCCATAGGCGTCGTCGACGTCAAGAATAAAAGACCTTCTTTCCTTCAGGCCCATACCGATCAGTGCATTCTCGAAACCCTCCAACAGGGTCCCGTCTCCCACCTGGACTTCGAGTGGCTTGCACTTATCCGTCTTATCGAAAACTATACCGTCTTCCAGTGTGCCCTTATAGCACACTTTGACAAGGGCGCCTTTTTCGACTCTTTCCATTATGATCTCCTGCTTATGTTCCATTCCCCTGGAACAGCACATTCCTGTATTCGATCTTCGTTGGATCGCTGTTGTGGGGAACAATCGAGGGAGGTGCGGACCCTTCATCCTGGGGAATCGTGATCCCCGGAAAAGGCGGCGCCACCGGCGGCGTGTCTTTATCCACATTCATCCGAAGGGCAAAAAACAGTCCGACGACCAGCACCGGTATGACGGCGAAGGCAAAGAGGCTGGAATCTTTAGACAAGTTCATGGGAGTTCTCCTGAGACCCGTATTTTGAAACATACAGTGCAGTGACGGCACCCGGGCGACGGCCGAAAGCGTCAACCGCCTTCATTTCATTTAAGATCTGGCAGGAGTAAATTCAATCGAGGAGGTTTGAACAGGCAAACTATTCAGTGCCGATTTCAGATTTGTCCGCCTCCCGCTCGCAAATCCAAATTGCCGCGGCAAGCCGTTGGATGCCTTCATCCCAGAGCTTTAAAGCCTTTTCCTCACGGACGCCGATCTGTTTAAAAAGATCGTCAGCCCTGTCGAGGATTTGTACAATTTCGGCGCAACTTTGGCTCATTGGCGTTCTCCCTCGCGAGGCGATCGAAAAAGCCTCACCATGACAATTCTCTGTGTATGATCTTCCACCTTAACCCTGTCGTCCATTCTCATTCCGGCCACCCAGCATATCTTTTCACTATCGCATAAAACAGGAACCTTTGCCCGCTCATCTCTCGGGACCTTGCAGTCGGTGAAAAAATCCTGGAGTTTTTTTGAACCGGTCATGCCGAGAGGGTGGAATCGGTCTCCGGGCCTAAAGAACCGCAACACCAAAGGCCATTTGAGTTTGTTCGCGTCCATGACGATGAAGTCGGCGGAGGAAACCGGCCCGCAAAAGGCAATTCTGTCACGGAGGCCTATTTCAGTGTCGCAATTGCTGATCTCAAAGCCGTATCGATCAAGGCGATAATCCCCCGGTCCGGTGATATGGATGACCTCGGCGTGCGCAACTGCGGCTGCGTCGCATTCAATTCGCCTGACGATAAGTGTTTCCCTGCGTATAACGGCCTCGATCCCGCCGGGAAACCTAAGCGATTTTCCGGTCTTGCCCAAAAAAATATGCTCGACAAGAGGAGCCAGGTGTACCATCCCGATTCCGGAAAGATTACCCCGGACCTTTTCGAGGGCCGAACGCAAAAGCCGGCGCAAAAGGGCAGGGTGGAGTTGCCTGAGCCGTCCCAAGTCGAGCAGTGCCCGGCCTTCCCCGGATTCCAGGCAGATATCGCGCCAATGTGTCTGGATCTGAAGAGCCCACCAGGACTCTTCCTCGCGCGCCAAATCGGCATGGCGTGCGATCGTTTCCGCTATTTGCGGGTGAAAAGCCTCCCGCAGGAGTGGAAATACCTTCAACCTGAGAAAATTTCTCTGACAAAAGGGATCAAGATTCGAGGAATCATTCCTGAATGCAATTGCGCGCTCCCGCAGGTAGTCCAGGATCGCATCGCGGGTGGCAAAAAGCAGAGGACGGATAAGCCCGTCGGCCGATGACGGGGGCATCGATTGGATGCCGGCGGGACCGGTTCCCCTTAGAATTCTGAGCATAAGCTCTTCGGCCTGATCGTTTGCCGTATGTCCCAGGGCGATTTTGCGAGTTTTGAGTGCAGAGGAGACCTCCTCGAAAAAGGAGCGTCTGCAGTCCCGGGCGGCCATTTCGAGCGATATCTTCCTGCTTTGCGCAAAAGAGCGCACATCCGCGCTCCCGCAGCGAAAATCAAGCCCGAACGAATGTGCCAGAGAGCTGACAAACTCCCGGTCCGCATCGGATTCATCCCCGCGGAGCCGGTGGTCGAAATGAACGACGGTAATTCGCTCCAGGCGGAGGGTGTCTTTAATGTCAACCAATACAGACAGGAGGGCTACCGAATCCGGACCGCCGGAAACAGCCGCAAGTACATGATCGCGGGCCGATAGGAGGCTGTATTTCCTTATGTAGGCGGTCGCCCGCTCCGGGAGGGATTTCAGATTAGGGGATTCGAGATTTCTGCTCATTTCTCCGGATCGGCGGGATGGGGAATCGATCCATCGTCCGCGGGGTTTGCGGTCGAGCCGGCCTGCTCGGACAACTCGGGCAAAAGCTGAAGGGGTGGCTTGAACTTACCGCCGTTCACGACAAGCTTTCCCTCGCTGTTCAGTACCGTATTGTCTTCGAGTATTACGAGCCCGAGCCTTTCAGCCACCTGGCTTTTGAACTGGTAGTCCATGGCCCTTTTGCGAAGTTTGTAGTTGAGAACGATCAGGATTGAGGCAAACACTGTGACCAGCAGCAAGATGATGCCCAACGAAGTCAGCACAAAGCTGGCCGTTTTTTCACCTACGTTGCCGATAGCCGCCAGGATGACATCGAGCTTGTAGAAAAGCGCCACTGCGAATCCAAGGAGCAACAGCAGAGCCAGAAACGGGAGCTTGCGGAGCAATGCAACGATCCGGTCCAACTGGTGGATTTTGCCCGTTGCAAGGCTGTCGACGCTTTTGATTTCGTGCTCGCCGGCCGCGGCTTGCTCCGGCTCGGCAAAATAACTGTTGAAGCCGACAACGACGGTGCCCAAAAGGAAAGTGATCGCTACCGGGGCCAGGAAGGCAATAACGAAGTAGAGCCGCCAGGGGAAGGTGCTGCCCCCTTCTCGCCCGCCGTCGGCGATCTGATAGAGCCAGCAGGTGAGGAGAATGGCCAATTCGATCCATCCCAGAAAATAGAGGTACTTCCGGAACAGATCCTTGCGCTCATTATCGTCGAACAGGGCCGCCACGCCCTTCAGGCCCTTCCGCTTTTTACTCGCAGGGTTCATCACATTCACGATTTCGCACAGAAGTGATTGATATCCATTTCTAAACAGGATAACAAATGGCACAAAGGCGGTCAATCGCGTTCTGGCTTGCCTGCGGTCCCCGGCCAAAGGAGGCAGGGGACCGGCGTCAATGTTGTGGCTCAGGGCAAATTGCGCTCTTGCGGGGGGACCTGCGTTGTCGGGGCGGATATTTAGGAGCGGCTGGAATTAGAGTAATCAGGGAGACAACACGATGGAGAAACCTATTTTTGAGACAAACTTTTCCGAGCTGAACCTGATTTCACGAGGTAAGGTTAGAGATATCTACGATCTTGGGGACTCTTTGCTGATAGTGGCTACCGACCGAATTTCAGCTTTCGATGTAATTATGCCTGATCCGATTCCCGATAAAGGGAGAATTCTGACTCAACTGTCCGAATTCTGGCTCCGCTACCTTGAGGGTGTCGTCGACAATCACCTGATAAGTACCGATTCCGGCGAATTCCCCGAAGTCTGCCGGCCGTACCGCTCCGAACTGGAAGGGCGGACGATGCGGGTGAAAAAGGCGAGAGTGTTTCCGGTTGAGTGTATCGTCAGGGGCTACTTGGCGGGGTCGGGCTGGGAAGACTATAAAACGAGTGGCCGGGTGAGCGGCATATCCCTTCCCCCGGGCTTGTCGAAGCGCAAAAATTGCCGGAACCTGTTTTTACTCCATCGACCAAAGCGCAAAAAGGCGAACATGACGAAAACATTTCTTTTGAGCTGATGGAGGCGACAATCGGGCCGGAGATGGCCGGAAATATCAAAGAGGCGGCGATTGCGCTTTACCTGAAAGCCTCGGAATTTGCCGGTGAGCGAGGGATAATTCTCGCCGACACCAAGTTCGAGTTTGGAATCGTCGACACAAAGTTGACGCTTGTAGATGAGGTCCTGACCCCGGATTCCAGCCGCTTCTGGCCGGCGGACCTTTACCGGTGCGGCGGCAGTCCCGAGAGCTTCGACAAGCAATTTCTGCGCGACTACCTGAAGTCGATCGGCTGGAAAAAGACGGAGTTGGCGCCGCACTTGCCTCAGGATGTCGTGATGAATACGCGCGCCAGGTACTTGGAGGCGCTCAAGAGGCTTTCGGGAAAGGAGATCTGATCCGAGAGTTTTGAGTTTTTAATTTCAACCCGAAATCATGGTGCATGAGTTACTGTCTCGAAAAGTTCCTTTTCTCTCGTTTCAGGGTGTCTTGAAGGGACGTGAGATACTGTCAGGAAAAGACGCGGTGGCTGCGCTCCGTAATGAAGATCCGCTTTCGTGGCGCCAGAAACGCCGCCATGGGAGACGGTGCTGCCATTTGGTCCACCGTACGGATCTTTTCATGGTTTCAGGGTGTCCCGGGGGGACGTGAGGATGGGAAACGAGATAATATGAATTTGCGTTTTGTCGCTTTGGCTGAGATCGACCTGGACGACGGTTCTTTCGAAATTCGAAAATTCGGCGGACAACTTCGCCTCAGTGAATCACTTGAGCAATTCGGGATTCTCGACCCTGCCTGGCTTCGGCAACAGGATGGTCGATACATAGTGGTCGACGGCTTCAAAAGGCTGCGCTGGGCAAAAGAAAGCGGGGCGCAAGGGTTGTTTTGCCGCATTTTCCCTGAAAACTGCAACGACGGCGAACTTTGGACCTTAAGGCTTGAAAAGAAGCTTTTCGAGCCGGAACTCGACATGGTGGAAAAGGCGCAAATAATATCCACTCTGCTTAGCCTGTTTCAACCTCGGGAGATCCCCGGGTTTTTTCTTTGTGCCCTGAACGCCTCGAATCGCCCGGAGCTTCTACGCAAATGGGTGCCCCTTGCGGCCATGACGCCCGAGACTCTAAAAATACTGGCATCAGGCACTGTAGCCGAGCGTGCGGCGTTAGAACTCGCAGACTGGGACCAAGGGAGCAGAAATGCCGCCTTGTCTATGCTCCAGTCGCTAAGGTGCAGCGCCGGCATCCAGGTGGAAATTATCGAACATGTAGCCGAAATAGCTATCCGCGACGGCATGGCGCGCGCCGATGTCATGGAATCCCGGCGTGTCCGCGAAATCCTGGTTTCGGCGGAACTGAATCATCGCCAAAAAACGCAGGCGCTAAGAGATCTTTTTGTGGAGTTACGCTACCCTAGGCTCACCGCCAGACAGAAGCGCTTCCGCCTCGAGGTCCAGTCGCTTGGCCTGCCGCCTGCGGTGAAAATCATACCTCCTCCGGCTTTCGAAGGCGGCAACTGGAAAATGGAATTGAGCTTTACGGGACCCGAAGAGCTTCGAAAAATCCTCGACTCAGCCGGGTTTGTCTCGGCATCAAAAAATCTCGACCCCATTTTCAGACCCTCGCCGGGTCAGGACAAAGACAAGCAAGGCTGATGAAAATCCATCGTCCCGAAAGGGTAATCATCGAATCAGCGGTTGCGGATGGGGCATTGGTAGCGACGCTACGCAAAAACCTGCCCCTTGCCTCTTTTGAAATAGTAGACAGAATTGCCGATGTGGACTGCCCCGATGCCGAGGGGGGTGAAGTTAATCCCAGGGGGGGTGCTGTTAACCCAAAGGGGTTTGCTGTTGACCCAAAGGTATTGGAAGTTGTGAGGTTTAAGGGGAAGCTGCTGAAATCGTGTCCGGGAACGCGCCATTATAATTGCTGCGGGTACAGGATTCTTCATTTCGGCCTTCAGTGTTCGCTCGACTGCTCCTATTGCATCCTTCAGGCCTACCTGAACCAACCGAATCTTAGAATTTTCGGCAACCTCGATGAGATTTTCGGTCAACTTTCGGAGGACCTGGCACAAAATCCACGCGGCCTGCATCGGATCGGGACAGGGGAATTCACCGATTCTCTTCTGCTTGACCCTTTCACTGAGCTGTCTCGAATGCTCATCCCCTATTTTGCCAAGACTCCCAATGCAGTCCTGGAGCTGAAGACAAAAACCAACTTCGTCGAAAACCTGATCGGGCTGGATCATGGAGGACACACGATCGCAGGCTGGTCACTAAATTCCGAGGAAGTCCGGAGGCAGGAGGAGCCGTTTGCGGCTACTATTACCGAGAGGCTTGATGCTGCCCGCCTGTGCGCCGGCCAGGGCTATTTTCTGGCGTTCCATTTCGATCCGATCATCGAGTATCCCGGTTGGAAATCGGGTTATGGCCGCATCCTGGATCGTCTTTTCAGTGAGGTCGACCCTGCTCGAATCGTCTGGATAAGCCTGGGGGCTTTCCGTTTCATGCCGGAACTGAAGAAGATCGTTCGCAGACGCCATCCTTTGAGCCGGATAGCCTACGGTGAGTTTATCCCGGGGTTGGACGGCAAGATGCGCTACTTTCGCGACATAAGGGTTGAATTCTATTCTTTCATGGTTGACAGGATCCGGCGGGCTGCCCCCGGCCTGTGCGCCTACCTGTGCATGGAAGACGACAATACCTGGAAGGAATCTTTCGGCTTTTCTCCCGGGGAACGGGGAGGGCTGGACTGTATGCTCGACTGCGCGGTGGAAGAGAAAATGAAGATCCGATAGAGCAGAAGACAACAACCGATAACCGCAGAGTGGTGAAGATTCTCTCACGCGGAGACACAGAGGCGCGGAGAAAGCAACAACCGAGAACCGCAAAAGGCGGTTTGCATTTGCGAGTTTCTGATCACTCAGAACAAACAATCCAGTTCGAGTTTTCGATTACTAAAAACTGAAAACCAATAACTAAAAACTATAAAAGGCGGAAACCAGCTAATTCATTGCCAAAACCACCCTGCTTCTGATAAAAGAGCGCAAATGCGGGGTTTTTCGGGATTAGCTTTGTTGCGCCGCGAATTGTATCTGTCAGGTTATGCGGCCTGTGGATGGAACGAGGAAACCAAATGTCATACGGATTAAGGCGTTACGAGACGATCCACAGGCTCTGGTGGTTTGTCTTTTTCATCCTGTGCCTGCTCCTGGCCTGGTATTCGCACAGTTTCAATCACGCACCTCGCCAGGGGGGGCTGGAACTAAGCGATTTGAGGAAGACAGATTTCTGGACCGGTCTTCAGGGCATAGGCTTGACTTCCGCCAGTTCCGAACGATCCGCGGGCAGACAAGACCGTCCTGGTATGGCGGCCAGGCTACAAAGCGGCAAAGCGGCCAGCCCCGGCGCCAAAACGCCGCTGTCCGAAGCCTCGGCCGGGCAAGACGAGTTCCAGGAGAATATCGAGCTGATCAGCGCAACGCTATTTTTTCTCATCCGGGCGGGAATAATCTTTTTAGAGCTGCGCCTGTTATGGCTCGTGGTTCAATATGCGGGCAGATATCTGCTTCAGATAATGATGTCGGAGAGCATGGATCATAAGCCGGCGGCGGCCGGGACCGGTCCGGAGCCGGTTTTTCCCGTTAAGGCCCTTGTCGACAGGATCGGGCGGAGTCCCCTGAGTTTTTTCCTGCATCCATTTATCCGGCTTCGGCTGATGCTCCCGGGATATCAGAAGAGCGTTTCATCGGAGAACCTGTTCGAAAAGGAGCGCCGGCTGGTTGAAGCCGACTGGAACATTTTATATGGCTCATGGGGCCCGTACCGGGTTTTGTTCTGGGTCCTGCCCTTACTGGGCCTGGCCCAGACCGTCCTGCTCCTTGTCGCTCAATTTAGCGTCGGTCTTTCATCTCTTGCTTCTCTTTCTCAAAAGGAAACTTTCGATGCCGTCAAGCCTGTGAAGGAGATACTGGACACGGTAAAGCCCTCTTTGAGCCTTCTTCTTCCGCTGATTCAAGTGGCCGGTGTGGCGGTCTTTTTCCATCTGGCCTCCAGCTTTCTGAGGTATCTTGAAGAACTCTATCTTTCCAATCTCGATTCATTCATCTACGACCGGCTGCTCTCGAGGCTGCCGTTGCGGAGCAATGATACTATTCTCATCCTGGAGGCACTCCAGAGGCAGTTCAGGGATCTCCAGGCCGCATTCAAGAGGCTGGAGAGCAAAGTCATCGCACAAACGCAAACGGAGGTCGAGAAGCAGTGATTAAGCGATCCGACGGGGGATCTAACACCAAGGTCGGGCCGCTGCTGAAAAAGTTCCTGGAGCAGCATCCCGCTTTTGAGGCCAACCCGATAGGAGACTGGAAAGAGCTGGTCGGCGAACAGGTAGCCCGCTACACCGTCCCAAAGTCATTGAAGAACAAGGTGCTGGTGATACTTGCCCACGATTCCGTATGGAAGCACCACCTTGAGCAATATAAGGAAGTCTTGACGGAGAAGATAAACAGCAGGAGGCCCGCGCCCATTGTCGAGCAGATAGTCATTAAGGTTGCCGAAATGCCGGAATCGGCGCCGGTGTTGAACCCCGCCCACAAAAACCTGGAAAAAATCAAAGGCAAACGGTCCGCTGTGCGAAGAAAAGCTAAGGCCCCCGCCAGAAAGCTAACCCCTGAAGAACAAGCCCTGATAAAGAGCCTGCCCGATCCCGATCTGCGTGAAATCGGGGCCAAGCTCCTTAAGCGAATGCCGGTGGAGGAGGGTGAGTAGGAACGTCCGGGCAGGGTGAAAATGTTTTGCGCGAAGGCGCGAAGACGCGAAGAAGGAAACGACAGGCCCGCGAGATGAGAAGAAAGAAGAATGGGGTAATCTCCCACACGATAGCGCCGTCACTCCTGCTCGGTGGATTTTTCTCCGGCGAGCTTCCAGGAGCCGTCGTTTTGAAGGCATGCGACGATAGGTCCCTGAAGCGTTTCGCCTGCAATACTGACAGTTTGCCGGTATTGATGGCAGCCCTCAGGCGTGTTTGCATTCGGCTCCTGCAGGAACGCCCCTTCGATTCCTGATTCCGCATAACTCCATGGGATGGGGGTTTCCAGGCTCCCGCCACGGACTGCTGAGATTGCTTTTTCCTGCGCTGCGGCGATCTTTTCGCCGGACGACTTTTCCTTGAACAATCTCTTGGTCACAGGGGCGGTGAGTTGACCTTCGTCCATCCAATCAGGCAGTTCCAATTTCTTGCTGCTGGGTTTTTCTCCGGCGAGCTTCCATGAGGCGTCCTCTTGACAGCATGCTGTGATTTGCCCCTGAAGCGTTTCACCGGCAATGATGATAGTTTGCCGGTATTGATGGCATCCATCAGGCACCTCTGCATTCGGTTCCAACAGGAACGCCCCTTCGATTTCCGATTTTGCTTCACTCCACGAGATAGGGGTCTCCGAATCTCCGCCATGGGCTGCTGAGATCGCTTTTTCCTGCGCTGCGGCGATCCTTTTGGCCGGCGATTTCTCTTCGATAAAGCTTTTGGATGCGGATCGAGCCAGAAAATCTGCGCCCATGCAACCATTCAGACTGAGCGCTGCAATGGGAAAAAACAATAATGCTCCAAGTTTCATGATTGTCCCTTCAGTCACTTATAGCGAAATTCGACCGGTAAGAAATATTCTCGCATCACTGAGTTTTATGCGCCGGCCGAAAAGTCAAAGCCTTCACGGGACCCTCTTCTACCAGTAAACGGATTTGGCGTCATCATAAACCTGACGGGCGTTTACTGATGCCTGGCGATCCATTTGTCCAGGCTCATCTGAGTGATAATCTGCGAACTCAACTGCGCAGCCTGTCCCAAGGCCCTGGTCAAGGACGAAAATTCGCTCCCTCAAAAGTGTTATTGATCCCAATCTCTTCGCTCTCCTTGCTTTGGCACAGTCGGTGCTTCTGAAGATCAGTCGATCAGGGGGAGGAATGTTGAGACGGGGGAGACGTGCGTGTCATTGGGAAAGTGATGAGGAGGATACATGAAAAAAATAATTTTTCAACTTACGGTGGTCTCGATCCTTTTCTGTCTTGCCGCTTGCTCGGGGAGCAAGGACCAAGACGAGGCAAAAGAGGGCACAAAGCCCTCAACCGGGCAGGCAGTAAAAGCTATAGAGGAATATGGCGCCAAGCCCATAGAGAAGGCGCGCGCCGCACAGCATTTGGGTGAGGAAAGAACCAAGGCTATAGATGATGCTTTGGAACTAAAATAGGTCTATGGTCCCTGGGAGCCTGTCGGGAAAACGGATTTCTAAAAAATTGACGCAAAGGGTTGATCGGTTTAGCTGGCAGCCCATTCGGGCTAATTGGAGCTCAAACTAATAACAATTGCTTAGTGATAAATATTCGCGCCGGTATGGTCGGTATGAATTGCCTGGAATCGATTATTGAATGGCGGAAATGAATCGCAAACTTGATGATATTGCTGTCGTTCTTTAGCATTAACTTTCCTTGCTGAGATCAACCTTATTGACACTCAGGTTACGCACACAGTTCACTGCTCGACTCCAAATTTCTGTGATGCTTGGGAATCTTTTCCAGGGCATCGCCTATTTCCTGGGCCGCGAGCCGCAGTTCGTAGTTTTTTTGCAGGTTCATCCAGATATCCGGTCCTGTGCCGAACCACTTGCCGAGCCGCAAGGCCGTGTCGCCGGAAATGCCGCGTTTGCCGGCAATGATTTGCGTGAGCCGGTTAGTCGGCACGCCCAATTGCTTCGCCAGTTCGTTTGCGCTCATGTTGAGCGCCTTCAGTTCGTCGGTCAGGTGCTCCCCCGGGTGGATGAGAATTCGTGCCATGGTTGCCTCCTATCAATGATAGTCCACAATTTCTACGTTCGATGGTCCCGAGGAACCCTCCGGCCATTCGAAACAAATCCGCCACTTGTCGTTGATACGGATGCTGTACTGGCCTTGGCGATCCCCCTTTAACCTTTCAAGCCGGTTGCCAGGCGTGTTGAGCGCCAGCAGACGGTCGGCTGCATCAAGGCGGTCGAGCCGCAGCATGGCTTGCCGCTCGAACCCTTGAAACGTTTTCACGCGCTCGCCCTCGAAAAAGGCCCGTGTCCGCTTGTCGCGGAAACTCACGATCATGCATTTATCCTATCAAATTATACATTATACGTCCAGCGTCTTATTGCAACCTTGGCAGCGTCGGGAAATCTCACCACGCTCAGAGCCGTTTGTTGACGGACCGTAGAATAGTTCAATCAGGGTTTATTCTCCAGCCCCGTCCATGGCTTTACCAGATTGTGCTCGATGCCTAACTGGTCGAGTATGCGGGCCACCACAAAATCAATGATGTCCTGAATACTTCCGGGCTTTTGATAAAAGCCGGGCATGGCCGGGAGGATTATTGCTCCGGCCTCGGCGGCCTTGAGCATGTTTGCGAGGTGGAGCCGATTAAGAGGCGTTTCGCGGGGAACCAGAATGAGGGGGCGGCGTTCCTTGAGACAAACGTCGGCCGCGCGATGTATGAGGTTTTGGGACAACCCGGCGGCAATGGCCCCCAGGGTTCCCATCGTGCAGGGAACGATCACCATGCCGGCGCATGGAAACGAGCCGCTTGCAATCGGGGCAGTGAAGTCCGATTCATCGAATACGCGGACCCCGGGTGGCAGATCGTCACTCAGCGCCACCTCTGTTTCCATCTCGTAGACGAGCTTGCCCGCCCGGGATGAAACGAGGTAAATGTCGTATTTAGCCGGCGGGATAGTGCGCAGAAGCCTTCTCGCGTATCCCGCGCCGCTGGCGCCGGTGATCGCGATTGTCAGGTTTTGCTTTTTCAAATTAAGGTTCCCGTCTTGAAGCTACCGAGTTGTGTTCAAAATTTCCCTGCCGCCAGCGCGTGCCAACGGCTCAAACGCCGCCATGGAAGACGGCGCTACCGAGGGCTCTATCTCCCCAAGGAATCAAGTATGAGCGTACAAAAAGAACGAAAAATCCAGACTTGAAGGAGGACAAATTTACCCCGGGTTCAGGCAACGGAGGCAAGGGGTGTATAGATATCCAGCCTCGGGGCTCGTTCCAACTCGCCTGTCCGGAAAAGATGCGAGTAGAATAGTTCCAGTCCGCTTCGTTCCCGTTCGTGAAGATCGAATCGGAGACAGCGGTAATATTCCTCCAGTTCGGGGATTTTCAACAGGCCGGTCTTAGCCGCCTGCTCGCAAATCCTGCCGATATTGGCGCGGCCCCATCTTTTTGAAGAAAGAAGGGCATCGACCGCGCCCTGTACCTGTGCGTTCGTTTGTGCAACGATGTCCCTGCGTATCACCCAGACGGCAAACACGAACGGGAGCCCCGTCCACTCAAACCAGGCCGCCCCAAGGTCCAGCACATGAGGGAAAAGACCACTTCGGGCAAGCCGCAGGGCTTCGTCCCCGATCGCCAGGCATGCTTCGGGAAACTCGTGTCTCCTAATGCGTTCCGAACAGCCTCCCGTTTCGAAGCGAGGTTCGACCCGGTACCGCAGTTTGCACAAAACCTTTAGCAGTCCCACCGAAGTATGGGACTGAGAGCTTGCCAGGACAGTCTTTCCGCCGAGTTGGTCGACGGGCGTGTTGCTTAACAGCAGTACGCTTTTGACCTCGCCCGCGGAGTTGATGGAGAGGTCCGGTACAATGTAATAGAGTTCGGCCCGCCGGGCGTATTCTATCGAGGACACAGGGCTTATGTCGAGCGCACCGCCCGCGGCAAGCTCATTTAGAACGGAAGGTACGCCCCGGACTATCTCGAACGGGTTGGCGACCATGCCGGCTTCCAGTGGATAATAGACCGGAAGCACGTTTATAAAATCGATCCTGCCGAGCCTCAGTTTACCCATTTCCATGCTCCTTCTTTCCCGGATTCGATAAGGGCTGCACAGAGATTGGATTCGTCAACTTCAGATTTGGTGGCGATGGCCAGAATATGTGCCCCGGCCCCTGGTTCGATGCTCCCGATACTGCCATTGCGGCCGAGCGCGCGAGCCGGACTTAACGTAATCATTTCGATCACTTTCCCAGGTTCGAGCGAGGGGAGTATCTCGAGCGCAAAGGCGGCCTCCGCAAAAAGATCGAGGTCCGTATTACTTGCAAGGCTATCGGTTGCCAGCGCGCATCTCATGCCGAGTGAAAGCGCCCTGTCGATTCGAGGGCTGCCCGAGCCGAGATTGCGGTTGCTCCTGGGACAAAAGACAGCCGTACAATCTCTTTTGGCTGCAAGCGCCCAATCGGATTCAGTCATGTGCACGGCGTGCACCAGAAGCGTTCGGGAATCGAGCACGCCGAGGCTATCCAAATACTCCACGGGAGTTTTCCCCGGAGGAGACCACCTCGGGTCCCAGCGGTTGAGCGATTCGAGAAGTTCGCGGCAAAAGCCTTTTCCACTTTGCAAAAACTCGATCTCCTCATGATGTTCGGCCGCGTGAATCGAGAAAGGAAGCCCTCGGGTCCGTGTCCATTCTTTGGATTTCCGCTATGAGTGCAGGCGAAACGGAATAGACCGAATGAGGGACAAGGGCCGCACCGTCCGGCATGGCGATGCCAGGCGGCATTGCCGCTGAAACGCAGTCGATATTGAATCCGAGCAGTTCGAGGAAAATCTGCCTCTCGGGAATTTGGGGAGAAGTGGGGTCAGCCATGCATGCGCCGTTCGTTATGTCTGCGCAAAGAGCAGTCCCGCAGTTCGAAAGCTCGGCGAGGCCGCTTCGCAACGTTTCATCCGGGTGGCTCGCGGCCATTGCGATTCTAAGTGGAAATAAAACTTTTATCCATTCACGAAAGCCGGGTTGCGGAAATGGTATTCGGCCTGCCAGGGCGCCGAGTTCGAGATGGGTGTGCGCGTTAACCAACGCGGGTAAAAGGGCCGCGTCTCCGTGGTCCGCCAACCGGGCGCCGACTGGAGAGCACGTGCGCATGGCAGGGAACGGCCCCGCCGCCAAAATCCGGCCCCCGTGGATCAGCACAGCCCCATTGCTTATGGGTGGCGCCGAAACCGGCACTACCCATTTAGCCCGGTGGAGCACCGGAGGTTCGGGGATTGGCGTAAGCATGCGCGACATCCTCAAAATCCTCCCGCAAAGAAAAGTTAAAAGAACAACGCCATGGCCTGAAATCCGCGCGCTGGTGCGTTTTGGTACTGTTGGCACAGGTTGGGGTGCCCCTCGTAAGGCAAAAGCGCTCTACGAGGCTTTATGCGGGCTGCGCTCCAGGGCTCGTTGCACCCCTTCGGGGTCGCGGGCAATCACAGTGAGATAAGCACGTGCTGGTTGGTCGGGCTGCGTGCGGCCCTGTTCCCAATCGCGCAACGTGCCAAGAGGGATGTGATAGCGGGCTGCAAACTCTTGCTGCGTGAGGTTGAGCGCACGGCGCAAGGTCTTCGTGCGGGGCACACGTCGGGCTGTACGCAATTCTTCTGCGGTCATAGGCACTGCGGCCGGATCGGCCGCCGCAGCCGCTTCAATTTCTGCCTCCGTCATCGGGCGCATGGGGGTGTCGGGAAAGGGGCGCTCGTCGCCGTTGCCAAACACTTCGACAACCGTGCCGTCAGAACGAATTTTCGCGATAGTAGTTTTCTTGCTCATGTTTTTTCGCTCTTCGTGCCGAGATAATCCGAATACGTTCGCCGCGCTCTGTGTAAGTCACATGCAAAATTACGTTATCACTCATGCCAAGTAAATTAACGCGTTCCTCTCCGTAGTTCTTGCGGTCGTCAATCCATTCAACGGCAAAGTGGTCGTTGAACGCTTTGATAGCCTGTTGGAAAGAAACGCCATGGTCACGCCAGTTCGCGACAGCCTTGTCGTTGTCCCATTCAAACTCTAGCATTTAGGGTACTGATTACCCGTAGTTTTGTCAACTATCCAGTAGCGGCGCGACTGCTTATCAGCTCAAAGGAACAAAATTTCGTCCCCGCTAAATCCATTCATAAGACATCGTGCGCTGCCGGGGCTTAAAACCGGCCGATTCGATTATCCGGCGGATCTCTTCGACCGAAAGGCGGAAGCGGACCCCCGCCGCCGCGACCACGTTTTCTTCGATCATTGTGGACCCGAAATCGTTGGCGCCGAAAAAAAGCGCCAACTGCGCCACTTTGGGTCCCATTGTCACCCAGGAGGCCTGAATGTTGTCAAAGTTGTCCAAAACAAGCCGGGAGATTGCGAGCAGCCTGAGATACGATACGGCGGTCTCGGGTTCCCTGGGAATCGAGGTGTTTTGAGGCTGGAAGGCCCACGGAATAAAGGCAGTAAAACCTCCGGTCCGGTCCTGAAGATCGCGCAGGGCAAAAAGGTGCCGGAGCCTGTCTATCGGCTCCTCAACATGTCCGAACATCATGGTGGCGGTCGTGCGAAGGCCCTGGGCGTGCGCCTCCTCCATGACCGCCAGCCACTCGGCGGCCGAACATTTGCGCGGAGATACTTTGTTTCTGACGGAATCGACCAGGATCTCGGCGCCCCCTCCGGGTATAGAGTCCAATCCGGCGGATTTAAGCCGGGAGATGACCCGGGCGACAGGGATTCCTTCGAGCCGGCTGAAAAAGACGATCTCCGGTGGCGAGAAGGCATGTACGTGAATGGGAAATTCCGACTTTATGAAGCGCAGCATCTCTTCATAGAAAGAAAGCGGCAGACCGGGATGATGACCGCCCTGCATCAGGATTTGGGTCCCGCCCAAATTCAGCGTTTCTTCGATTTTTGAGGCCAGTTCCTCGCGGCCCAGCACATAGGACTCGCAATGGCCGGGAGGCCGGAAAAAAGCGCAGAAACGGCACCCGCAGACGCAGACATTGGAATAGTTGATGTTGCGGTCGACCACATAGGTAACAACAGGTTCGGCATGCCTGTCGAGTCGCGCGCGATGGGCCATGGCCCCAAGGTCATGAAAATCCGCGCAATTGTATAACTGCCAAGCCTGATCGATATTCAATCTGCCGTTTTCAGCCATCACGCAGTCCGGAAGTTAAGGACGATTATTTTAGCAAGCCCGGGTCCGGAGCACTTTTCTGAACAGGCTGTCACGTTCCACCGGTTCAAACCCCGCATCGAGGATAATTCTCTCTATCTGCCGGCTGGTCAGCCCCTGCTGCGAGTCAGCTCCCGCCATGTGGCCGATTTTTTCCTCGACCACCGTACCGTCGAAATCGTCCGCGCCATAGTAGAGGGCGGTCTGGGCAATCTTGACCGAAAGCATCACCCAATAGGCCTTTATGTGTGAAACGTTGTCGAGCATCAGCCTGCTTACCGCGATGGTTTTGAGGTCGTCGATCCCGGTCGTCTGCGGAAGATGGCTAAGCTCGTTGTTCGCGGGCTGAAACGCAAGAGGGATAAAGCAGACGAAGCCGCCCGTCCTGTCCTGGAGGTCGCGAAGCGCCACCATGTGCTCAATCCGCTCCCTCACCGTTTCGATATGTCCGTAGAGCATCGTGGCGTTGCTCTTTATTCCCCTTTCGTGGGCTTGGCGCATGACATCGAGCCAGCCGCTCCCATCCAGTTTATCCGGGCACAGCCGCTCTCTTATGCGCGGGCTGAAGACTTCGGCCCCGCCGCCGGGAAGCATCCGGACCCCCGCCGATTTCAGCCGCGAGAGGACATCCCCGATCGAAATTTCCTCCTTTTTGGCAAAATGGGCGATTTCGACAGCGGTAAACGCTTTGATGAAAGCGTTTGGCTTTATCTCGCGAATCTTTCCCAGCAGGTTTTCAAAGAAGGAAAGAGGCAAATCGGGGTGGCACCCACCCACTATGTGGATCTCGGTCAGGCCATTATCCTGTGAGCGGATTTTATCGAGGATTTGTTCCTCGGAGAGTTCAAAGGAAAGCGGGTCGCCTTTTTTCCTGCTGAAGGCACAGAAGCGGCAACTGTTTACGCATATATTGGAGTAGTTTACCTGGCGGTTTACGACGTAGTAGGCCGCATTGCCGTTGAGCCTTGTCCTGACCTGATGAGCGAGCGAACCCAGGGCGTGCATATCGGGGCAGGCAAAGAGCTTCTCACCATCTGAAACCGTGAGCCTTTCGCCCGCCGAAACCTTGCGGGCGATCTCCTCCAGGCCGAGTTGCTCAAGATATCGAGGTTCTATCATATTTTTGTCCCGCGGGCTCATCTGAGCCGGCTGCAACCTTTGGCGCGGCACCCATCCCGATCCAAAGCAACTTTATGAATTCGTCCGCCTTACGCTCCAACTCATCCCGGGGCGCTTGGTATATGCTCGCTCCAGCGTCGAGAAAGGGGACGCAGTAAGCCTGGAGGAACCGGTCCAGCAGCGCGTCCAGCATGAAAACTGCTATTTCGACGTCCGTGTCGGCCCTGAGTTCGCCTCCGGCAATACCTGCTTCCACGACAGGACGCAGGTATTCTGCTGAAAAAAGGTGCACCTGCTGCAAAAACTCGGTACGAAGAGGAAAGTCCTCCTGGAAAATCATCTTGAGATATATTCGATAGACCCTCGGGTGACGCTCGATGAAGCGGATTCCAGCGAGAAGGCTCGCCTTTATTCGCTCAAAAAAATCCGCACCGGAAGTCTCTTTCTTAACCTCCCGTAGCGATTGCCTTACAAGCTCCACCGCGTAGTCGAAGATGACCCTGAACAAGCCTTCCTTGCTGCCGAAATACTGGAAAAGAGAACCCTTGGCTATGCCGACCCGCTCCACCATGCGATTTACGCTCGCCTGGCGGAACCCGTGGCGTGCGAACTCCTCGACCGCCGCATCCAGGATTTTGCTCTTTTTGCCATCATCGAGCTTGTTGAATGTATTTCGAGCTAACATAGGAGCCTTGAACTCCAACAAAGTTGAAGGTATTTCGAGCTAACATTCCACCCTCACATTGCGAGAAAAATGACCAGGTGGTCATTATAGATAAGAGGCGGATTTTGTCAAACCGATAAAATGACCGGCCGGTCACTTTATTGTCCAAAAACTGCGCAGGGGTCGAAAAAGGTCGAAGATCGATAACCCCGGATGTGAAAAACGTTGTAATGTAGGGATACAGGCAAGAGTGTGGGAGGGGCTTACGTGCGCTCGAAAAATACGTACTCGCGCATGCATTGCGGGCATTTCATGGTCACGCTGTTTTCGTCTTCGCCATGGACGGAGATCCTTGTTCCGCAGAAATCGCATCTTCTGCACAACAACAGGCCCCTGAACTCCGGCCGTGCGCTTCGGTGGCTGCTTACAGACTGGGTAACCGGTTTCTCTTCGATTTTGGAAGAACCTTCCGAAAAGGAAATTATCTTTAGTATGTCCATGAGAACTTCTTTTGACCCGTAGCCTCGATTGGACGTAGAACATTTATGGTCCAAAATCGGGAAAAAGTAAAGAGAAGCGAACGCGGGGCAGGTTGAATTTTTTGATCTCCTGTCACCGTGTCGTATCTCAAAGACGGACTGGACTTGATTTTTGTTGACGGGAGGCCTGGAATTTTATCACAAAAATTTAAGCCAACGAAAGAACAGGTGCAGGCGGCAAGGGGCAAATCGGTCCCGGATGTCATCGCGCAGGGGCTGAAGGTGCTCTTCTGCGGTATAAACCCCGGTTTATACACGGCGGCGGTGGGACATCATTTCGCCCGGCCGGGAAACCGCTTCTGGCCGGCGCTCCACCTGGCAGGTTTTACGCCGCGTCAATTCTCTCCCTTCGAGGAAGAAGAACTTCTGAACTACGGCTTCGGGATTGTCAATATCGTCGACCACGCGACGGCCAGGGCCGATGAACTCACAGCCGAAGAACTCGTTCGGGGTGGTGCGGCACTCGATCGAAAGATTCGTACCTTCAAGCCCCGTTTCTCCGCCATCATGGGATTTGGTGCTTACCGGCTGGCCTTTGGGCGTCCAAAAGCATTGCCCGGCCTACAGCCTGAAAAACTTGGCGGACTATCTTCCGCCTGGGTTTTACCCAACCCGAGCGGCCTCAATGCCAGCTACCAAATGGGAGACCTTGTCCGCATGCTAAAAGAACTCAAGGCTGCCGTGGACGGGGAGTAGGGGCGCCTGGGGGCAAGGGCAATTCAGGGATTCAGGAATCGAGGGATTCGGGGATTGAGGAATTATTTATCCCTCAATCTATCATATACAACGCGGCGCAGATGCTTTTCTATCTCCGATACGCCAGATAATGACGATAGGGGGAAACAGTGGATGAGATTGATTTTACACGGATCGAAGGATTAAAGGTCGGGCATTCGCAGGACCTGGAGGCCGCCACCGGATGCACCGTCATAATCAGCGAGGAAGGTGCGGTGGCGGGAGTCGATGTGAGGGGCGGGGCGCCCGGGACACGCGAAACCGACCTGCTAAATCCCGTAAATATGGTTCAGAAGATACATGCGGTTGTACTGGCCGGCGGAAGTGCATTCGGATTGGATGCGGCATGCGGAGTCATGCAGTTCCTCGAAGAGAGGAACGTCGGTCACGACGTCAGGGTCACGAAAGTGCCCCTGGTGTGCAGCGCCGTGCTCTTCGACCTCGAGATCGGCGATTGCAGGGTAAGGCCGGACAGGGGGATGGGCTACAAGGCATGCCTGGCCGCTGACGGCAGCCGGTCGGCCCAGGGCAACACAGGCGCGGGAACGGGCGCGACGGTCGGAAAAATATTTGGGATGGCCCGGGCCATGAAGGGTGGGCTCGGCAACTTTGCCGTGCAGGCCGGAGACCTGAAGATCGGGGCCATTGTTGCGGTAAACGCTTTGGGCGATGTCATCGATCCCGCCACCGGGGAAAGGCTCGCGGGAGCATTGAACGAAGAACTAAATGGCTTGGCGGATACCGAGGAGTGGCTCATCAGATCGTGTACCGAAAAAATGGACTTTTTTGGCAGGAACACGACAATCGGCGTCGTGGCCACAAATGCCGCCCTGACCAAGGCCGAGGCCACTAAAGTGGCCTCGATGGCGCATAACGGTTATGCGCGCACCATCAGGCCCGCCCACTCCATGTTTGACGGCGACACGATATTCACAATGGCGACAGGCCATGTCAAAGCCGACGTGACGGTGGTCGGCCTTCTTGCAGCCAGGGTCGTCGAGAGAAGCGTGACAGCGGCAGTGAGAAGCGCAAGTTCTCTATTTGGCCTGAAATGCTACGCCGACCTATCGGCAAATCGCTGAAGGCTGTGTTTCTGCGGCGATCGAAAGCTTGAAATGGCTTTTAAGCTTTTCTCCGCGTCTCCGCGTGAGGAGGATCTTTATGAGCAGGAGCTTGAAATGTCAAAGCGAATGTGAATAATTGACCATTTTCAGGCGATCTGCTACTAAAGAGGCCCGAAAGGAATCGTCCAGGCGCGGATCGACGTATCCAGCCGGTGGGGCATGCATCTCTTTTCCTTGCCAGGACGAAAAATACCCCCTTAAACTAATCGAAAACCGCCGGTGTTCCATCCGGCGTTTGGCAGGAGCGTGGGAACTCTTATGTATGGCCTATTGAACAGCTTTCAGAAGACCATGCTCCAATGGAATGACCCGCAGGCCTACAATGCTGTCCATGTGCTCCGAATCTATGAAGATTTCGAATTCGAAAAGCTGCGCAGGGCAGTGAATGCAACTTTGGAAGCACAGGGGGTGACGGGTCTGTCGCTGGACCGCCGACTGGGAACTTACCGCTATGAGGGCGGTCCAGCGCGCTGCGAAGTCAAACTTATCAAAGACCCTGAGAAAGATCCTCATTTGGCCCTTGCCTCGGAAATCGAGCGGCAGTTGAATTCCACCTTCTCTTACGCCGAGAGCTTCGATCCATTCAGGTTTTTTGTCGTGCCGTGCGAGGACTCTTTTTTTCTGGGTATATGCTATTTTCATGCGGTTGCCGACGCTTTATCGATAGTGCCCCTGATGCGGGACATCTTTTCACGCTACGGAGATCGTGGGGCCGAATGCTGTGAAACTTTCGATCTCTATCCGGGCCGGTTTGATCGTCTTTTGCGCCACCCGGCGCCGCTCCTGCGAAAACTGGCTTCCCTTCCGTCTTATGTCAGAACCATGAACACTTCCTGCCGGGCTCCCTACCTCGATATTAACGACTCGCATGTCGGGTACGCTCAATTGTGCCTGGGTCCCGAAAAGCTTCATTGCCTGTCGAAAACAGCGCAATCGTGGGAGCTGACCGTAAACGATCTGATGCTCGCATTGATGATGAAATGCTTTTCCCCCATGTGTTTGAACCGAACCCGGGAATCGCGCGGTAAAATTTCTTTGGGCTGCATCGTCAGTACGAGGAAAGACCTCCACTTCGAGGACAGACATAAGTTCGGACTTTTCCTGGGCTCGTTCATTGTTTCCCACGAAGTTCCTGAAGGGATCAGCCTGATGGATCTGGCCAGGGACATCCGCCGGCAGACGCTTGCCATCAAGAAGGGGCGGCTATACCTGGCAGTGCCGCTGGAGTTGGCTTTTGGACGCTTCATGTTTTCCTTGTTTCCCAGGGAAGGAAAAAAGAAATTCTATCAGAAATATTATCCGCTGTGGGGCGGCATAGCGAACATTAACCTGGATTGCCTTTGGAAGCCACAACCGGGTGAAAAACCGATAGATTATTTGCGAGCCGTTTCCCCCGGCCCGACGATCCCGTTTGTTTTGTCGTTCACCACGGTCCGTGAGGCAGTCAATATCAGCTTGACCTTCCGGTCCTCTTTTTTTTCACCGCGGCAGATCGAAAAAATCAAAACCCGCTTTCTTGACACAATCGATGGGATTGCCCGCCAATGATACATAAAGCCTTATCGATCCTTCTCCTTGGAACTGTTTTGATATTGCCCGGCTGCGCCACTTACTCTCGCCAGGGCCTCGACGCGGCAAGGGCCGGCCGGATTGAGAATAACTTCGGGCTCAAGTCATACGCATTATCCCCTGAAATCGAAGACAAGATCCTGGGCATGGATCCCGAGCAAGTGAGGGAGGAAGACATACGGGAAACATTGTCAAAGGCGCCTGCACCGCGGATTATCATTATTCATGGGGGCATTCATCCCCAGATCGAGCGCCTGACTTCGTTCGCTCATTTCCTGGTAGGTATGGGTTATCCCGAAACAAGTATCCGCAATCCGTGCGACGGCACATGGTCATTTAGCTGCTACGAAAGCGCAGACCTCATCACCGGTATGATTGCGTGGTACTATGAAAAAGAAGGATTGCGGCCCATGATCGTTGGCCACAGCCAGGGCGGCATGCAAGACGTCAAAGTTCTGGACAAGTTAGCCTATTCGGAACGTGTGGAGGTCTGGAGCCCCCTGACGTGGAAGGGCGAAGGCCGCTACGAGATTACCGATCCGCTCACCGGCGTGAAACGGCCGGTCGCGGGCCTGACTCTTCCCTATGTTGCCTCGAGCAGCGCAGGGGGGGTAACTCGACTTTTGCCGAACCAATGGGACATGAATTTCAGGCTCAGAACGGTCCCCGATACCGTTGAAGAGTTCACCGGCTTCTACAAAGGCCGCGACCTGCTTGGCGGCGACTTTCTCGGCTACGGTTCGGCCAATATTTTTAAAGCCTCGGGCACGGCGCATGTGCGCAACGTGGAGTTGCCCGCGGGCTGGGCCCACGGCAAGGTTCCCGACACGGAGCACCTGTTGAAAAGCCAGGCGATCATGGACCGTATCAACAGTTACCGTCCGCCACCGGAAGCTGACATCGTCATAGAAGAGAACGAAGATACGATGAACCCGGAAACCTTGCACCTGGCCTGGGCCGAGGACGTCTGGTTCAGCATCAAGAAACATTGGGTGCTCGAACTGCAACGGCTGATCCGGGCCAGACGCGCGATGCGCCATGCCGCTTGAGGCCCTTTGCGATTCGAGTCTGCGTCAGGCCGTTGTTTTGGCCTCCGCCTTGTTTTACTGGACGGGGGTTTCCGTCCAGGCCTGGCGGGTTCGCAAGCGAATCGGCCGATCTCCGAATCTCAAGCCTCGGACTTTTAAGGAGAAGCTGCTTTGGATCGGCTGGTTTCTGGTTGTCGCGGTTTGGGCAGGCCAGCCGGTTTTCCTGGCGCAAGGCCCCGGGCGCGGGGCCGGTGACGATCACCCTGCTGAACGCTTCAAGCCTGGCCTTCGGC
>CAWGZP010000184.1:0-7527 GCA_963826655.1 uncultured delta proteobacterium
GCTCAATTGTCCAGTTTAGTGGTGCTCCAACATCGACCCATTATTGCCAGACCCTCCACTTGGCTTTACCTTTCAAGTATTCCTGAAGGCCAGTCTGGATTTCATCAATTCTGCTCTTCTTGTGAGATACGAAGAACATGGCGACCTGTTTACATTCATAGACGGTACAATGTACATTTGATGTACCGTCCGCCGTGATTTTGTTTCTACTTGCAACAAGCCATTGGTGAGAACTTGAAGCTGTTAGGTCTTTCTGCTTTGGCGCCCGCTGCCCTGAGTGCTGATAAACCATAACGACACGATCTTCACTGAGCATGTTTATGATATCAGGTACTGTGATATGTCCTTTTTCTGGGTTACCTCTAGCAATGCCAATGTCTGGGTCAAGGAAAATGTCGCCGTCTTTAGGTACTGCATTGAAATAATCTTTTCTTTTTCCAGAAGGAAACGTTGAGCTGTCGTGAAAAATTATCTCAAGTTTTAGTAGCCGTTTGTAAGTTTCAATGTCTTCAGATGGCCATTTTTGAGGATCGGTTATCATTGGCTCCACTAGAACCTGTCGAATTAAGCGTTTATCAACAAGTAAAGAAAGTAATGAGCCTTTCCAGTGGTCAAGAGCATCTCCAAGATGTTCACTATTCAATGTGTTATCTCCGAGTTGTTCGAAATGGTTCGTAAAACTGGACAATTTACAACAAACTGTCCAGTTTTGCCCGCTGTTTTTACTCATTTTGCTCACTGAAAATTGGGGTGCAAAAAACGGGAGGAGCGCCCGGAAGGCGAGTTTGGTTGCACCTTAGCGGCGCGTCAAGTTTTTGGGCTTATGGGTGAAGTGGACCGAGACTGTGTTCCAAACGCAATATTTTTCGTCTTCCTTCCCTTTCCTAAAGGGAGGTAAGGGGACTGTGATTTTCCGATAGCATCTGATGCCTTGAAATCCCCCTCGATCCCCCTTTAGAAAAGGGGGAAATAAAAATTGGCCTCATCGGATTTTTGGATGTAGGGGACCGTGATTCTCCGAATTGCGATCAGTGTCAAACCGCTTCACCCATCGCCTGGTGGTACCCCAACTGTGAATCGTCTTCATCCCGCACATTTCTCCCGGCGCGCAGATATCGTGGGCCGCAGGTCCTGGCGAATCTGCGCCAGGACCTTAGGATATTGTAACTTCTTGTTTCGCGCTCCCTGCTTCCCTCTACTGTTTCTCGGCACAGGCGTTTTGCGGCTCCCACCAGGGCCGTCAGCAGGTGCCGGGCCTGGCTGAGGCCTTTTTGGAGCGGCGGCAGGGTCGCCTCGGTGGCGGCGAGCTGTGCCCGGATTGCCAGGACATTCGAGTAGGGGACCGTCCCGGCTTCGGCCTGGTGTCGGGTGATGCCGGGCTGTTCTTTCTGGATGGCAATGATGTGCCCGGTGGCTTCGATTTGCGCCCGGTAGGCGGCCTCGGCTATTTATGCTTGAATATGGTGGCGCCGCATATTTTACACCGTCCATGCTGCGGACCGCGTCCAGCACGTAGTCCGGCATCCGGATGGTATTAAGGGGGTCATTGACCGAGGCGTCCATGACCCAGAGCCCGGCGCCGATATCTATGGTATTTGCCGATGTTTTGGTGAGGATTAAGGTTTACCTCAAGGGCAGCTTAAAGCTTCACGAAAGGTCTGGCTCCGATGTCGTCATTCCGGCATGCTTTTGGCCGGAACCCAGTGTCCTTGAATATCTTGATTTAAGGACGCTGGACCCCGGCTTAAAAACCCGCCGGGGTGACATACTATCCACGTGGATAAATATGGAGCATGCGAACGCTCCAGGCGCTTTGTGCGGCCACTGGTGTTCCAGGCCTCCGGCTTGGCCGGAGGTATGTGACTCCCCAATTCCTGAATTCCTGAATTCTCCCTTAGAAATCCGCGTCATTGAACGGGATCACCTGCGCCGGCGTCGTCTCTTTGCTCCTGGCGGAGCGTTTAGCCTCAGAGTTGCTCGCCGGTGTATTTTCATGGTTCGAAAAGATCCTGGGTGAACGGGCGCCGGTCTTATTGGCCTGCATTGTTGCGTTCGATTCCTGGTTTGCCGCGCCATTTACCTTCGATCCGTCCACCAGGGCTCTCAACCGGGCCACGAAGTCCCTCATTCGAAATGAGTTCGCATCCATCTCACTGGATGCCGAAGCCAGTTGTTCCGCGTTGGCGGCATTTCGTTGTATTACTTTGTCTACTTCGTTTACCGCCTGGTTAACCTGTTCTATTCCCTGAGCCTGTTCCTGAGATGCAGCAGAGATTTCACCGACTAATTCACTGGATCGGTCAACTCGTAGGGCAACTTCGCCAAACTCTCGCGCAGTCCGCTCTACCACTTCCGATCCGTCTTTGACTTTCTTGACAGTGCCCTCGATGAGATCGGCGGTGTTCTTTGCAGCCTGGGCCGCTCTCATGGCCAGATTCCTTACTTCATCGGCGACTACGGCAAAACCCGCCCCCGCTTCTCCAGCCCTGGCTGCTTCGACGGCGGCGTTCAGGGCAAGCAGGTTTGTCTGAAAAGCTATTTCATCGATCGTCTTAATGATTTTGGAAGTTTCCTCGCTTGCCTTCGATATTTCGCCCATCGATCCGGTCAGTTCCTCCATCGACTGGCCAGCCCGTGAGACCGTCTCTTTCGCCCCATTTATAAGTTCGTTGGCTTGACTGGCGTTATCGGCATTCTGCCTGGTCATCGACGACATTTCCTCCAGAGACGACGATGTCTCCTCTACGGATGCGGCCTGTTCGGAAGCTCCTTCGGCGAGTTGCCGGCTGGAATGTGATACCTGGTTTGCGTTCGAGTACGCCTCGTTTGAGCTTCGGTCGAGGGAAGTCAATGCGTTGAGTATCGGCCTGACAAGGGAGCGGGAGATAAGGTAGCTGACGACGGCCATAACAAATCCAATCAGGAAGAGCGAGATCAGGACTGTGGAAATAACGTTTCGGGACGCTTTTTCCATGATCGTGCGGTCGCTTCCTATGAAGATCATTCCGTTGATCTTGTTGTCGGCGCCCATAATCGGCGAATAGACTGTATTGAAAGCTTTGCCCTCGATAACATTCCTGCTGAGGAATTTCTGCCCTTTCCGAAGCACCGTGTCGATGACTTCCGGGTTTTCCATCCTGGTGCCGGCAATGCGCTTGCCGTCCTTTGTCAACGTCGTTGAGATCCGCTCATCGTTGTGGAAAATGGTGCATTCCACATTGAAGCGATTTTTCATTGCGTCGACGAAGGTAGTTGTCGTGGCCAGATCTATGCCCGGAGTGATGGTGCCTACGACGCGGCCGTCGATTTTGATGGGTGCTCCCGCCCTGAGGGAGAATTTTACAGCGGTTCCCTCTTCGAAGCCCACCGAGACTTCCCCGGCCAGGGCCTTTTGCACATTGATCTGGTTCGCGACGTTATCCCCCGTTCGTTCGGAATGTCCACGGGCAATGACCTTCCCTTCTCTGTCGGCAATGGTGAGGACTTCCAGCCCGTTGTCTGTCATCAACTGCCTGGCGATCCGCTGCAAAAGCTGCGTATCGCTTTTCTCGACGGCTTCCGCCAGATCAGGTCGTGAAGCGAAAGAGAGAGCATGTGCCTTCAGCTTGCCGGTAATGTCGTTCAGGGAGCCCTGGACTGCTGTCATGGCGAGGTCTATTCCCCGCTGGGCCTGCTCGTCGAATGCGTTGGAAAAGAGGTAGTAGGCGACGCCGAAAGTGGCGCCGCCGACAACAATGACGGCCAACTGGACCAGCGCGATGATCTTTTGCGAAAATGAAAGCCGCGTGCGTTTCATGTGTGAAACCTGCCCCCATTCCCGATGAATATCACAGCCGTCCTTTTCGTGCCCGCCAGCCGTCGCCATTCCCGCACCCTCCGACCAATTGCTTTCTGTTTCGAGATGTTTCGCCATGATTCCCTTTTCTTTGAGTTCCTAGTGCCGTTAGCCGTAAAATCAGCCTGCGAGGGCATCGGGAAAAGGTTTTCAACCTCTAACTCGTTTTGCCCGGAGCTGAAACGTATTGTATTTTTATATTCGGCAGCGATGGCGATTTTATAAAACTCATTTTGCCGGAAATAGCTGATGAGACACCTGCGGTTTCAGTACTAATTCCTCGGTGGACAGAATGTGAAAGGGCGGGTAGAAGTGGTTGAAGTCCCGGAGTCTTGGCTGGCGTCTCTGCTCAAAGGAGGGTTGATGGATTCGGTTCGATTTTCATACTTTTCCGCATTAATTGCCCTGCTTGCGGCAAGCACGCTCGCCGGCTGCGCCGGCCGGCCCGTTTCTCCAATGCCGGCGAACATGGCGCCTTCCGTTCTGCTCCCGATTGCACAAGGTGGAATCATCGACGGCCGCGGGCGCTTCCGTGAAATCTTTAAGGAAATTCTCTCCGGCCGGAGCCCGGAGCAGGCAGGACGGATATGGAACGATACCGCTCTGCTCTGGAAACTGCCCGGCGAACCGGCGCCCACGGGCAAACCAGCGCCCACCGGGCCATCCGGGGACGCTTTCCGGCTGGTCATCGTCCCCGGCTTTTTGGCTGAGTGCGTGGCAGACAAGACTACAGCCTTCGGTGACGCCCGCGCGCAGTTGGAAAAGATCGGTTATAAGACGGACTACATCCAAACGAGAGGCCGGAAGGGAAGCGCCCCCAACGCGGATCTCATAAACGATGTGGCCATGGGACTGCCCGCAGGGGAAAGGCTAATATTCGTCACCCACTCAAAGGGCACTGTGGATACCCTCGAAGCCCTCGTGAAATACCCCCGCCTCGCCGAGCGGACCGCGGCCGTCATAAGTTTTTCAGGAGCTGTAAACGGTTCTCCCCTAGCCGACGCGCTGCCGGAGTTCCTTGTCAAACTCGTCCAGGAGTTACCCCTTTCATCCTGCCCGCCGGGAGAAGGCCTGGAAGCCGTAGACAGCTTGCGCCGCAACGTGCGGATTTCCTGGCTGGCCACGCACCGGTTGCCGGGAGCTGTTCGCTATTATTCGCTTGCCGCCTTTACCACCAGGAAGAATACATCCAGGGTTTTGCGCCCGTTCTACGATATTCTCGCCGGGACGGAGCCGGCCAACGACGGTATGGTCATATGCTCCGATGCGATCATCCCCGGGTCGGTCCTGCTGGGCTATCCGAATGCGGACCATTTCGCGGTGGCTATGTCCCTCAACAGGCCAACTTCGCCCTTGCTTGCCGCGGTCATAGACAAAAATGATTATCCGCGCTCAACGCTCCTCGAGGCCGCGGTGCGTTTCGTGGAAGAGGATCTGGCCCAAGCCGGCTCCATGCCCCTGCCGCTGCAATGGTCCGCTCTGCGCGACGGTCCTGCGGGCCTCGACCCGGGAGGCGCAATCTTTTGAAGACAAAGGCAGCTCCGCCTTCCATGGCGGCGCAAAAGAGATTTGTCCATTAAAAAAACGGCTTACGGATCACGGCGCCCGGCTTTGACACTTGACTACCGGCGAACGGTGGATATCTTCAAACCAGGTAGGATGCATAGGGTGTCTTATCTATTCGGTGACCATTCGAAGGGGCGAGTTTCTTTTCTTGCCCCTTTTTTGATTTCGGAGGGCAGTCTCGAATTTCGGGATTGCCCTTTTCCTCTGTTCAATCCGCAATGGTTCTACTCTTACAGTCCGAACTTCTTCAGGACCGGGCAGGTACAATCCCCTCTCTTCAACTCGACTTTGCTCCGGGCATGAGCAACCTGGTCCAGTTAACAAGTCCTGTCAGAAGCTGTTTGATTTGCTCTTTTCCCTTGTCATCCAGGTAATTTCCATGTTCGTCAAATTTTGATGAGGCGTTTGCGACTATTACCTCCGGCTGATTCAAGGGATACATGTTCAAGAAGACAAACGATTGCCGGAGATGGTATTGCGCGCGCGCAGTCCCTGTGACCCCGACGGAAGCACCCATTATGGCAACCGGCTTTCCGTCCCAGGCGCTGTCGCCGTAAGGCCTGGAGGCCCAATCGATCGCGTTTTTCAAAACGCCAGGAATCGAGTAGTTATATTCAGGGGTCGCGAAAAGTATGGCGTCCGCACCACGCACCCTTGCTTTGAGTTCCGTGACTTTGGGGGGTGGGTTCGACTCGAGGTCCTCGTTGAATCCCTGGATGCCGTCGATCTCGAAGATTTCGAGATTTGCGTCCGGGGGGGTTAAGGATTGGGCGATGCGCAGGAGCGCGAGGTTGTACGACGCGCGCCTGAGGCTTCCTGCAATTCCGAGGATCTTTATGGGTCCGTCGATCTCTTTTGAGTTCATGGCATCTCCTGGCAGCACTGGAGCGGGTTTTTAGATCAGCATATTCAACCTTACGAGAGGCGATTACTCAGATAATGATCTTCCGAATGGAATGCAACTTGCGCTACTCTTTTGAGATGTCTTTTCCAGCGTGGCGAAAAATCCTCCGGCCCGAAAGGTGCGGAATCATTGCGGCCTGAAGTATCCCTTTGGCACAACGACTATTCCCCGGGGGGTAACGGTAAATTTTTCACTGTCCGCCATTGGGTTTATCCCGATTTCAGTGTTGGGCGGGATGACGTTGTGCTTGTCTATGATCGCCTTTTTGATTTTGCAGTGGCGGCCTATCTCCACGTTGTCCATGATTACGGACTCGTCCACTCTTGCCCAGCTTCGGACCATCACGTTGCAGGAGAGGACTGAACTTCTCACTATACCTCCGCTTATTATGCAACCGTTGGAAACCAGCGAATCAACCGCTGTGCCGACCCTCGGTTCCGTGAGGTCCGGCTGGTTGAAAACGAACTTGGCCGGCGGGTACTGCAACTGACGGGTTCTTACCGGCCAAAGGGAACCGTAGAGGTTGAAGAAGGGATCTATGCCGGTCAAGTCCATGTTCGCATTCCAGTAAGCGTCAAGCGTACCCACATCCCTCCAGTACTGCGAGTCGCGGGTCGCTTCAACCATGTGGGGCCTCCTCACGCCATCGGGGTCGGTACTGTGGACATAGTCTTTAATGCGGTTCATGCGTCTGTAGGGGTAGGCATAGATTTTTAGATCGTCTATGACCCGGGGATTATCTGGGAGCCGAAATCGTCATAATCCGTCTTGTGGAGCAGGTCCAGTAGCAGGTCGGTCCTGAACAGGTAGATCCCCATCGAGGCCAGGCAACGCTCCGGGTCGTCCGGTATAGGCCTTGGGTCGCCCGGTTTTTCAGCCCACGAGCGGATTCTGAAGTCGCCGTCAACTTCAGCGATCCCGAACTCGGAGCCTTGTGCGCGGTCGACTTCCAAGAGCCCCACCGAGACGTCGGCCCCGACTTTTTCGTGATAATCCCGGAACATGGAATAATCCATTTTATAGACGTGGTCCCCTGAAAGGATCAACACGTACCGGGGCTTTTCGCGCTCGATCAAATAGAGGTTCTGGCGAACGCAGTCGGCTGTCCCGCGGTACCATTCCGCTCCCATTCTTTGCTGAGGCGCCACAATGCGCAAATACTGGCCCACTCCCTTGAAAATATGTCCCAGCCTTCTTCGACGTGGTCCACAAGGGATTGGGA
>CAWGZP010000185.1:0-14858 GCA_963826655.1 uncultured delta proteobacterium
ACCGTCCTGTGTGTGCGGCCATAGTCAATTTGCGACAGCAATTCGCGGACTCCCGGCTGGAGTGCAAGGCTCGAAGTTCAGAACGGAAGGCAGCGTCCTCTTTTGATCGACCCACGACATATGTGTATAGGTGCGATAATCCCGCAGGAGAGCGCTGCGGTCGCCGTCCACCGTCGTTTCCGGACCGTCTGAACTTTCGAAGAAAATGACCTCCCTGCTGGCAGGCGCCACGTCCATGTGGGCTTCGCGGTTGAACATCCGGAAGCAGCCTGCGGCCGACAGGGTGCGGCGTCCTGTTTCATAGCAGCTTTTCGTGCCCTTTCGGACACCCCGAAACCATGAAAAGATCCGTAGATCCGTAGGATGGGTGGAGCGGAGCGCAACCCGTCAAATCTTTTCGTAACAGCTCTTCATGTCCCTTTGGGACACCTGGAAACCTTGAAAAGACGTGGCAATCCCCCCCCTTTTGTAAAGGGGGGCAGGGGGGATTTTCACCTCGCGAGGAACTTTTCGAGACAGGCATAGCTTTCGAGCTGATCGGGCACATCGGAAGACGCGGCGCGGGAATGCTCTTCGTTGAGCCTGGTGATTGAGGGCTTGCCGCCCGGGGCGCGATGCCCGCGAACGTAGTTCCGGTAGTGGACGTAGGCGGGAAGATCGCGCCGCAGGGGCACGAAAATCAGCGGGGTGCGCTGCTTGTAATAGTCGCGCATGTCGTCCCCCCCCCCCGTTCGAGCTTCCCGTTGGTTTGGGGATGGTACACAGCGGTGTGAATCAGTCGAACGCCCGCTTGCTCGCAGATCGCGGAAAGAAGATTTCCCTTGAAGCCTGAGCCGTTGTCAAAGATGATAGCCTTTCGAATGACTTGCCACTGACGTATGGCGGCATTGATCGCGCGGATCGTGGTGCGGATGTCCGGGTTCAGAAAAAGATCGCAGAACACATAACCGCGCGAATAGTCGTCCATGAGCGCCAAGTGATGAGCAGTTTGTACGGTATCGGAAAGCGTGACTTTCTCCTGGAAATCCCCAGGCCAAAGGCTGTGGGGATGGCGGCGTTCATAAAACCGCCATGCCGGAAGACGACTGATCGGGAAACAGATCGACTAGGCCGCGCCATTTTTTCTTGCGGGATTTGAACGTGGATTGGCTTATACGGATTCCCTTACTGTTCCACAAACCCCAGCCAACGATCCGGGCCAAGATAGAATTTCTCGTTCATGAGTGACCGAGCCTCCCTATCGGCGCAGAGGGTAAGTCTTCGCGCGAGATCAAGCGGGTCGCGCGCGTTTGGTGAGTCGAGCCAGGTGGTGGCGTTCCTGATTCGTTGGATCGTGCGGGGGCTTGGGGCTTCGCGGCCGAGACGCTTTGCAATCCGATAGGAACTAAAGGTGGGATGGCGCTGACAAAGTGAAACCGTTTTCTGTTCCAAATCGTCGCTCACATGGTTGTGCGGCCGTTTCGGGCCGCGCGGTCGATCGCTCAAGACGTCGCGGACGGCCGCAAGCGCCCGGCGTCGAAACTTATACAAGGCGCTTCGCGCCGATCCCATAACGCGCGGATACTTGCGCGGCGGGATCGCCCTGAAACAAGGCCGGTTCAGCCTGGACGCGAAGGTCTTGCGGTGACGATGAGAAAGAGGCGGAATCAGTCATGAAGGATTCCTCCGAGTTGTGGAGGCTGCCGCCGGTCGCGTTTGCGCAACGATTATGGGACGACCGAAAATTAAGGCTTTGCGCGTTGCAAAAATATTTTGCAAAACGATATGCATTAGCAATAGATTTGCGCAACGAAGGGCAATGAATGCATATCGGTTGCGCGCGCGTTTCGACCCCGGATCAAGACGCAGCTCAACAAATTGCCGCACTGAAAAACGCCGGATGCGAACGGATTTTTCAGGAAAAGGTTTCGGGGGGAAGGTGGGACAGGCCTGAGTTGCATCGCCTGTTAGGGCAACTGCGCAAGGGTGATGTGGTGGTGGTCTGGAAGCTCGACCGCCTGTCACGCTCTCTCAAAGACGTGCTGACCCTGATGGAGAAAATCGCCCTGGCCGGGGCCGGTTTTCGCAGTCTGGCCGAAGTGATTGACACCACCTCGCCCGGCGGCCGCATGATGATGCAAATCGTGAGAACCTTTGCGGAGTTTGAGCGCGCAATGCTGCGCGAGCGCACACGCAATGGCCTCAATGAGGCGCGTAAGCGAGGTCGCGTTGGCGGTCGCCGCCCAAAACTCAAGACGTACCAACAGCAGGAGATCGTCCAATTGGTAAGTTCCGGACAGAAGACGGCGGCGGATGTCGCCAGACTTTTCAACGTTCATCCGTCTACTGTGTCGCGTTTGCTGCAACGTGGCAGTAATTAGGACTGAAGTTACAAATGAAGATACTCGCACTCCTCGCTGGAACGTTGATTGCCATTCTCATATGGGCAAACTTGCAGTTCAACTCTCTCCCGATTGACGCACGAGCCGATTATGTCCGAATCGACAAGTCCAAACATCACTTGGTGTTGCTGCAACGAGGCAATCCATTAAAGGTTTACTATATAGCTTTGGGACCCAAGTCTACCGGGCATAAGGAGCGTGAAGGAGATGGAAAAACTCCGGAGGGTTTATACCGGATTGATTCACGAAAATCTGACAGTTTTTTTCATCGGGCTTTGCACGTCTCTTATCCGAATGAACGCGATATTCAGGCCGCCCAAAACAAAGGTATAGGCCCAGGAGGAGCCATTATGATTCATGGTCTCCGAAATGGTTTGGGTTGGATCGGCAAGCTACATCGTCTGGTCGACTGGACAGCTGGTTGCATTGCCGTGACAAACTGGGAGATCGATGAAATTTGGCGAGCGGTACCAGATGGCACTCCTATCGAGATCAGGCCGTAGCGAAGAGGAGTCCGCGAATTGCTGTCGCAAATCAGCTATGACCCGGCACACAATTGAGCGTCTATTGTCCATATTGCAAAAATACGGTTAAGGATTGGCGCGGGTTTGCGCCCTGTCAAAAACCCCGAAAACTGGACAAAATGACAAACGACCGGAAACACCTCACCACCCGCGAGGTTGAAAAGCTCATGGCTGCCGCCAAGGGCAGCCGCTTTGAAGCCCGCGACCGTTGCTTGCTTCTGAGGATGCTCCGGCACGGTTTGCGCGTGTCCGAGGCTTGAGGTTGACCACGTGGACACCGAAAGCCGGTGCTTCACGTCGCGCGGCGTAAAAAGGGACTGTCCACCACTCACCTGCTACGATCCGACGAGCTACGCGTTATCAAGGCATGGCTGGCCGACCGCACCACGTTAAAAGCGTCCTGCAGGGCGTTTTTTGTAAGCCAGCACCGCAGGCCCCTTAACTGGCGCACGGCATGGCTTGCAATCCGCAAATATGGCGTTCTGGCAGGGCTGGAGCTTCCAACGCACCCCCACCAATTGCGCCATGAGAATCAAACGGGTTCGGGCCGGCCCGACCCCGTTTGCGTGGCCGCCACGACAGGCTGCGATTTTGGCGGCGGCCGTGAAGGTTTTCTTCCAGTTCGGATACCGGAAGACCTCGATGGAGGACGTCGCGGCCGCAGCCGAAGTATCTCGGCAGACGCTCTATCTCCAGTTCCGCAACAAGGAGCGGTTATTTCGTGCGGCCTTGGAATATCTGACAGAGCAGATGTTCAGAGCAGATGTTGGTTTCGATCAGACGTCTTGCCGGCAATCAGAACGGCACTGTGGAGCAAACACTGATGGGCGTATTCGAGGTTCTTTGCGGAGATTTGCTCGCCGTTTCGTCCCAGATCAACATTGCGGAGTTGCTGGCCGTCGCGCGATCTCAGGAGGAAAGCATCGTTTCCCGCTTCGAGGCGGATGTGCTTTCAGTCATTGCCGATACCCTGACGCAGGCCGGCACAGCCGCTCGATGGGAGCGGCATGGAATCGGCGCGCAGGAACTGGCGATGCATCTTCTCGACACTTCGGCTGGCGTCAAGTCGGCGACCGGAAACCTGTCTGACTACAAGCGACGGATGGCGCTCGCGATCCGAATCGTCGTGATGGGTGCCAACGGGGTCGAGATGGAAGATAGGGGCCGAGATATGAAGATAGCGGTTGTTGGAGCGACGGGTGCGACGGGACGCAGAGTGGTAAAGCATGCGCTTGCACAAGGACACTTCGTTACGGCCGTTGCTCGCCATCCGGAGCGACTGTCATCATGCCGACCGGCTGTCCCTCGTCCGAGGAGATGTCCTTTCCCCAAGGGGCCTGACAGGTGCTCTTGACGGCGTGGAGGCCGTCATTAGCTGCATCGGACCGGAAAAGAACCTCTCGCCAGGAACGCTCATGTCAGTCGGTGTCGCCGGCATTCTCACGGAATGCAAACGTGCGAATGTTCGACGATTCATAATGCAAAGTGGTATCGGCTTGAGCGATGGACGCGAGCTTTCCTGTCCCAACCGCTTTGTCGTCCGCGTATCGGGCCGGATATTCACTGCTGCAATTGCTGACAAGGCGGCCGCCGAGCGGATGATGCAGAAAATAGACATGGAGTGGGTCATCGTTCGCCCGGTCGTATTGATGGATAAGCCGGCGAAGGGGCGCTATACGGCAGGTCCGTCAGCACGAGTCGCGCCACTCATCCCCTTTTCCTTTGACGATTGCGCCGACTGCCTGCTTCGTGCAGCGACCGATGAACCAAACTGGATCGGAAAAATTGTGAACGTGGGTTCCTGACACCGGGATGAGGTACCCGATCACGGGGGTGGCCATGTGTGAGGCCGAGTATACGGCGCAAAGTTTTCGTGCGTGGCACACGCGGCGTTGTTCGTCATTCTTCGGTAGTCATTCGCCGCGCGTCCGGATCAGCCTCCGCCTCAGCCTTGATCCGTAGTTGTGTCAAGTGCCCGGTTTGTCTTTCGGAAGAACGCCTGTTTGGCCTTGAAGTAGCCAATCCCCAACAGGCAATAGATCTGCTCCGTAAGGCCCTTGCGCCGGAATGCCGGAAAGGAGGGTCCGTCGCTTGCTACGATCACCACGCATGCAGGCTTTCCCATGAGACTACAGAGGTTGGATCACGCGAATGGCGTCTATCCGTGCCGCCCGCAAAGCGCTACTTGACTCATACACCAAGCGGTAGATATAGGGTCATAGGGTTATCATGACATGGCGTAAATCCGTAGTGCTCGTAGAACGCCTTGGCCTTCTCTCCCTTCGCATCGACCACAAGCGCATACGCAGCCACATGCTTCCGAGCCTCCAGACACCGTTCAACCGCGCAACCAATCAGGAGCCGTCCTAGTCCGTGACCCTGATGAGCCGAATGCACAGCCAAACGTCCCATACGAAAGCAAGGCACCGGATAGCGCGGTAGTTTTCGCTGTGTACGCTCATCTAGCTGGATGGCATCGATTTGAGCGGCGCTCAAAGTGTAGTAGCCCAGTATGGTGCCGGGGGTGTCGGTGTCGACCAATACCCGCACAACTGTAATGCCTTTCTTGCTCTGCTGAACCGCAAAGCGCCAAAGGTACTCGTCAAGCTCGCCGACACCAGAGGTGAAAGCCTGACGGTCATGGCGGGTTGGTTCGAGGGATTGCTCTTCAAGCACGCTTTACTTCACGCGCGGCGTTCATCGCATTTTGCAGAGCTGCATTGGGCATGAATGCCCCATTGAGTGCCGTCGTGAATGCATGGAAATCCTGTGCTGTCATCGTGATGCGAGATTCCCGATCCAACAGTTCGCGCGCTTTCTCTTTAGCCGCCATGCGCACAAACGCGGCCATCGTGGTGCCCATTAAGGCAGCAGCGCGAGAAACAATATCCTTTTCTTCTGCATCCATCTTCAAATCAAATCGAGCAACAGCAGACATGATAATCTCCTCAGCATACGGTAAGATGCCGTATACTGTAATTTACCGTATATTATCCGAACAGGCAAGTGTTGTGTACCCCGTCCCCCCTTCTCCCCATCACCTCATCCTCGCCTCCGCCCATCCGCCCAGTCCCCCTAGTAACCAACACGAAGCGGCGCCGATTCCAAGAAGTTCGCGAAGCGTTCTGACGCTTTCCCCGCATGAAAGGTGCCACCAGCCGCCGATATAGACCGGTCGTTTGGGATTGAACTGCTCCAAAACTGAAACGATTTGGGAGGCCATGTGTTTTTCCCGCTCCTGCCAACCGCGTGCATCGCCTGGAGGAGGCAGGTTTTCGGGGCAACTGCGGCCTATCCTTCGGGCGGCCCGGGCATACAGGGAGGAAACCGGCGGCGCTTCACTTTCCAGCCCGAGCAGCACCTCGATATTTTCGGCTGAAATCATCTCCGGCCAGGTAGCGATCCATTCGCGGCTGAACTCGCTGTAGTCTATCGCGATAAGTTCTATGCCCGCTCTCTTTGCGTATGCGGCCGATGCCCGGTACTCGAAGGGAATTCCGATCTGGCGAAGAATCGAGGCGATCTGCACGTGTTTGAGGGCCTTGCGCGGCTCGATTTTCAGCTTTTGGCACACCGTCCGAAGGCTTTCGAGAAATGTCTTTCGCAGCTCTGATGCGTGCTCTTTCCTGAACTTCAGAGCAAACGGGCTGATTTCGACCAGCAAAAGATCCGGGCCGTAACTCTCCAGGAATGCGCGGGTCCTGGAAAACCCTCTCGGGTCGCAGTGAACTGTCCCCAGCAATATGAGACCGGCCGCCGAATCCGCACGGTGCATATCCGGCGGTTTCGGGCAAGGGTTCATCGCGTTCCCGGCGGCAAAACCGCTCGATTTCATTGGCCGGATTCCGGGAACAGGCAATTGAGTTCCCGAAAATGAGAAATATGCAGCTCCGCCCTCAGGGAGGGATTTTTGTAGCTCACAAAATGGACCCCGGTGGCAAGCGCGAACTCTTCGTCCACCCTGGAATCCCCGATATAGAGTACATCTTCGGGCAGGACCTCGAAGGCGCCCAATATTTTTTCCATTATATCCGGATGGGGTTTGGGGTTGCTGACGTCTGAGGCGCATACCACAAGGTCGAAAAACTCGCTCAGGTTTAACTTGCTCAGAAATTCGAGCCCGGAAACGGTGCGGTTTGTCGCAAGGGCAGTCTGAAAACGCTTACTGGCCTGCTTTAGAAAGGAGACCAGTCCAGGTTCAAGGCTAAGGTGGCCGTTGAAGGCGCCGAGATCTACGGTCTCAAAATACTTGAAAGCGCGCGCAAAATCCTCCCCCTCCCCCCCGGTCAGATAAATAAGAGACTGCCGAACGGGGTACATGTGTATGTATTCATGCTGGTCCGCGCGCAGGGGGGGCCGGCCGATCGCTTTCATGATGTGGCTGTAAAAATTAATATTGGCCTCTCGTGAATCGAAGAGGACCCCATCACAATCGAGCGCTATGACCTTGAGGCTGGCGGCCTTGGTGGGGAATTGTTCCGAAGCCCCGTTATCCGTTTCTTTTTTCATCGATTAAGCAGTCCTTGCATAGGGTTCCATCTCTTTCCGATTCCAGGGGAGCGTCAAAGTGATCGAGGGATAGGCCCTCAAACTTTACTTGCCCCAGATCAATTTCCGTACTAATAATATGAATGTTAAGATTACGTTAAGATTTAACATTAAGACATCTTATCCGCTGTTTCCGGATGAGATGCGAGATATCAGATATTCCACTTTTGGCTATTCGGCGTCCGATCTCAATATGGGGAATCCGGAATGAAAAATCAATTCGATTATCTCGTCATAGGCAGCGGAATCGCCGGTCTCACCTTCGCCCTGAAAGCAGCCCGGAGTGGATCGGTTGCAATCGTAACAAAAAAAGACAAACTTGAAACCAGCACGAATTACGCCCAGGGCGGGATAGCGTCCGTTTTCGGGCAGGACGACTCTTTCGATCTTCACGTCCAGGACACGCTGAATTCGGGTGTCGGTCTGAGCCATCCCGACATCGTCGATCTGGTCGTAAAAACCGGCCCGGAACGGATCAGGGACCTTCTCGACCTGGGGGTCGCCTTCAACCGCGGACCCGACCCGCAGTCTTTCGATCTTGGGCGGGAAGGGGGGCACAGCCGCAACCGGATTCTTCACGCACAGGACATGACAGGGGCCGCCGTTGAGAAGGTCCTTATAGCCGCCGCGGAAGCGGACCCGAATATCGTCATTTTCGAACACCACCTGGTCCTCGATTTGGTGATCCAGCATCATTGCATGAAAGTCGGCTCTCTCAACCTGAACCAGCAGGACATATGCAGGGGCGCCTACGTTCTGGATACGGCCTCGGAACAGATTCACACCTTCGTGGCAAACGCCGTGTTGCTCTGCACCGGCGGCGCGGGGAAAGTCTATCTCTATACCAGCAATCCGGACGTGGCCACCGGCGATGGACTCGCCACCGCCTACCGGGCGGGCGCCAAGCTCGCGAACCTGGAATTCGTTCAGTTCCATCCGACCTGTCTCTATCACCCGACGGCAAAAAATTTCCTGATCTCCGAAGCGGTGCGTGGCGAAGGAGGAAGACTCATAGACCGCAAGGGGCGAGCTTTCATGGAAAAATACCATCCGATGAAAGATCTCGCTTTTCGCGACGTCGTTGCGCGCGCCATCGACACGGAAATGAAGTCGACCGGCGACGACTGCGTTTTCCTGGATATAAGCCACCGGGGCGCCGAATTTATAAAGAATCGCTTCCCCAACATCTACAAAAGATGCCTTTCCCTGGGTATCGACATCACCAGCGACCCGATTCCGGTGGTTCCTGCCGCCCATTACATGTGTGGAGGTATTCTCACAGACTCTTCCGGGCAGACGACGATACAAAACCTCTATGCGATCGGCGAATGTGCCTGCACGGGATTGCACGGAGCAAACCGGCTCGCCAGCAATTCGCTTCTCGAGGCGATGGTTTTCGCCCACGCGGCAGCAAGGCAGTGTACCGAAAACATCAAGTCCTGGCGAGAGCGCGCTCTACCGGACGTACCGGATTGCTCGGGGAAAACGACCTCTCTAAATCCCGCAAACAATGAAATGGTCATGATAGCGCACAACTGGGATTTTATCAGACGGCTGATGTGGAACTACGTGGGCATCGTAAGAACGGACAAGCGGCTTTCCCTGGCATTGAACCACATCCTTCAGATAAGGATGGAATTGAAGGAGCACATGCCGAAAATCCCCGTGAACAGCGATGTCGTTGAACTTCAGGGGATTGCTCTGGTGGCCGAACTTATCATCTGGAGCGCCATCCAAAGGAAAGAAAGCCGGGGACTTCACTTCAATGTGGACCATCCGCACACGAACGACGCCGACTGGCTGAACGATACAGTCGTTCAAAAAAACCCGGCGGAAGAGTTCTTCTCCCTGGAACCGTTCACGACAGGTGAACTCTCTTCGGATCAGCGTCAGGTGTTATCGTTTCGGCATCGATAACCGGTTCGGCGGGCGCCTCCTGGGACGGGGCTTCTAAAAGCTTCTGAGCGTTCGGGTTCTGTTCTATCCTCAAGGTGAGCATTCCACTCATTATGCTTATCTCGTAATTGCTGCCCGTCCGGTCAAAGGATTCTCTGAATCTTCTGAGCTGCGCCTTGGCCTTTCTGTAAATATAGATCAGGCTGCCTGCGAGGAGCATAAACATGCCCAGAAAGACCCATCCCGGTGTAGAGATGACCTTGCCGATCAACATGATTGCCCCAAGGATGCCAAAAACTAACAGGAGTTGGAGCCCTACGATTATGTAGAGGTAATAGAGTCCCTGGTTTATATAGGGTTCACGGTCTTCCCCGTGCTTGGCCGCTCTGGGTGCTTTCTCTTCTTTTTCTCTTTTGAATAAACCGCTGAACCACATTTTTCAATTTTCCCCTGATTGCAGAAATCGGGACCCAGACTCCTCATCAGCCTCGGAATGGTCGGGCAGCAGGTGCTGAACAGGACCCTGCTCGAGCAACTGTTCCTTTATTCGGTACTTCTCAATTTCCACCTGATTCTCCAGCATCTGCTTCGAGAGCCTGTACCGCAGGTAAATCACCCAGACGAGCAATCCTCCAACGAATCCGCATACCCCGACAAAGAACCACGGATAGTCCCTTAGGGCGCCAAAGAAGGATTTCGCCATGTCGCCCAGGATCGATGGGATCAACCATAAAATAAGCATGGACATAACTATGGTGAATCCGACACCCAGAACGGAGAAGTTCTTCGACAGGCTCATAAACGAGCCTAAACGGGTTTTATTCGGCTTCGTTTCCTCGGGAGGTATTTCTTTAGGGCTTCCGTTCAGAAGAATGAGCCAGACCTGCGCCATGAAAAAGAGCATCAGGATGAGACCGATAGGCATTCCGACAGCCAGCAGAATCCAGGCTCGGTAGTTAAATGGCGCCATTTGCGACTCTACCTGGGTGCTGTATTCTCGAAGAGGACCAAAGTTGTTCTCGAACTCCATCTTTTCGTACGGGCTCAGAGTGGGGCCGGAGCTTTCATATATCTTCCTTCCGTTGGAGTCGAGAACGCTGGCCCGGGATTTAAGACCCGCTTGATTGTAGACTGCGACAAAAATTACCAACTCGAGCAAAAGGATTAAAATAGCCCCCGCGCCCAGGATCAGCTTCGGATATTTTCCATCTTCAAATAACTCGCGAAGAGACAAACTTTTTGCCATATCTGGTCCCCCAAACAGCCATTTCCTTAAAATATTCGACGGCACTTGCTCATGCCACGTCAACAGAGAAGGCTAACATTGCCTGATGCAGCGAGTCAAACAAAAACACCACACCGTAAACGTCCCAAGAACACAGAAGCCCCCAGGACAAGGCCTTGCAGGGGGCTTCGCGTCTTCGAGGTGCGGGCAAAAAAACTGTGACTCGGTGGCCGTCCGGAGCGCCGGCTTAGAATCCGGACGAAAAACTTTCCATAATTTGGAACTGAATTGTCCTCTTTCCGGACTCCCGGGCGGCCTCCATCTCTTCGCAATACCGACGGTTTAACGTGCATAATCGTGTCGTCGAGTTTGCCCGAAAAACTACGCCCGGTTCAGCTCCTTTTCCCTCGGGAACAGGGGCAGATACCTGTAGGACAAAGAAATTATCAGCGTGCAGTATGCGAGCATCGCAAAAATGGGCGCCCATTCATACAGGGTCGGAACGTATACATGCCATTTATCGAAGGGCATCACCGGAGCAGCGATGGCCTGAATTGTCATTACGAAGCGATTTATCGACACCCCGATAATGTCGAGCAGAAAGGCGCCGAAAAGCAGGAAACTGCTCTTTCTGCACCGGGGCGATAGCAGGATCAGGGCCGGAAGGACGCCGCAAAGGCCAATCTCGGCGATCAAAAGCCATATCCCGTAAGGGCCCCAATAAAAGTCACCCAGCTTGAGGCCGAACCGTGGCGACTGAACGAAGGCCCAGTAAGCGGTGTCGGCAATTTTGAAAATTATATAAACACCCAGCAGCACGCCTTCGATCTTACCGATCAGTTCATAAACGGTTCGGTCCACCAGTTTCTTTCTTGACACCAATTCGATGACCCTGCATATGAGGGCCGTGAAAGCAGGCCCGGCGGCTATTGCGGAGAGAATGAAAAGGAAAAACGTCCACGGCCAGATGAAAAGTCCCGCCCTGAATGCGAAAGGCCTGGCGAAAAGAACGCCTGCGACGCCGCCCAGAGAACCCTGGTGGAAAAAGCTCAAGAAGGTGCCGGTGAGTGCGAAAATCGCCATCACGTCGTGCAAACTGTGTCCGAACACCCTGAGAGGTTTCGTTTCGCTCAGTTTGCGGTTCTCCAGGACTATCGGAACATATTCGATGATCAGGACAACCGCATAACAACTGATGCAGAAGATAACTTCGGTCAGCATCGAGTGCACATTGGCATGCCAGTAGCCGAACCAGCCCCGCAACGGCTGTCCTATTTCGAGGAGAAGCACCGCAAGCGCACCCGTGTAGCAGACGAACCCGACGACGACGGCAAGATTTATAATTTTCCCGAGATCTTTTAGCCCGGGAAAAAAACGTGACATCCCGTAGTAGAGAAAGCCCGAAAAGAAAGCCCCGGCGCCAAGTGCGATGATAGCCAGGTCCGCCGTTATATAAGCCCCGAAGCCGAAATAGTCGTTTAACCCGGTAAGGTTCAAGGCCTTCAGAAGCACCCAGCCTCCGGCCAGAACGCCCCAGCCGATCACTCCAACCAGAAGCAGTATCCAGAATCCGAAAACCGGAAGCGGGCAGCGCTTCAAACCTTCTGGAATCAATGCTCTATCCATTCTCTACCCCTCGTAGCAAAGTGAATCGGAATTGGGCCGACTCTGCGTCCTATGATTTCTCCGGCAAGGCATTATCGGAAAGTTTCCTTATCCAACCCTGAGTGCTTATGTAGTAAACCTTGGGCTCGGTGTTGAGCTTTTCGAGGACCCGGAATGCGTTTGGGTCCTTAGACAGCTTGGCCACGCTGGAGTCCGGATCCTTCAGGTTACCAAAAGTTATGGCCCTCGCCGGACAGGCATCAGCGCAGGCGGTTGTGTATGTCGCCTTGTCGGGATCTGTCCCGTCTTCGTAGGCCTTAGAGCGCGCCTTGAGAAGCCTTTGACTGCAAAATGAGCATTTCTCGACCACGCCGCGCATCCTCGTGCTCACTTCCGGACTCAACATGGCCTCCATCGGATTGGGCCATTTTGGGTCCCACCAGTTGAAACTCCGCGCATGGTACGGACAGGCGACCATGCAGTACCTGCATCCTATGCAGCGTGGATAGATCATATTGACGAGCCCGTTATTCTCGTCCCTCGTTGTCGCATTGACAGGACAAACGAAAGTGCAGGGTGAGTGGTGGGGCGAGTCGCAATGCATGCATGGCCGAGGCAGGAAAGCGTATTTGTAGTCGGGGTATTTCCCGCCGTTGTTTAACTGAAATATTGACATCCAGGCTATGGAACGCACTTTGTTCGATTCGTCCTGCCTGAATGATATGTCGTTTTCGGCCTGGCACGCAACGCTGCAAGCTCCGCAGCCCGTACACTTGTCCAGGTCGATCACCATCCCAAGACGGACACCGCCTTGCGCATCTTCTTTTTCGCTCACGGCTTACCCCCTTACACGCGACTCAGTTGAGCGCGGCACGCCCAGACAGTCCCCATGCCGCTCACGGGATCCAGTTGAACTTCCATCAAACTGTTTGCATTCACACCCTTGTCCTGGACGTAGTCATCGTAGGCCTTATGCCCCAGGCCAACAGGCAGGTAAACGACTCCGGCTCCTGCCGCCGCCGAAATATTCACCAGCACGGCCGATTGCCCCTGCGTCGTTTTCAGGGTGACCAGATCTCCTTGCGAAAACCCATACTTGGCAGCCGTATCCGGATGCAGTTCAATGAACGCTTCCGCACCCTTGAGAACTGAGTCCGGTATCAGTTTGCTCATAAAAGGAGGAGTCGGCAGATAACCGTCGACGGTAAATGCCGGCTTGTAGGTAACCAGCAACAACGGCAACTCCCCTTCGTTCCCGGGTGGGTTCATATCTTCAAAGTGCGGCAGATAATATTTATCGTTGGACACCTTCGGAACAATCGACTCAAAGGCGAGTTTGAGTTTGCTCGAGGCCGGCATTTCAGCTGGTGCGTCATACCAGCTGTATCCGGCTTTGAGTTTTTTCCAGAGGTCCGCGCCGTTGGAGAAATTCGGCTGGACCGACTCGCCGGCGGCAAGCTTTAAAAGCCGGACATCCGGCTTTTCGGCCACCGCCCCTTTCTGCGATTGGGCGAGGCCATCGACCCTGAACTTCAAATATTCCTCGTAGCTCTTCCAGGGCATCGATGCGCCCACAGGTGCCTCCGACCGCCGCTGCCAGCGCCATGAGCGCCTCTCCCGAGTGCTTCGTATCGAGAAGCGGCTTCAAAACGGGCGCGCTTACGGCATAGTATGAGAACGCTGCCTGCGGGATACCCGCGACGTCGTCGTAGCGTTCCAAAGCCGTGTGGTCGGGCAGGATCAGATCGGCCTGCGCCGCCGTCTCGTCCATATACGAGGAAAAAGAAACAAGCATCGGGACCTTAGCCAGGGCCGCCTGGAAGAGTTTGTTCTCGGGCAGGCTGTACGAAGGATTGGCCCCATGCACCAGGAGTACCTCGATCGGGTGGTTTGTCCCGGAGGAGACGCTGTCTAGGAACCGGTAAAGGTCGTTGCCGGCCTCCTTGTTTGCGGCGCCGTTGTTTTGAACGGACGGCAGGGCGCCAAGCGGAACGGAAGGCGCCAGGCTGAGCAGCCCGTTGGGCTTCAGGTTGCCTTTAAGAATATTGAGGGCCGTGAAGACGAGCTGATGATACGCGCCATTCGCACTGTCAGGCTGGCCGATTGCCCAAATTGCCAGCGCCTTGGGCCGCTCGGCGAATTCCCTGGCTACTTCCCGGATTTGATCCGCTTCGAGGCCGGTCTTTGCGGCGACCTCCTCGGGCGAGTACTCCGCTGAACTAACCAGGCTCTTGAACCCCTGGTGCGTCTTTCCAGTGCTCTCCTCTGTCCAGTCTTCAAAGCCCGAAACGTTATTTTTTACGAAATCGGCATCATATGTGCCGCCCACTACCATGAGGTGAGCTATCCCCATGGCAAGAAGGGCTTCTTTCCCCGGCTTGACGGCCAGGAACCGATCCGCCCTGGAGGCCGTCAGCGAGCATCGCGACTCGACCTGGACGAGCTTTGTCCGCGCCTCGGTCCATTGGGGCACGGCGGCAAGCACCAGGGCCGGTGTCCCTGCGCCTTCAAACAGGTTTGCTCCAAAACTCAATACGTATTCGGCGTTCCCGAGCGCGAAAGCGAAAGGCTGGGCAATGCCCGTTGTGAGTTCAGCGGCAAATTTGAGTCCATCGGTCGCCGAGGGCATCCTGAAAAGGCCGGGCGAACCGTAGGCCGTGAAAAACTGGCGCCACAGCA
>CAWGZP010000186.1:0-99679 GCA_963826655.1 uncultured delta proteobacterium
TCTGTCTAAACGCTATCATCATATGTGAAACAACCTCGGATGATTTTCCAGATCTTTTCTGCATAACAGCCCGTCCGGGACATATTATGGGTGTGAGGAATTCTCCCTTCTCCTGCAGGAGGTGCCGAGGCTTTTCCTGTTGATCGGAAACGATAGAAAGGGATGCCGTGTTGTGCTTTCCATGCACCGAATTATGTCTTCAAAGACGAAATACTCACGGTGGGTATAAAAGCGCTATGCAAAATACCCGATCTTCCGGCGTTTCAGGAGAGGTCATGCTGAGAATTTTGGAAAGTTCACCCTTCTCGCCTGAGTATTGACTTCACAAGGGCACAATCAAGCTTTCCATGTCCATCACATAGGCAAAAAGATTGGCCAAAGAGTCGGTCCGGTCGGGCCAAGATACGTGACAGTTGTTCGAGAGCAGCTGTCCCATGGGCGGGCATTTCGAGAACTTAAGCCGACGTTTTTGCCGCAAAATCGGCATCGTCAGGTGATCGTGATTCCTTGAAGCAAGAGTGGACCCGACCGCATTTGTATAGGAAAGCATGCCCGGAACGAAAAAAAACACCTCGCCCAATGGCAAATGTACCTACGTATTGAAGCGGGAGGCTACGATAGAGAGATAGGGGAAATTACCCCACAGTATTTTTCTGTTTTTTGCCGCTTCTATTGCCGTTTTGCACGGCCAAATCACTTGGTATATTATTGTTGAAGGATTCAAGGGATCAAGGGGCCTGCTCAAGGCGCCCTGCTTGAGGATTAGGGATTGACAGCTTTCAGTTCACTACCCACTCTAATTTGCGGAAATTGGTAAGTAGGCTAATATACATCTAAATTCCTTAATTCCTAAATTCCTTGGTCGAGAAGTTCATTGTATTTGCCCTGCATCGCAATAAAGCGAACTGAGGAATTGAGGTACTCTTTTGCTCTTTACTGCTCACTCTCTCACTGTCCCCTTGGCAACTGCCGGCTCTTTGAAAACTGAATATGGATTGTTCACTGCCGCGCGCAGCTTCCGATCTGAAGGTCCGGTGTTTGGTTCCCTAATAACTAAGTGTTGGTGAATGGATGAATGGAAATGTCCGCCATCCGCCACAGTATTCCCTGTATTTGGCCTGAATTTGCAGGAAAGTGAATTGAGGGATTGGCAGACTCGGCCTACCGTTTATTCTTCAAACTTCAAACTTCAAACTTCAATGTTCAATGTTCCACCCGCCTCAAGCAAAAATGTTGATCTGCGTTTTGCTGTCTGTTTTCCCGGTATAAGCTGGACCGGCCGCGGCTTGAACGCTGCCTACTTTTGTCGTTTTTAAGACCGGGGGTTTTCCCTTTAGAATTATTATCCTGGGGATAATGTCCCCCACCTGATTTCTCGCTGTTCACATCTACCATGAATTTATCCAGCACGAGCCCCTGGTCCTGGAGACCCTGGCGAAGCTCAGGTGAGTGTCTCATGAGGGCCTGCTTCGCAGATTCGTTGTCCGTCATCGCCACCACTGAAATCTCATCTTTCTTGGCCTCCACTTTGAGGCTGATCTTTCCGAGTTCGCCAGGTTCCATCTCGAGGGTCAACTGTCGTCCGGAGGAACCCGTGAATTGCTCCCGCATGTCCTGGACAAACTCGGCCATGTGGTAAGGATCGTATGCGAGAGCGTTTTGGGCGGAATTGTCCGTTTGTGGCAGATTTATATCGTTACCCTGCAAACTGGAGGCTGAACTCTGGAAAATCGTGCTCTCCGGGATCGAAGCCTTGTCCTCGAGTTGTTTATCGGTCACTTTCCCCGATATGGACGTTACTAACCCGGAAAGCGCAGCGCTGCTATCGGCGGTTTTGAGCGGATTGATCCCGGCTGTTGCGGACGTGCTCTCGTGCAGGTTCGCGCTCGACCCTGCCCCGTAAACGGATTCCTCAAACGATGTCTCGAGGTTCTCCACCGGATAACCAAGTCTCAAAGCCTCGGAAGATGATTCGGGCTGATTGGCTGCTATAGTGCCCGCCACGGCTGTGCCCTCGTTTACAAGCGCCGAAGCTGCTTTTCCGTGGTCTGTTAAATCCTCGCGAGGCGCTGCGGCACTTGCATCGGTATCGGGTCCGGTGGCGGCGGAGAACTCCGCTCTGTGCACAAGCCCCCCCGTCGAATCAGCCGGTTTGCCGGACAGGGATTCGACTTGGACTGTTTTCATGCCGGTTTTGTCTGAAATTCCATCCTGCTGCCCAGCCACGGTTTTTCTTTCGGCGCTGTCGGCCGCTTCTTGCTTCCCGGTAATTTCTGTAGGATCGAATTTCGCCGTCTGTGTTCCAGCGTCGTTTCCCCTGGCCGAGTCTGCGGAGCCATTCGTATTGCCGTCAAATGACCGTTCGCTGGAAGGATCTTCGGGCGATGCCGCCTTGATCCGCCCCGTATCGGATTGCTCGGTCGTGTTTTGGGACAGACTCGAAGAGTTCGTGGCTCCGCGGGATTTGTCAGCCTCTTTTTCAGCCCCCTTGAGATGTGGGGCCAGGTTCTGGGCCTGTGCCGCAGAACCTTCGACAGGCCCTCCGGGCGCCGGGGCTTCAACTGTTCCTGCCTCCGATTGCTCCGGGTCTGTGGAGACGATTTTTGCGTCAAAGGTTTTCAAAATCGAGTCAAGAGCGCCGACGGGCATGTCTACCGCCTTACCACCTGTGGTTGATGCGCGGCGGCTGAACCCGGAGCTGATGCTGAGTTTCCGCTTTGGCTTCCGGCTGCCTCGCCAAGTGCGACTCCCTCGCGCTCGTAACCGCTCACCACCGTTTCAGTACCGGTTTGAGTCGATCTGGAATTAGAGCTATCCGAAACATCTTCAGCCGCCGCATCGCCCGTGCCGCTCGTATTTATGTTTTTTGAACCCTGTGCCGGATTTTTGACTTCCAAGTTCAAAGTCCTGTTGGCCTGGGCATTTTCAGAACCTTTTGAGACAGAATCAGAACCTTTTGAGATAGAGTCAGAACCCTTTGAGATAGAGTCAGAGCCACTTCGAGACTGTATCAGAGCCTTTTGAGATAGAATTGGAACCGTTCGATTTAGAATCCGAACTATTTGAGGTAGAGTCCGAGTCCTCTGAGATAAAAGAGGGGAGAACGCTCGCAGTAAGACTCTTTGTCTGGCTTGGAGTCAGTCCCCCTGACGCCTTGGTTGTTTGCGTCGAATCGGATGAAGAGCCCGATCCGGTCGATTTTGCCAGCGTCGGCGCCGCCTGCTGCAAAACCTTTTGGATTAGCCCGACAAACTCTCCGTGTGTGTACGATCCTTCAGCCTTGACCTGGAGAGATGCCTTAGGGGTTCCGCCAGATACCAACCCTTGCCGGTTTGCGGCGCTCCCCTTGACTACTATCGAATTCACGAGTTCTTTGGCGTGTTCCGCCGGGACTTCGCCAGGGACAGCCGAGCCAATCTGAGACTGAGTGTCCAACAGGGACTTAAGGTCTTTTACTGAAATCGAGCCCTCCTTATTCTGGAGGTCTCTGCACGCCTGTCTTGTTTCCGCAGGGTATTGAAGGTCGGCCAGTACTTTGTTGGCAACCGTTGAGTTTGTGGCGACAGCGCTTTCCGCACCCCGGGCTTTTGATTTTCGACCGTTTGTTGCCGCTTTGGAGTCCGTCGCACCCTTCTGCACCGGTTTGGTGGCCGTCCCGGACGTCTTTGTTCCCGCCACGTCGCTCTGTCCCGCGGTTGAAGAGTGCAGACCGGAACCATGCAAGTTCTCGCTTGCCGGCTTTGCCGCCGTCTTTTGGGAAAGCTCTCCGGCCCCGTTGGCCGGTGCTGGAATGAATTTCCTGAGTTGGTCCGCAAAATCGGACCGGTTTATTATGTTTTGAGAAATTTTTCCACTCTCGGTACCCATAAAAGATGACAACAGTTGCGATGCGTTAATCTGTTCTGATTGCATTATGTCATCGACCTCGCGCGGGGCGTTGAAATTGTGTGGCCGTTGGTCCAAACCCAATTGTTCGGGTCAATTTCAAAATAGTTTTGTGTGGATTGATACACTTTCGGGGGAATGTGCGAGCAAACTTGATACCAAAGAGCCTGCCTGCTGTAAAAATAAGTACAATCGGCTACTTACGGTGGAGTGCTCTTTTGCTCGGCGGATTTGTCAGGAATTAAAGAGGAATTTTTTTCTGGTCGTGGGCGCAAATATTTCCTCTCGGGGGCCGGATTCAGGCCCTTACACCTTCGGAATTGAGGAATGGGTCGTAGAGCATTGCACGGGCGAGTTTTTCCTCTTCTTTGAAACGGCTCCGAACGGCCACCGCGATCTCAGGTTCGGACGATCCAAACTGGCCAGCCCTGATTGAATAAACCGAATCAATCAATTGGGACGTTTTAACTGCGCCGCCTTTGGACTGTGCGTGTCCGAGCGCCTTGGAGAAAATCTTTGCCGCACCACTTGGGCCATGCTGAACGGCCGTGCTCCAGAGCACCTCCTGAAGCGCCCTGGGCGCCTTCGACACATCCAGACCTGTTCGTTCCGAGATTTCCTGGAGGGCAGGAAGATAATGGCTTTTCTCGATAAAATCGTACTGGAGCCTGGAAAAACGTGAAGTATCTTCAGCTGCTATCTTTTTCCAGGCCTCGGGCATTTTCCCCGAGCTGCTGCCGGTGTTGGCCGGTCCGGCGTCTTTGAGTTTGGCGGCCAGGTCCGGGGCGCGCTCGGACAGGTAATCTATGAATCGCTTCATAGTACCAGCCTTCGATGAAATCTGGTAGGTCCCGTAGGATGTCCCCCCTCTGGAGTCATAGCCGACAACTTTCGGACCGTTTTCGCCCGATTCGAAATGAGCGGAAAGGGCGCCTATCTTTTTGCCAAGACAAAGTCCCGAACTGACGTCGGGCGTCGCCGCGTGACCGGCGGCGGCGTTCAAAGCCCCTCCCGGCTGGGAGTACCTTCCCATGTTGTGCGAGCAGATGCTGCCGATGCGGTTCGGCCCGGAAGATATCGCGGACATGGCAATCAATGCTGAGGCCGCCAGATTATTGACGTTCTGAGGGCTGTGGCCGAGGATACCGCCGTGATTTTTTGAAGCGGCGTGATGGTCGATTTTGACCAACTTGGAAGATGGTGGCCTGCTCTTGAGACCGCTGTTTATCGGGGCGTTATCCTTGGACTTTAACTTGCTTAGAAGAATTTGAAACACGTTTGGACGTGGAGTTTCTTTAGAGACGGGTTTAACGGCAGAAGGTTTTCCGTTTGTTTCAACCCGGCCGGTTTTGCCAAAATGATCGACCCTGACCGCCATGAGTTCGCGCCTCCGAATAGTTGTCCGATCAAGGTTTATGCAAAACGCATGCTTGGGGGGGCGGGAGCGGGGAGCAAATCTAACATCGTGAATCCCTAGGCGCCCTTGTGTCCTCAGTGGCCTATGGTTAAGCCATTCTCACCACAGAGGCACAGAGAACAAGGCTAACCAAATTACTTTCTCCGTGCTCTCTGTGGTGTATTTCGGTGAACGATCACAGGTTTTCCACTACGAGAACCGGCGTCCCGGGCTCGGACCACTTGAAGAGTGCTTCCGCCCTGTCGATCGGCAAAATCACGCAACCATGCGAGCAACGTGTCCCAAAAACATTTCCCGCGTGAATCCAGACGGCCTCGTAGATGCGAAGCGAAAAGGGCATCCAGGCGGGCGTCCCATAATCATTGTGGTAGGAGCTTGAAGTGTGTTTCCCGTCCTTTTCCTCGACCCGGTAGAGTCCAGCCTTGGTATCCTGCCCGGCATAACCCGTGCCGGCCTGGCTGTCGCCGACAAGCACCCCTGATTGATACCACCCGACAAAACCGAGGTCTTTTACGACCAGGACCAGCTTAGGCATATTCAGGTTCTTTGGGAGGCGGGCGGGCAGCGGTGTCCAGCCGACATAAGCTTTGAAGTCTTTCGGGACTTTGAGCTTAGCACCCTGCCGGATATCCTGGCGAATGTAGAAAGTTTCCTTGCCGTTCAGTCTGGCCAGTATCTCCCGGCAGGTGTCGAGGTCGAGCGATGGGTCCGTTTTTTCAACAGCGAGCAGTTCCTCCTCGGAGAGGACCTGCTCCGTCCAGGAGAGGTCCGGGGAGGTCGGGGCGGCGAAGCTGTCTTGCCCCGAAACGAGGCAGAACCAACAAATAAGAATCGATAGAGCGCTGAGTAACTTCATCTATTTCCATATCTTTTCAGTGATTGTTATGCCCGAACATACCAGGGGGCTTTCCTATGCGGTGAAAGCTCATAATATCAAAAGTTGTGGGCTGGTTGCAGTAAAAAAAGGTTTAGTTTTCGATCCATAAAATCCGTGTGAGATGATTTTCGCCTCTCAAATTTTACACCAGGGCTGAATTTTAGGCGTGAACCGATCCGGTCCCTTTATTATCGGTTGGCGGACAGAGCGGGCGATTGCGCGCAGCATGCCCCGGAAGATCCATTGGTGGGCAGGATAGAGGGAGTACCAGTAGAGCAGGCCCAAAATGCCCCTGGGAAGAAAACGCGATAACTGCGTGAGTTCGGTTCCACCGCTCGGTACCGGAGTGATTGTGAATTCCAGAATGGCTTCGCCCGGGAGCTTCATCTCGGAAAGCAAAAGGAGGCGAAATGGCTGCGAAAGATCGAGAACGCGCCAGAAATCCAGGGCATCGCCTATATGAAGGTCAGATGGGTGTCTGCGTCCCCTGCTCAGACTCGTGCCGCCGAAAAGCTTGTCGAGCCAGCCCCGGATTTGCCAGAGAGATTCGCCGTAGTACCAGCCAGTCTTGCCGCCAATACGCACAATTTGAGCCCAGATTTCCTCAGCAGATGCGTTGAGCCTTATCCTGTAGCCGCATTCGAACAATGTGCCACCGGCGTATTGCTCATCGCCGCAGTAGGTCCACTCAGGCGGAACCAGCACTCCCGCGTCCGTCCAGCAAGCTTCGACCCGGTGGTGCAGCGTCTTATCGAGCGCCCTGCGGAATCCTTCACGGCAGTCGATTAGCTCCTGCACGATAATCGACTGAATCCTTTTCTCTCCGCACACGGCGCCGTCGGAGAGGGTTTCCGCCATTGGCCGCACCACGCTGACTGGGATGGGGGTGACCATATGAATCCAAATTGCGCTGGGAACCGGCGATATGAACGGCGCAGAGAATATCCAACGCTTTCTCAGACCGGCAATCTCGGCATAGATTTTAATCAGCCGCTCGAAGGTAACCACTTCCGGCCCACCGATGTCGAAGGTCCCGCCGGTAGTTTCCTCTCTCTCAAGACAGCCGGTAAGGTAGTTGAGGACGTTTCTGATGGAAATCGGCTGGATAGGCGCCTTCATCCACGGGGGGATCGGAATTGCCGGTTGGCGTTCCGCGAGGTAGCGCACCATTTCAAAAAAAGCGCTTCCGGACCCGAAGATCACCGAAGCCCTCAAGTGAGTAAGCGGGACCGGGCCGGAAACCAAGGATCTCGACCGATCTGAACCGGAAGCGCTGGTATTTGCCTGCCTTGCTTCCATCACTGGTCCCGAGCCATCCGAGAGAAATGATCTTTTCAAGCGAAGACCCTGCGGAGGCAACGACCATATTGAAGGCGGCCCGTATCTCGGCCCTCTCGTATTCAGTCCCGCGCATGTTCCTGGTGAAATCGACCAGGTAGTATGCGGCACGGCAGCCTTTTACCGCTCGCTTAAGGTCTTCGGGATTCAGTACATCGCCCTGAACGGCCTCGACGAGGGGGTGTGATGCCCAGGGCCGGGAGCATACTTTGGCGGCGGATCTTCCTAGGACCCTGACTTTGTTGCCCGATTCGAGCAACAGGGGAACGAGCCGTCCCCCAATGTATCCGGTTCCTCCGATAACCAGTATGGGCCTTGAGTCCATGTTTAATTCCGGGTTCTGAGTGATTACCTTAAAGCAGTATTTATACCAAGCAACGGGAAAGGGGACTTCCATTGCCTCCACGCTACGGGACTTCGACTAATTTTCGGTCGAGGCGGTTCAAACAGTATAATTCCTCTTTTCCCCTTTTTTAAGTATTACTCTCACATCTTGCCCGTTGTTTTCATTGTGCTTGTCAGGAGGGCGGCCTCATTATGGATAGCTACTTTATGAAAATGCCCGAGGATCTGTTCTGCGAGATATGCTCGGAGAAAAGAGGGATAAATCCCGATACCCTCAGGGAAGTTATTATTCTGGCAGTCGAGATCGCTCGAGAGGGCAGGGAGGGCAGAAGAATCGGCACTATGTTCGTGGTCTCGGACTCCGAAAATGTCATGAAGCATTCACGAAGTCTGATTCTCGACCCCCTGTATGGACATGCCGACCATCTGAAGAAACTTGCCGACACGGATATGCGTGAAACGGTGAAGGAACTTGCGCAACTGGACGGTGCTTTCGTGGTTTCCGATAATGGAACGATTATCTCTGCCTGCCGTTACCTGGACTCTTTCTCGGAAGGAATCAACCTGCCGCTCGGTCTCGGCAGCAGGCACATGGCAGCGGCCTCCATAACGAAACTGACAAACTCGGTAGCGGTAGTGGTTTCTGAGAGTTCCGTCGTCCGGATAATCGACGACGGGGTAATAGTGTCCGAAATAATCCCCGAACTCTGGATGTTCAAAAGATACTCGGCCCTCAGCAAAGGCAAGAAGGTGGAGCAGGAGATAATAGTCAGCAGCGTCGAAAAATGATGAAACAGTTATTCATATCCCCTGGGACACCCTGAAATACGGGCAAAGGATGGGTGGAGCGGAGCGCAACCCATCAACTCTTTTCGAACCGGAACGGTGCACGGACGATATTCTTAATCCCGGCCGTAGAATTTTTCTTCATGCCTTGCCATATGCAGCAGGATGGGCGCCGGCTCAAACCTCGGGCCGTAAGTTGAGGACAGTTTTTCCATTTCCGAGACTATTGGTCCTATCCCCTCCGAATCTAAGTGGCGGAATGGTCCTCCCAGAAAGGGTGGAAAGCCGAGCCCGAAAACCGCTCCAATATCGCCGTCCTCGGGAGAGGAAATAGTGCCCTCCTGGAGGCACAGGGCGGCCTCGTTTAACATGAGATAGACAAGTCTTTTTTGTATTTGCGAAAAACTAATATCTTCTTTGTGCGGTAAGTTGATGCCTCGCCTACCCCCTTCGTGAAAAAGATCATAGATGCGTGAATTAACCGGCCTGGAAGTCTCGAAGCCCCCAAGGCGAAGCCTGTCGGTCAACCGAGGTTTGTAATCGTAGAATCCGGCGCCCTTTTTCTTCCCCGCGTAGCCTGCTTTGAGCATCGCTTCGAGGGCAGGGGGAGCACCGAGGTCCCTGGGGGCAAAAAAATCCCGGAGTTCCAGCTCAACATGCGCGGCAACGTCTATTCCCACTTCATCCAAAAGCCTCAAGGGACCTACCGGGAAGCCGAACCCAACGATCGCCGCATCGACCTGCTCGACGGCAACCCCTTCCGCGATCAGTTTTACCCCCTCGATTACAAAGGGCATCAATATGCGGGTCGTATAGAAACCAGGCCCGTCTTTAACAACGATAACGGTCTTACCCTGCTTGCGCCCGACCGAAACGGCGGTGGCGAGGACCCAGTCCGCACATTGCTGTGTGACGACCACTTCGAGCAGCGGCATCTTCTGCACGGGAGAAAAATAGTGCATTCCGATCACATTTTCCGGGCGCACGGAGGCCTGTGCAATGCGGCTTATGGGGATCGCAGACGTGTTGGAGGCAAATATCGACTCCACCGAAGTGAAAGACTCGACTTCTCTCAGGACTTGCTGCTTTGCAGCAAGGTCTTCAAAAACGGCCTCGATGACCAGATCGGCCCTGGCCAGATTCCGATAGTCAAGGGCGGGGACGACCAGGCTGAAGAGCTTATCCCGCTGGACCGGTCTTAGCCTGGAAGACCGCACTCGCCGGTCCAGCGATTCCCAGATCTTTTTGAGGCTCTTGGAAAGCTTTTGCTGCGACACGTCCTTTATGGCCACCCTGTACCCGTTTCGGGCCGAAACCGCCGCGATGCCGGTCCCCATAAACCCGCTGCCGATTACTCCCAGTAAATCGACTTGCCTGGGGACAGCCCCATAGCGTCTCTTTTTAAGCTCCGTGCGGGCAAAAAACAGGTGCCGAAGCGACAACGACTGGGGTGAGACGACCAGTGGTCCAAAGGCATCAGTTTCAGCCTTGAAGCCATCGGACATGGTGCCCGCGATGCCGGCTTCCACGCAGTCGATTAAGCGGAAAGGGGCCTGATAGAGACCATGGCCCTGTTTTGCTACCTGCCGGCGAACCGCCTGGAAATAGATTCTGCGGGCTGGAGGAACTGTATTTAAAAGCCGGTCGAGTGAAAACATTGCGGGGTAGGCAACTTTGCGAGGAAATTTTTTGCGCAGAAACGGCACGCATCTTTTTACCGTATCCAACAGGTTCTCCGGGTAGACTACGATATCCACTATGCCCAGAGCCGCGGCCTCGCCGGCGCTGAGGGTCTTTCCCGTCAGCATGAGGGGGAGCGCTTTTCTGATTCCCGCTGTTCGGGTCAGGCGCACAGTCCCTCCCGCCGCGGGCACGATCCCGAGCTTTACTTCAGGCAATCCCAGGACTGTCTTCTCGGAGTCTGTGGCAATGCGAAAATGACAGGCAAGCGCAAGTTCAAGTCCACCACCCAGGCAAGCCCCATTTATAGCCGCGATGGAAGGATACTGGAGGTTCGAGATTCGGTCGAAAAGGGCATGGATGCGAGTGAGCATTTCCATTGCCTGCCCGGGTTCACTCACCTTGTCGAAGGTCTTGATATCGGCCCCCGCGATGAAGCTGTCTTTCTTGGCGCTGATAAAGACGAGGGCCTTTGCCAGATGGTCTGTTCCAACTTCGTCCAGCACGCTTTCAATTTCTGAGAGAACCGTTTCGGACAGCGTGTTGACCCGGTCGCCCGGATTATCGATAATGGCGAACACTACCCCGTCTTTATGTTTTTCGAGCCTCAAAAAATCCATATATCCTCCCCACAATGCTTTTCCGGCTGCATACCATTGCGTCCGGCGTCGTTACGGAACAGCCCCGCCAGGTATCCTGTCATCCGATTCCAGGTCAACCCAGGCGCTCGATCAGCATCGCGTGACCGAGCCCGCCAGCCGCGCAGCTAGCGATAAGGCCGAGGCCGGCGTTTTCGCGCTCCAGCCTGTCGCAGCAGCTTATTAGGAGCCGGATACCCGTTGCACCGAAAGGGTGGCCTATGGAAAGAGAACCTCCCCGGGTGTTGAACCGGTCCATCTTTATTTCACCGGCCTTGGCGGGAAGGCCGAGTTTTTCCCGGGCAAACGCATCGCTGTCAAGCGCGTTCAGGTTTGCAAGGACTTGACCGGCAAAAGCTTCGTGGAATTCGAAAACACCTACCGAAGAAAGCGGGATACCGGTTTTTTTGAGCAGCTTCGGGACAGCATAAGCAGGGCCCAGGAGAAGCTCGTCGTCCGGATTGCACCCGTGGAAAGAAAAGCCGGCGATCCGCGCCGTCGCCTTGTAGCCAAGACTTGTCGCCTTCCGGTAGGACATAAGGAGAACCGCAGCGGCGCCGTCGCTTAGAAAAGATGAGTTCCCGGCGGTCGCCGTCCCGAAAGGGAAATAAAAGGCCGGCGGTAGTTTCGCCAGTTTTTCCAAAGTAGTATCACCCCTGATTCCATTGTCTTTTTCGATGGTCTTGAATGTGGGCGGGACCATCGCAGGCAGGATTTCATTTGAAAGGAGGCCGTTGCGCGCCGCCTCCGAAGCGAGCTGATGAGACCTTAGCGCGTACCGGTCCTGATCCTCGCGGCTCACACCCCAGCGGGCTGTGAGCCTGTCGCTGCTCTGGCCCATGGTCAAACCGTTCGAAAATTCCGCAATCTTTGGAATCTCGGGCAAAAGATAGCCGGGGCGCAGACCTGCGGCCCAACGGATCCAGTCGAAAGGAGTTTTGAGGCGGAGCATCTCAACCAGTTTGCGTCTCATTGCACGTTTGAACAGAATCGGAATATTGCTGAGGCTCTCCGTACCGCCGGCTATGACCGTATCGGCCTGACCGCAGGCGATGAGTCCGGCGGCCTGCGAAATGGCTTGTGATCCGGATATGCAAGCCATTGAAACCGTGTGGGCCGGTATCGTGAGAGGCAGGTTCGCTCCGATAAGGGCCTCTCGGGCAATGTTGCTCGTTTGAGGTTCGTTTAGCACGCACCCGAAAAGAACATGCTCGATTTCTGAGGGAGCCAGGTCCGCCTTATCGATAACCCCTTTGAGGGCCATTCGCGCAAGATCGTAGGTCATGATATCTTTAAAATCAGTTCCCGAGCGCAGGAACGGTGTCCGGCAACTCGCCACTATAACGGGTGAAGAATCATTTAGTCGCATCAGCATTGAATTATTCCCTGGTTTGAGGGGAGAACCGCAATAAGGTGGAGTCTCACCTCCTCGACATTTCCACAAATATAGGGCAAAGATTTGATGAACAAGGCGCACCACCACGGCCTAAACACTAAAATAAGTAACAACTTTCGTTCATCAACATGGAGCAGACGTTCATCGATGAGGAAAAGACCCGGGAGAGCAACTTCAGGCGTTGGACCGGCTCATTTCCGATTGATCGAATTTCCTGTTTTTCCCGCCGTGGGGACTTTCTTATCGCCAAATTTCAGAAAACCTGGGCTATTGACAGGAATTTTGTTGCATTTTTTGTCGCATATTATAAGAATTCAATTTCCTGCCAGGCTGGACCAACCTGGAGCAAGAAACATTTTCCAATCGGAGGCAAACCGGACTGAGCCGCTGAATTTGGCGTTATCTGGGTACTATAGCGGGTTGTGCCCTCGATAGAAGCCCTGCAGGGATAAGTACCGCTCGTTTAACACCTCCAACCGTTCAGGAGAAAGCATGGAAGTCAAACTGCTCAACATAGGTTTCGGCAACACAGTTATCGCCAATCGCGTGGTAGCGATCGTATCGCCTGCGTCCGCGCCCATGAAAAGGCTGAAAGAAGATGCCAGGCAGGGAAATAAATTAATAGACGCGACCATGGGTCGCCGCACCCGCTCCATTATAGTTACCGACAGCGACCATGTCATCCTGTCCGGCGTTCAGGCCGAAACCATCGCTCAACGGCTCCTTCTGGACGGTAACTCCAAAGAGGCCAACCTGATTAAGCAACTCTAGAGGCTATCCCATGCTCCTTCCAGCAACTACAGGGCAGGTTTTTATCGTATCGGCCCCTTCGGGAGTCGGGAAATCGACTATCATCCGAAAAGCATCTACGGATTGCCCAAAGCTGAAGTTTTCCGTTTCCTGCACAACTCGGCCGAAGCGTCCCGACGAAGTCGACGGAAAGGACTATCACTTCCTGTCGAGGGAGGAATTCCTGAGCGGAGTCAATTCGGGGCGTTTTCTCGAATGGGCTGAAGTCCATGGTGAGTTTTACGGAACAGACCAGCACCCTGTCGAACAGTGGCTAAAGGCCGGAAACGACGTGCTTCTCGATATTGACGTTCAAGGGACGCGTCTTGTCCGGTGCGCTTATCCGGCGGCGGTGACGATTTTTATACTCCCGCCTTCGATGCATGAACTCGAAGAGCGCCTCCTCAGCAGGGGAACCGAAACGGCAGAGCAGCTCTCAATCCGTGTTGCGGCCGCCCGGCAAGAGTTTCTGGAAGCGCCCTGGTATGACTACATCATCATCAATGACAACTTGCAGGAGGCGGTCTGTGACCTGAAGGCGGTCCTGCACGCGGGCAGATCCAGCCGGGTGGCCCAGGCAGCCAGGCTAAAGGCCTTTTTGATGCCGCTTACCTATCCGGATTCCTGACCTTCTTCATGAAAAAAACCGAATCATCCGAACGAAAAATCTGGATTGCAGGAGTAAATCCCGTAAGGGAAGCTTTGCGCACCGGGAAAATTAATGCAGGTGAGCTTGTGCTCTCTCGAAGCGATTCGAGGGGGCAGGAACTGGAGGAGCTTGCCGAAAGCAAAGGGATACCCGTCACCAGGAGCGTGCGCGAACGCATAGTGGAACTGACGGGCCACACACACCACCAGGGAGTGGCCCTGAGTGTGGCGGAGTTCCCTTATGCCGAACTTGAGACCCTGCTCGAAAAACCTCTTGGCGACCGGGACCCGCTTCTCATCCTGGACGGCATACAGGACCCCCAGAACCTTGGAGCAATCCTCAGAAGCGCGTGCTTTCTGGGTGCAAAAGGGGTGATGATCCCCAAAGATCGTTCGGCGACTGTAACGGCCGCGGTACTAAAAATCGCAGTTGGGGCTGCCGGGTATGTTCCAGTCGCAAGGGTTACCAATTTAGCCAGGGAACTCAAGCGGCTCAAATCGGCAGGCTACTGGGTGGCGGGCCTCGAAGCCAGGGGAAGCACAAACTTATACGAGGCTGATTTCACAGTCCCTCTGTGCCTGGTGATCGGGAACGAGCAAAAGGGAATCCGGCCGCTGATAAGAAGAGAGTGTGATATGCTGGCCGGGATTCCTGCCGCAGGTCCCCTGGACTCACTGAACGCCGCCTCCGCCGCAACGGTTGCCCTTTATGAAGTCTTGCGACAAAGGCTTATACGGGGAGACACAGGTGGATGCCGATGACTACTTTTCAGTTTACGATCCGTTTTCGGGTTGCCTGACAAAAAGCTCGGTCGCCCGCGTCTTTTGCGGCTCCGCTGCAGCGACGCGTCAACCACTGAGTGGAACGGGTACCTGTTTATTTATTCCGGTTATCCCGGCCTCCGAAGATGGCCGTGCCGATTCGTACAAGTGTTGCGCCCTCTTCAATCGCTACTTCGAAGTCACCGCTCATGCCCATTGAGAGTTCAACCAGCCGTTCCGGCCAGGGGGACTCACGCCTTAGTTCCTCCAGGAGTTTGCGCATTTGCCTGAAGTAGGGCCTTGCCCGCTCCGGTTGGTCGAAAAAAGGCGGGAGGGCCATCAAGCCTCGCACATCCAGCGATTCGAAACCGGAAACAAGTTTGAAGAAAGAACCCACCTCGCCGGGGCGCACTCCGCTCTTGGTGTCTTCGCTGCCGATATTTACCTGGATGAGTACTGGAAGTCTTTTGCCTGCGTCCTTAGCCCTGCGGTTGATTTCGATTGCGATGGCTTCCCGGTCGAGCGTCTCGATCCAGTCACAGCATTCGACGGCCACCTTTGCCTTATTTGTCTGTAAGTGTCCGATACAGTGCCAGGAAACGGGAAGTCCCGCGAGGGCCTCTCTCTTTGCAGTTGCCTCCTGGATGTAGTTTTCGCCAAGGATCTCGATACCGGCTTCTATGCCTTCCCGGATTCTCTCGACAGAGACCGTCTTGGTAACACCCACCACCTGCACTTCATGGGTCCCACGACCGGCGCGAACGCACGCGGCCTGGATTCGCTCACGGACAGCGGCCAGATTACCGGCAACCGAACCTGTATCCATCTCAAAGTTTCTCCACCCTATAAAGAAGCGCGGGAGGTAAAGGACGAAGGGTAAAATCAGTTATTTGAACTCTACAAATAATCTTTCGTCGTCCGTCATCCCCCTCCGACCAGCCTGATAATCTCAAATGAGTCTCCGGGTTCGACCGCCTCAGCCTCGATCCGGCTTCGCGGAACAATTCCGAGGTTGCGCTCGACCGCAACTTTTTTCGGGTCGATGCCAAGGTAACGGAGGAGTTCGTGCAAGGAGGGCAGCCCTGAATATTCCCTGATCTCACCATTAATTGTTATCTGCATTTGAGTCCCTCATCCCAATCCTTCCAGACCGGCTCATAGCCCATCTGCCGAATGACCCGGGCCACTGTTTCCGGGTTTCGGTCGTCGGATATTTTGAACTGAGCTTCGGCTTCATTCCCCTGCGGGTGAGTGTAGCCGCCGGGGTCTGTCTTCGATCCGGCGCTCATCGAGGTTATACCCAGTGGTATGAGGTGGTCTCGAAATTCTGCAGACTCCCTCGTGGAGAGGGTAAAACCAGTGTCGGGCAGAAAGAGCCTCAGTGCAGTCAGCAGTTGCACAAGGTTGACATCCGATACCGGAAGCAAAGGCTGAAATGCTCCGGCCGCAGGCCGCAGTCGCGGAAACGATATGAGCACCTGTGATTTCCAGTATTTTTTCATGAGGTACATCGTATGAAAGCCCATGTAGAAACCTTCCACACGCCAGTTCGCAAGGCCCAGCAAAGCACCGAGCCCGATTCGCCTGAACCCGGCCTCACCACCCCTGTCCGGTGTTTCAAGCCTCCAGCGGTAGTTTCGCTTTTTCCCGCCCAGGTGATACCGGCTGTATAGCTCTTCGTTGTAGGTTTCCTGAAAAACAGTCAAACCATCCACCCCGTGGCCGATCAGGGTACGATATTGCCCAACGCTCATGGGGTATATTTCTACGCAAATCGATGGGAAAAGATCTCTTAGCAGATCACAGACCCTGGCAAAGTAATCGACGGAGGCTACTTTGGGCGCCTCGCCACACACAAGCAGTATGTTTCTGAAGCCAAGCCGGTGAATAAATCGCCCCTCCTCCATAACTTGCTCGGGCGTAAGCGCCAGGCGCTCAATCGGGTTTGTCGCGTTGAAACCGCAGTATGCGCACCTGTTGGAGCAAAAATTAGAGACATATAGCGGTGCAAAAAGAGACATTGTCTTTCCGAACCGCTGCCGGGTCAAAAGGTGTGCCCGCCTGGCCATTTCTTCGAGAAAGCTTTCGGCCGCCGGGGAGAGCAGGCTTATGAAGTGATCGAAATTCAACGCAGTTGCATTCAGCGCCGATTCCACATCCGCCGCCGTGCGGGTCTCGATTGCCCTTTCGATGTCAGTCCAATTCGTCCGCTTTACTTCGTCGTAGAAGCTCATTTCTATACCTCGATGCAATTCATCGGCATTTCGGCCTGGAACGGAAGGAAAAATCACCGCGCCCACGAGGTCTGGCGGCTTTGCTGCCTACCTCAGGAAGCCGGTAAGCGGGCTGGATGCCTCCGCCTCTTTCCCTGACCTTCCCAGTCCCGCCACGAAAGCCCCTCTGCCCGCCTCTACCCCCTTTTTGAAAGAGAGCGCCATTGCGACGGGGTCACCGGCGATGGCAATCGCTGTATTTATAAGTACCGCGTCGGCCCCCATCTCGAGTGCCTCCGCAGCATGGGATGGAGCACCGAGGCCGGCATCCACAACCACCGGGATGTTTGCTCCCTCTATTATGATCTCGATTGCGTCCCTGGTGCGTATCCCGCGATTCGATCCGATGGGGGAACCGAGCGGCATTACCGTAGCGACTCCGATATCCTCGAGGCGCTTGGCCAGAATTGGGTCGGCATGAATATAAGGCAAAACAATAAAACCGTCTTTTACAAGTATCTCCGCCGCCTTGAGCGTCTCGATCGGATCGGGCAAAAGGTAGCGCGGATCGGGGGTAACCTCGAGCTTGATCCAGGGTTCGCAACCGGCAGCGCGAGCAAGACGTGCGAGCCTTACTGCCTCGTTTGCGTCCCTGGCCCCCGAAGTGTTCGGCAAGAGCAGGTATTTGCTCGTGTCTATCGCGCTCACAATGCTGTCGTGCGGGTCTTCAATGTCCACACGCCTCAGCGCGACCGTAATGATTTCAGCCCCGGAAGCCTCAAGAGCTTCCCGCATGACCTCGGGAGAGGAGAATTTGCCGGTTCCCATGAGAAGCCGGGATCGAAAAGCGCGCCCGGCGATTACCAGTGGTTTGTCCATTTTTATTTACCTTTATAACGCTAAATCAAACTGACAATAAAAAATCACTTGAGCCAAAAAATCAAAAGACCGTCCCCAGCTTTTGGAAACGGTCTGAAAAAACGAAGCGCTTTTTCAGCCATTTCCCTCCGCTGGAACTACCCAGATCAGGTATATAAGGGTTTCTTCTCAGCCTGTTTTTACAGGCACCCCTAACGGCTGTTTATGCTAATACTAGCTTCTGCCCACTTGATTGTCAAACGGTGTTTGGAACCGGCATATTCCTTACTCCATTAGGAAATAGAAGGGCGATTCCGTTCAGTCGGGCCAACCGGCCGTTAATGGAGATAGAGGCCGATTTTTCATAAACAGAAATGAGAGATCCATTGCCATGGGCTACTTCAGTCGGCTCACATGCCTGTGTGGGGGGTCTCCAAAAAGCCGCTTGTACTCCCTATTGAACTGCGTCGGGCTTTCATACCCGACCGCCAGTGCCGCCATTGTGGCATCTTCATCCTCCGCCAGCATCAACCGCTGGGCTTCATACAAGCGCAACCGCTTCTGAAACTGCAAAGGGCTGAGGGTCGTTACCTCTCTGAAGTGCCGGTGGAAGGTGGAAGTCGCCATATTCACCTTCCTGGCTAATTCATCAACCTGCAGAGGCTCTTTGTAATTATCCCTCAACCATGTGATTGTCCTTGCAATCTGGTTGCTTTGAGTGCCAATGGTGTTGACCATTCGCAAGCGTTCGCCCTGGGGTCCAATGAGCAGACGGTAATGAATCTCACGGATAATCATCGGCGCCAGAACTGTTACCTGTTCCGGCTTTTCGTGAAGCTCGGCCAGGCGCAGGAATGCATCCAGCACGTCAGGATCAACCTCCGCGACTGAAATTCCCTTGTGGGAACCATTTCCAAGTCTGAGGGAGGGCGGAATCTCCGCCGCCAGCTGGGTAGTCAGGTATTTATCGAGGTTGAGCGATACTCCCAAAAACGGATGCTCCGGGGATGCGACAGTGACGTAATTGAGACTCGGAATGTCCACCCCGGCTACCAGGCAGTGGTTTTCCCCGTAGCGGTATTCCTCAGAGCCTATTATGGAGCGTTTGAATCCCTGGACAATCACCGCGACAAGCGGATTGTAAAAGCAATTTTCGGGTTGATTTGCCTCATCTCGCCGGAAGATCGTAAAACCTTCAACAGCGGTCGGGTAGCGTCCGCTTTGAGGCATCCATCGCAGCAATTTATCTTTCAGTAGATTCTTGGTTCTCTCAAGGCTTGCACGGTCGCGTTCGGTCATGTCACAGTAATCCATTGTTTTTATGGATGTCCAAGCTGCCCAAGGTTTTCCGCACCAGCTCTTTGATATCACAATGCACTCTACTTGGATAGCCATGTGATTGAATTAGGCAAGAATTGAGCAGGATCGTATCTACTGTTCGGAGTTGGGCAGGGCTATACGTTGAGCTATTGAAAGTCCGAAATGGAGGAGCACAGGAAATGACACGGAAAAATGAACAAGTACGGTTCATTACGGGAGCAAAGAAGTGCCAGGGCGCGGCAAGCAATGCGGAAAGTGCCCGTTCTGCCGTAACGGGCGCCGGCAGCAGTAAGGTGTTGGTCGTCTACTACTCTCTTACCGGATGCACAAAAAGCATTGCAGAAAAGATACGGGAGAAAACCGGAGGCGATGTGATTGAAATTGAGACAGTAAGAAACTATCCGGCCGACTACTCCGGAATTATAGCAGAGGCCAAAAGGGAGTTGGAGGCGGGCCAATTGCCGGCGTTGAAGAAAAGCCCACCCGACATGTCATCTTACGATCTGATATTGGTCGGCAGTCCGGTATGGTGGTACACGGTATCAACGCCGGTAATGCGTTTTTTAAAACAGGCGGACTTTGCAGGCAAAAAAGTTTCCGCCTTTTTTACCCACGAGGGAGGGATCGGGAAATGTTTCCCGCATTTCGAGGAGCAGGCCAAAAACGCCGTTGTCCTTGAAGGTTTTGACTTATACAAGCCGCAGCAAGCCAAGGAAGGGGAGGTAGATAAAGCTCTCGATTCCTGGCTCAGCAAGTTGCGATAAAAATAGCTTTGTTTCAGGTTATCCGTCATGCGCATTGCAGTCACAGTCCACGGAGATTTTCTTCAGGACATTGCACTACAATCTCGCTTAAGTGCGTGATTTCCGCAGGGAGGTACCAATATGCTTTACCGTGAGTTTGGAAAAACCGGCATCGAGGTGTCCGCTTTAGGTTTCGGCTGCATGCGTTTACCTCTTCTTGTCGCCGATGCAAAACTGGGCGCCGACGATGGAGCAATCGACGAACCTAAAGCCACCGAAATCCTACGTTGGGCCATCGACCAGGGAGTGAATTATGTCGATACCGCCTATCCGTATCACATGGGCAATAGCGAAATCTTTCTCGGTCGGGCACTGAAGGGCGGCTATCGGCAAAAAGTCAGTCTGGCTACGAAATTACCGAGTTGGCTGATCCAGTCCCGGGGAGATATGGATCGTTACCTGGATGAGCAACTGGGAAGACTTCAAACGGACACGATCGACTTTTACCTCGTGCATACGGTGAACAGATTATACTGGCCCAACTTGGTGCAGAACGGGATTTTCGATTTTCTTGATTCGGCGCTGTCGGACGGCAGGATACGTTTTGCCGGTTTTTCCTTTCACGACGAACTAGATATGTTCAAAGAGGCCCTCGACGCATATCCCTGGTCTTTCTGCCAGATTCAATTCAACTATTTGGATGAGTACTACCAGGCGGGCAAGGAGGGTTTGCAGCTTGCGGTCGATCAGGGACTGGGAGTCGTGATAATGGAGCCACTCAAAGGAGGCAAACTGGCTTCCAACATTCCGCCTGCAGTTCAGGAGGTCTGGGACAGGGCGCGAATCAAGAGAAGTCCCGCCGAGTGGGCCTTGCGCTATCTATGGGATTATCCCGGGATTAGCGTTGTCTTGAGCGGAATGAACGAAATGGCGCAGGTCGTCGAAAACATCCGAATCGCCGGTGAAGCTCGTGCGAACTCCCTGACAGCCGATGACAAGGAGTTCATTGAAAAGGCAAAAAGAATTTATCACGCGATAAAAAAAATAGATTGTACCAACTGCCGGTATTGCATGCCGTGTTCCTCGGCAGTCAATATTCCCATGTGCTTCACACTGTTCAATAACGCCCATATGCTGAACGACGTTGTCACGCAACGTATTTTCTACCGCACGCTTGTCGGTCCCGGCCACCAGGCCTCGAACTGTATCGAGTGCGGAGAGTGTGAAGATGCCTGCCCCCAACACATACCCATACGCGCGGCATTGAAAGAGGTAGCCGAACTGCTGGAATCGGAAAATTGACCGGGATCGGATGAGTCCCTGCACTTAAACGCCGGTAATTGGCTGGGGAGTCCACGTTTTGGGAGTGCCTCCATACCCCGCCAGGCCCGATTGAAACGTGGAGCAGGATAATCCCTATCTTCAACTCAAAGAGAGGAATTTAATAAATGCAGAAGCGAAAACTCGGAAATAGCAATCTGGAAGTCTCGGCCCTGGGACTCGGCTGCATGGGAATGAGCTTTTCGTACGGCCCGCCCAAAGACAAGCAGGAGATGACCGCTCTTCTTCGCGCCGCCGTCGAACGGGGCATCACGTTTTTCGACACCGCCGAAGTCTACGGCCCGTTCATTAATGAAGAACTCGTGGGTGAAGCCCTCGCTCCGTTCCGTAAGCAGGTGGTGATCGCCACCAAATTCGGGTTCGACCTCGATTCGAATCTCGATCCCCGCGGTATGAAGGGTTCGCCGGGGCTGAACAGCCGGCCGGAGCACATCAAAGAGGTGGCTGAGAACTCGCTCAAACGGCTCAAGGTCGATGCCATCGATCTGTTTTATCAACACCGTGTTGACCCGGAGGTGCCGATCGAAGAAGTGGCGGGAGCGGTGAAGGAGCTGATTCAGCAGGGGAAGGTCAAACACTTCGGTCTTTCTGAAGCAGGAGTGCAAACCATCCGTCGCGCCCACGCCGTCCAGCCGCTCACCGCCCTCCAGAGCGAATACTCTCTGTGGACGAGAACGCCGGAGAAGGAAGTAATTCCGGCCCTTGAGGAACTCGGAATCGGCTTTGTCCCCTACAGCCCTTTGGGCAAAGGTTTTCTCACAGGGAAGATGGACGAGAAAACGACCTTCGATAGCTCCGACTTCCGCAGCACCCTGCCTCGCTTCACGCCTGAGGCGCTCAAAGCGAATCAGGCCCTTATCGATCTGCTCGGCAGGATTGGCGAGCGGAAGAAGGCGACGCCCGCCCAGATCGCGCTCGCATGGCTGTTGGCCCAGAAACCGTGGATTGTTCCGATCCCGGGCACCACGAAGCTGCATCGCCTGGACGAGAACATCGGAGCGGGGGAGATCGAACTCACGTCCAACGACCTGTTCGAGATCGATAGCGCCGCCTTAAAGATCACGGTGCATGGTGCTCGCTACCCCGAAAAGCTGGAGCAAATGACCGGCCGGTGATCCGTGGAAAGGCCCTAACCATCGCAACTAAGCGAGAAGACGTCAAGCGAGGTAGTACAAGTTATGGAAATTAAACGAAGTGGCTCACAGCCTTCCGTCAAAGGACCTGCCGAGTATTTTACAGGCACGGTACGTATTGACCCTTTGTTCCAGGCAAATGATCCGGCACGTGCGCTTGGCGCCAGCGTCACATTCGAGCCTGGCGCTCGGACGGCATGGCACACCCATCCGCTCGGTCAGACACTGATCGTGACGGCTGGGTGCGGTCTCGTCCAGCGCTGGGGAGGTCCGATAGAGGAAATTCGGCCCGGTGACGTGATCTGGTTCCCGCCGGGTGAGAAACACTGGCACGGCGCCACGGCAACTGCGGCCATGACGCACATCGCCATTCAGGAACAACTCGACGGTAAAGTTGTCGAATGGATGGAAAAGGTCAGTGACGAGCAATACCGCAGGTGAGCTTGCGCTTTTTACGGGAGGCGGCGCGGTATTTATTTGGCGCAGTCTGGGCGCCGGCGGAAAGAAACCGGTATGGTGGCCGCACAAAACCCGAAAGAATCGAATGAAGGAGTCGAAAGGTGAAAGCAATCATTTTTCACGCACCAGGGGATGTGCGCATTGAGGAAGTACCCGACCCGGCGATCAAGGAACCGACCGACGCTATTGTTCGTGTGACCCACGCCTGCATCTGCGGATCGGATCTGTGGTTTTACAGGGGCCTTACGCCCTACGAGCCGGGCTGGCGAACGGGACATGAGTGGATGGGAATTGTGGAGGAGGCCGGTCCCGGGGTCCACACCATCAAGAAGGGGGACCGGGTGATTGCTCCTTTCGCTTTTTCCGACAGAGACTGTGAATTCTGCCGGAAGGGCCTGCAGACCTCGTGCATTAACGTGGGTTTCTGGGGAACGAAAAACGACGGGGGGCAGGGTGAAATGGTTCGCGCCCCGTATGCCGACGCCAATCTGGTGGTTTTGCCCCAAACTATCGAAAATGATGCCGCGATGCTGAAGGCCGTGTTGCCTCTCACCGATGTACTGGGGACAGGGCACCATGCGGCCGTCTCCGCGGGCGTCTGCAAAGGCGCGATGATTGCCGTTGTCGGAGATGGAGCGGTGGGATTGTGCGGTGTCCTTGCGGCGCGCAGGCTCGGCGCTGGGCGCATCATCGTCCTGGGACATCGACCTGGACGCATGGAACTGGCCCAAAGATTCGGCGCAACCGACCTCGTCATGAGCGGCGGCGATGAAGCAATCGGCGGAGTGCTGGAAATGACCAAAGGCGGGGCCGATGCCGTGCTCGAATGCGTGGGAACGAGCGATTCCCTGAACACCGCGATCGGTATCTGTCGCCCCGGTTGCAGGGTGGGCTTCGTTGGGGTGCCTCATCACAGCGCGGCGATGGACTTAAGAAGAATGTTCTCCCAGAACATTGCCCTGCAAGGTGGCGTTGCGCCGGTGCGCGCTTATATCCCCGAGCTTCTGCCCGATGTGCTGGCCGGCCGGCTCGATCCTTCCCCGGTCCTGGACCTCACCGTCGACCTCGCCGGCGTGCCCGAAGGCTACCGGGCGATGGATACGCGTGAGGCCATCAAGGTGATGGTCATGGTATGACCATCGGTTTAGGGGCGTTTGGCCTTCCGGCGCTCGGCGCAGGTCACAAATCAAGCGGTTGATATCATGAATAAAACGGCGATTTGGACAAGCTGAAAGAAGCCCTGGACGACATCTTCGGGCGTGACAACCTGGATTTCCAGAGCATGGAGATCTCGACCATATCCGCCCTTGCCAGTATGGAGGGTGTCAACCCCCAACTGCAGGCCCACTTTAACATCGGGTTCAATACCGGCCTGACCGAGGACCAGATGAAGAGCCTGATATCCGTGCTTGCGGCTAAGGTCGGCAAGAAAGAAGCCGATAATGCCTATGAAGCATTAGGTAAGGTACTGAGCACCAGGGCGAGCAAGGCCCCGAGCTGAAATAATCCAAACCCCCGGGACAACGTCTCGAAATGAGTTTTTATCCTCTTGAGGACTGGAAAGTGCAACTCAATTGCCCTCGATTTTCCTCACCGCTTCCCGGTGAGCCCGTTGCACGAGTTCCTTTTTACAAAACTCCTCAAAACTTTTTACCAGGAAGTTTGGCACGAAACGGGGGTTCTTCAGGTATCCGAGGTTTGCCTGGATAAACTCATTCTTCATTATATCCGATGTCTTTTCGACATCTTTCCCGTCTATGAAGTTCCGCACCTTAACGGTCTGGAACTCAATGGGACCGGGGCCGGCAAGCGATAAAAACCGCAAAAGGGCGCCTGACGGATCGGGATAGCTGCTGAAATGCTCCTTCGTCGGTTCCACAGGCACCCGAATCAGCAACTGGACCTGGCAGCGACCCGCAACAGGCGGGCTGGTCCGCTCAGTGAAATAGACGCTCAGGCCGTTTTCGAGACTCAGGTTGCCGAGTGTTCGCTCTTTGGATTCCATTGATTCCTGCTCCTTCTGAGATAAACTATGGCTATGAGAAAACCACGCCTTACTCATAGATCAGAGCATGCCCGGCTATTGCAAGTCAAGCAGCGTAGCGACAATAAGATCGAATCCCGACGCTCCTTTACAAGGAGATCAACGGTCAAATAAACTCCAAACCGGTGCGAGCGGGCAACAGCGAGGTTGACTCGGGCTCGCCGAAAAGCTATTAATTCTGCGTAAAAATACTAATCGGCCGACACATCGGAGAAAACGGGGCAACTGGCGAAATGAACAATAAATACATCGAGGTGAGATGGCACGGCCGCGGTGGCCAGGGCGCGGTCACGGCCGCTGAAATCCTTGCCGAAGCCGCTTATGAAGAAGGATACAAGGGCGTTACAGCGGCTCCGTTCTTCGGGGCTGAAAGAAGAGGCGCCCCAGTCATCGCCACCAACAGGTTCGCACGCGAGCAGGTGAGGACTTTCTCCCTGGTGCAGAATCCCTGCGTCGTAGTGGTGCTGGACCAGTCAATACTGCGGGTGGTAAACGTTTCAGCCGGGGTCGAGCCGGATGGCATCGTTCTCATAAACAGCAGGAAATCGCCCGATCAGATCGCGTTGGCATCCCCTACGCGGGTTGCGGTTACCGACGCAACACAATGGGCTACAAAAGCGGGTCTTGTCATCTCCGGGACCGTCCTGTGCAATACGGCCATTCTTGGCGGTTTTTCGAGAGCGACCGAACTTGTCAGCATGCACAGTATCGAAAAGGCCCTGAGAAATCATTTCAAGGGAGATGCCGCCGAAAAGAATGTCCTCGGCGCCAGGTTGGCCTACGAGGGAACCACTATATCGTGGTCCCGCAGCAAAGCCTGCTCCTGATATTTTGACCGGAAAGATCTGCTGATTCCGGCGGTCTGCATAAGTGCCCGCCGTGCAGGATACTGAAGGATTACCATGGAATATAATAAAGCTCACGAAGACCCATTTACGGTTGCGAGATCAAAACTTTGCGAGGCCGAAGCCGGGAAGACCGGCGACTGGAGATCGTCTCGGCCTGAGATAGATTCTTCGAAATGTGTTGCCTCCAGAACAGGGCGGTCGTCTTGCTTTCTTTGCTGGATGTATTGCCCCGAGGGGATCGTGAAGAGGTCCATCCCGGTGGAAATCGACTATGATTACTGCAAGGGATGCGGCATATGCGCTGAAGAGTGCCCGGCTAAAGCAATCAAAATGGTTGACGAGCAAACAGCCGATTAGTCGCCCGGCTCTTTTCTGAGAAGGGGCTCCATCCGCTCCAAAGCATCCCGCCCCGTCTTTCGAAACGGCGGTATAGAATATCCACTTTCTTCCAACGGATCTGCGTAAGCAGATATCTCTGCCTTTTTCCACATTTCAGACAAAATGCAGTATGATAACATTTGATGACACGGTGCATATTATTAAAGGGTAGGTCCTGCCGATAGGTTTTGGGGCCGATCTGTTCACCTGTTATGCATGGTGGAAATGGGATGACACGCAGCAAGAAAACAACTCGAAACGGTTTCGAAAGCGAACCCGCAGCAGAGTCCTTCGCTATTGTCGCCCTCGGAGCTTCCGCAGGAGGCCTCGAGGCGCTTCAGGGTTTCTTCGATCGGATGCCGCCCGGCTCAGGCATGGCTTTTATAGTGATTCAGCATTTGAGCCCCAAGGGAAAGAGCCTGCTGAGAGAAATTTTACAGAAGCACACATTGATGAAGGTGGCGACTGCTGAAGACCGGATGCGGGTCGAACCGAACTGCGTCTATTTAAACCCGGCGGGCAAGGCCGTCGAGATTTCCAGCGGAGAATTCCGGGTTACTGAATTAGTAAAGACACACGGAATCAGCTTTCCGATCGATCACTTCTTTCGTTCCCTGGCGGCAGACCAGGGAGAAAGGGCCATTTGTGTGATCCTGTCGGGGACCGGGAGTGACGGCGCTCTCGGGGTCGGAGCAATTAAAGAATCCGGCGGAATGACCATTGTCCAGGCGCCCGAAGACGCGAAATATGACGGCATGCCCAGGAGCGCCATAGATGGGGGATCGGTAGACCACATCCTCCCCGTGGGAAGTATCCCCGGAGAACTTCTCAGCTATGTGAAACAACCCTATGTCAGGATTCCGGCACAGGTTGGGGCAAGGGCTGAATCCGAGGCTGAAGAGAACCTTTTTACCAGTTACGTCCAGAAAATATTGCTGTTGCTTCGCACAGTCACGGGGAGAGACTTCACCCTTTATAAAAAGAGCACTATCCGGCGCAGGATCAGACGGCGGATGGCCGTCCACAGGATCGAGAATATAAAGGACTATTACCGGTATCTGCAGGAGAACTCTGCCGAAGTAAACCTCCTCCTGAAAGAATTCCTCATACTTGTAACGAGCTTTTTCCGTGACCCCAGGGCATTTGATGTGCTGGCATCCACGGTGATGCCGGATATATTCGTACACAAGGAGGAGAGGGCGCCGGTTCGGGTATGGGTGCCGGGCTGCGCAACCGGAGAGGAAGCCGTCTCCATCGCTATGCTCATGGTCGAAGCCGGGGAGAGGCTAAACAAGCACATGCCCATACAGGTTTTTGCAACCGATATCGATCCAGAGGCGATTGATCGCGCCAGGAGGGCCGAATATCCCCGGAGCATCGCCGCCGATGTTTCCCCTGAGCGGTTGAAACGTTTCTTCATAAAGGGAGACGGTACGTACAGGGTCAAAAAAGAGATTCGGGACAGAGTGGTCTTTGCCGTCCAGGATCTTGTGACCGATCCGCCATTCTCAAAGCTGGACATGATCGCCTGCCGCAATGTGCTGATCTACATGGACGCGCCGCTCCAAAAGAAGTTACTGCCTCTCTTTCACTTCACTTTGAATCAGGATGGATACCTTTTTCTGGGAGCATCGGAATCTATTGGAGAATTTGTAACCCTTTTTGCTCCGGTCGATATCAAGGCCAAAATCTATAAGGCCAAGAAGCTGTTCCCCCGGCAGATTGTCCCCCGGCTTTTACAGGCCGAGGTCTCCCATTCCGGCCCAATACATAGTGGAAATGACGGACTTGAAACAATGAGCGTTCAGGAGATTGTGGAAAAGACTATACTCGATGAGTATGCTCCGCCGTGTATTCTCGTCGACGATAAATACGACATTATTTATTTTCACGGAGCTATCGGCAGATATCTCCCCTACCCCCAAGGGGCGCCGACCTACAACGTCTTGAAGCTCTCTCCCGATCCATTGCGCCACAGACTGCCTCTGGCGCTGCAAAAGGCTGTGAAAGACAATGAGGTCTCGGTGCTCAAGGGAATACGGATCAAAAGCGGGGAGAAGCCCAGGACCGTCGATGTCACCATCAGGCCATTGCGCAGGGTGGGAAACGCTCATGCTCTGGCGCTTATCATATTTGCCGATAAGCCCGAGTCAAAAGCCGGTGTACGAAAGAAAAGCCGGCCCGACGGCCAGGCGTTGGACCCAAATTTCATTGAGATCGAACGGGAGCTTCAATCCACTAAGGATAATCTTCAATCTGTAATCGAGGAACTCGAGGCGGCAAACGAGGAACTAAAATCTACCAATGAAGAGATCCAATCGACCAACGAAGAACTCCAGAGCATGAACGAAGAGTTGGAGACCGCCAAGGAAGAACTCCAGTCCACAAACGAAGAATTGGTGACCGTCAACTCTGAGCTTCAGGCCAAAGTCGATGAACTCACAGAAGCAAACAACGACATCAACAATCTCCTGGCAAGCACCGAAATCGGCACCATCTTTCTGGATGCTCATTTGGGCATCAAACGCTTTACACCTTCCATGACGAAGTTGTTCCATCTGCTCCCGTCCGATATCGGCAGGTCTCTGAAAGATTTCCAAACCAATATCGTCTACCCGGATCTTTGCGGCGATGCCGAAGCCGTACTGGAAACTCTTCAAACAAGGGAAGTCGAAGTGCGGGCGGGAGATAATAAGTGGTTTTCGATGCGAATTATCCCTTACCGCACGAAAGAGAACGTGATCGACGGCGTCGTGATCACCTTTGTCGACGTGACCGAACGTAAGGATGCCGAAGAGTTGATCCTGGAAGCCAAGGTCTATGCCGAATCCATCGTGAATACGGTACGCGCCCCCCTTTTGACGCTTGACTCCGAGTTCAGGGTGGTCTCGGCCAACAGGCAATTTTATCGCATTTTTAAAACGATTCGAGAAGAGACGGAAAACAGACGTCTCTTCGATCTTGGAAACGGGCAGTGGGACAACCCCGGACTTCGCGAATTGCTCGACCGTATCCTGACAGATGGGACTGCACTCGATGATTTCGAAGTCGAACATCGGCTCCCTTTGACCGGGTCAAAAAGGATGCTTATTAATGCCCGTAAGCTTGAGAGAGGCAATAACCGCCCGGAGTTGATCCTGCTTTCCTTCGAAGACTTGACACCCAAGGATGCCGAGGTCGCGGAACTCAAGGCCACCATAAAGAAACTGGAGACCCCGATCGATAGATGAAATATGCCCTGCCGTGTTCTCCGAAGAGACGAGGCACGAACTGGATTGAGCCGATTTTTTCATTTCCCGGTCTTTCATCCAGGTTTAGGAGAAACGATGAAAAGGTTCAAGAAAACAGAAGTGAAGGAGGAACTTCGGACGAAGGCTGAGAAATCGATAGCCTCGGAGGAGATATCTGAAGATATGGAATCCGATTGCGACGCGAGCCTTGTACATGAATTGCGGGTTCACCAGGTGGAATTGGAGATGCAAAATGAGGAGTTGCGTCGAGTGCAGGCAGAGATTGAGGAATCGAGGGCACGCTATGCCGATCTCTACGATTTCGCTCCAGTGGGCTATCTCACGATCGATGAGAGCGGAGTGGTAGTGGAAGCTAACCTCACCCTGGCCAGGCAACTCGGTATCGAAAGGTCTTCGCTCCTCAATAAGCCTTTTTATCGTTTCTTTGGACAAGACGGCGAGACAATACGTACGCATTTTCGGACGGTGTTCAAGACCCGCAAGGGCCAGGCCTGTGAAGTGCTGTTGACGGCGAAAAACGGCGGGCAGATTCCCGCGCGGCTGGAGAGCATAGTTATTACGGATAACAATGGCGTAAAAAGCTGCAGAACGAACGTGATCGATATCACTCTTGCCAGGCAGGCGGAGGAGGCAATACGAAAATCGCGCGATGAACTGGCGCAGATCCCCGGCAGACTTTTAGCCTCGCAGGAGGAGGACAGAAAACGGTTGGCAGGTGAACTGCACGATAGTATCGGGCAGACTCTGGCCGCCCTCAAGTTTCGAATCGAGCACGTCATGGCCATCTTGAAAGTCGGGAAACCCGAAGAAGCACTGGGGCTCCTCGAACAGTTTATTCCTACACTTCAATTTTCGATTGACGAAACGCGAACCATATATATGGGTCTAAGGCCCAGGTTGCTGGATGATTTTGGTGTTATCGCCGCTGTGAACTGGTACCGCCAGGAACTCATGAAACTTTATCCCGGCTTTCACATCGAACCTGAGATAAGAGTTGAAGAAACCGATATCCCCGAGCAACTGAAAATTGCGATATTTCGTGTCAGCCAGGAAGCCATGAACAATATCGCCAAACATGCCGGAGCCGAATGGGTAGACCTCGTTCTGGTGAAGCGTCATCGGGTGATCGAACTTAGCATAACAGACGATGGAATCGGGTTTGACCCGGACGATAAGTTTGTCAGCGCGGGTTCATACGGGCTATCCGGGATGAAGGAAAGGACCGAACAAACGGGAGGAAGATTCAGTGTCGAATCCGTTCCCGGCAAGGGCACTACAGTAAGAGCTGTTTGGGGACTTGCGGAAGTGGATAACGATTGACTCGGATTCCCCCGATCCGATTTAGACTGAATCACCCGCCCCACACTGACCTGCGCTCGGCGATTCGGGCTTGCCGAGGTACTCTAGAATTGTCTCCACCTGTCTGGCAGTTCTGGAGGCCCACCTTATCGGGAGAGCCATTTAGACAGTCGCCTTTCAACCTCTTCGTGAGGGATGCTCTCACCACGGTCCAATTCGGCAAGGCCCTGGTCTACCTGGAGCTTGAAATAAAGCTCTTCTATCACGTCATCCACAGTAACATCATCGGGCATGGACCTCACAAGTTCAATGATTTGCTCTTTGGTGCCCGGCACGATCATCCCCTGGTATCGGTTTGTCTTGAAGCGATTCGTGTATCTCGTGAATCAGCGAGCATCGAGGCATACTTACATGATATCCTGCCGTCCACCGGAGTCAAGCAACTTAACGGCGCACCGTGCATAGCAACAAAAAGGGTTATGGACGGTGACCAACCCCTTTGATTTCTTCAGGTTCCTCGGGGCTCGAATCGCAAATCCCGCGAGACGCTGGATTAACAGCCACCCGTCTTCCCGAGTCAATCGGCCATAAACCCTATTTTTAGCAATAAAAAAGGCCAGGATTACTCCTGGTCTTGGGAAAATCGAGTTCCCCAGTTCGGACCAAACCGGGCAATGGGAGGAGCGAGTCAGTCTTGCGTAGCTGCTTGAGTTTATTGTTACTTCCAAATCCTAATACGCTGTTCTGGTCAGAGCATCGTAACCTGCTTGCTTGAGCAGATCGGCAATCTCGACGGGCAGGTTCTCGTCGACTTTGAACTTCATGTTGAAATCCTATGCGGCAGGCATGTCCAGGAACCTTTCGCGAGTGAGGTCGGCCGCGTACCCTATCGCTGCCTGCACGGCCTCTCGGCTTAGACTTGGGTAGCTCTCCAGGATCTCCTCCAAGCTCGTGCCTGCAGCCAAATTATCGAGCACCACCGAAACAGGGATTCTGGTACCTTTTATACATGCTCTACCGTGGCAGACTGCCGGGTCTATGGTGATATGATCCTGCCAGCGCATCAATGCCTCCAAAGTATTCAGCAGATCAAGCTTAACCCCACCACAAATTCGCACCATTCTCGCACCCAAAAATAAAAAGGGCTCACGGAAACCGCAAGCCCTCTTATCTTCTGACTCCCCCTGACGGACTCGAACTTGGCACCGGGAAAAAACGGATCAGCCTTTTCCCGGGATCAAGAGGCCGCGCACCGGGCAGGCCGGGTCCGGTCACCAGTACCGAGCAAAAGGGCACTGACGGATATATCTTCGTCAAGATCGTCCCAATGGATTCCGCTGCCCCCACCGCTGATGATGAACCCCTCCAGTTGTACTTTGGTCGCATTGAGAAGTCGAGGGAAGTAAGCGAGAGGAACCCCGAGTTGACGTCCATCCGTAAGCTCTATCCACATATTGTTCGCATCAAATGAAACTGTCCTGGCACGCGGTTCAAAAGCTAAAGTGTTCATTCCAAAACCTTTCGATCAATTCCATGTTCTCTTCAGCCACCCGCATAAGTTCGCGGAGTTCGGTGGCATTCATTCCATAGGATTCCGCAAGGCTGATTCGCGGTAACAGCCAAAACTTGGCTATGGCTTCACCTCGTTGAACATGAATATGTAATGGCTCAGGCGGATCGCCTCATTCGAGAAGAAGAAAAAACGATATCCCTTGTACCTGAAAACGACCAGCATATTCAGAATACCCGCCTTTTCCGAGAAGGAAAAGCCCTTTGAAAATTCAAAGATCGAGGTTCATAGGGAAATTTGTTGCCCCGATCCCCAAAAGGAATTTATAGGGCATGAGATAATCCAGGACAAAGAAATACTACGGAGAAAGGTTTCAAGGTGATGCTTGAAGTCCTCTTTTCTTGTTGTCTTGTCTCAAGCCCTCCGTTCATTTGACTTTTTGATGGAGTTGGTTCATCTTGGGCCGGTTATCCCGGTTATAATGAAAGTTGGGCTCCCCCTATATTTCAATCTGGAGGAATTGATGAAAATCGAGCAGATCCCGGTCGGTTCCATGCAGGTTTTTTCTTACCTGGTCTACGACGAGGAGACCAAAGAGGGCATTCTGATCGACCCGGCCGGAAATGAAGAAGACCTTATAGAGCATCTCCGGGAGAAGGGTATAAAACTGCGCTATATCGTAAACACTCATGGGCATCCGGACCACACGTGCGGAAACGAACCGATAAAGAAGGCGACCGGCGCAAGCGTGATTATGCACGCGTTCGACAATCTTTTCTACCAAAGACCGGAGGCCAAGATGTTTGCCATGAGTATGGGTTTTACGACTCCGGGTCCTGCCGATATCGGCGTGCTCGATGGTGACGAGCTTGCATTCGGTAATCTCAAGATGAAATTCATCCACACTCCCGGGCACACGGAGGGGGGATGCTGCATACTTATAGAAGGAAACCTCTTCACCGGGGACACTCTTTTTGTGGGTGGGATCGGGCGCACCGATTTTCCCGGAGGATCGTTCGAACAATTGATCAAATCGCTTCAAAACCTTGTAAAAACGCTTCCGCCGGATACGGTGGTGTGGCCCGGACACGACTACGGGGACCGGCCACAGTCGACACTGGGGCACGAAGCGAAAACAAATCCCTATATCGTGGAGTATATGCATGAGTGAGAGACCTGCATCGAGTCATACCGGCGGACTGAGCATAAAACGGGCTTTGCCGGACCTCGTAAAATCGGACCTGCAACGGGAGGGGCTGTATTGAAAGCCAGGAATTTGAAAGAGGGGACCAGATCCCGCCTCCCAAGGGCAAGCTTGGGGTTCTCATACCCGGTATTGGAGGTGCGATCAGCACGACCTTCATTGCGGGTGTTGAGCTTGTTCGCCGCGGACTGGCTGAACCGGTAGGTTCACTTACCCAGCTCGGCACCATCAGGCTGGGGAAACGTTTCGAACACCGGTCTCCTAAAATAAAGGATTTTGTTCCCCTGACGGCCCTGGACGACATGGTGTTCGGCGGCTGGGACCTTTATGAGGCGAATTGCTTTGAGGCGGCACTCTATGCGCGTGTGCTGAAACGCGAACACCTCGACCCGATCAAGGACTTTCTTCAGTCGATCATTCCGATGAAAGCGGTTTTCGACCGCAGGTTCGTCAAAAATCTCGATGGCACGTATATAAAAAGTGCCTCCGGTTTGCGCAACCGGGTCGATCAGCTCAAGGCCGATATCGCCGATTTCAAGGCTCGAAACAGTCTCGAGCGTTGCGTCATGATCTGGTGCGGGAGCACCGAGGTGCATCTCAAGGCGGAGCAAATCCACAGTTCGATCGATTCGCTGAATGCGGCGATTGACAGCAACGATCCGGGCATACCCTCCAGCATGCTCTACGCCGTGGCGGCCCTGGAAAGCGGAATACCGTTCGTCAACGGCGCACCCAACCTGACACTCGACGTTCCTGCGATGATAGAACTGGCCGACTCGGCCGGCGTGCCCGTAACGGGAAAAGACTTCAAGACCGGTCAGACCCTGATGAAGACAATCCTGGCGCCGGGCCTGAAATCGCGCATGCTTGGTCTGGAGGGATGGTATTCGACAAACATCCTGGGAAACCGGGACGGGTTAGTCCTTGACGACGCAGAATCGTTCAAAACCAAGGAAGAAAGCAAGCTTTCCGTCCTGGAGTACCTATTGCAGCCCCATCTCTATCCGATCCTCTATAAGAATTATTATCACAAGGTGACGATCAACTATTATCCACCCAGGGGAGACAACAAAGAAGGCTGGGATTGTATCGACATCTTCGGATGGCTCGGCTATCCCATGCAGATAAAGGTGGACTTCCTGTGTCGCGACAGCATCCTGGCCGCGCCCCTGATCCTCGACCTGGTGCTGTTTATGGACCTGGCGCAGAGGGCCGGCATGAGCGGTATCCAGGAGTGGCTTTCCTTCTACTTTAAGAGCCCGATGGTAAAGCAGGGTCTCTACCCCGAGCACGACCTTTCCATTCAGTCCATGAAGCTTAAGAACACGCTTCGCTTCATCATGGGGGAGGAGCAAATCACCCATTTCGGCCTGGACTATTACATGAACGAGGAAGAATTGGGGGGCAGCGAAAAGTAGGGGCTCCGAAGGACCATTCCACCCCTTTCACGGCGGGAATGTCCCCGGTTTTGAGGTAGGCATACCGATTCCCGGCTTGCGTTCCAGCCTCTTTTTGAGCTTCGGGAAAAGATTCATATCCGTGTGCGGGAGGAAAAGAGCGGCAATGTAGTGTCCCATGTAGGATGACGTCTCGGAAAGCTCCAGGTTGGTCATCTTTTTCAATAAGTTGACAACGTCTTTTCTGATCCGGTTGGTGAGGCAGCACATCCTGGCTCCCAGCAAGGAGCCGTTCCCGATATAGGTGATCTTGTCCGGGTCGATTTCAGGAAGCAACCCGATGGTCATGGCCATTTCGACGTCTATGTGGCTGCCGAATCCGCCTGCCAGGACTATTCGGTCGAGGTCCCCGATCTTTAGGCCGACCTCCTCGAGCAGGGTCTGGCACCCGCTGAAGATGGCTCCTTTTGCGCGGATAAGGTTCCCGGTGTCATTTTCGCTTATAATGATGTCCCTGTCGATTTGTGCCTTTTGGCTCTTCGCCAGTACATATTCATAAACGCCGTCTCTTTCCCTGATTCTGTCCGATTTCAGGTCCCGGTTGAATTTCCCCAGGTTGTCGATAATTCCGGCTTCGAAAAGCCTAGCGGCTATGTTAATCAGCCCCGATCCGCATATGCCCCTGGGCCTGACATCCCCCACAGTCAGGATCATTGGCTCCAGCGTGTGCGGGTCGATTGAGAAGTCCTCGATCGCACCCTTGTCCGCACGCATGCCGAATTGGATGCCGCCGCCTTCGAAGGCCGGACCGGCCGAACAGGCGGCGCAGGCAAGCCAATCCCGGTTGCCGATCACGATTTCGGCGTTGGTGCCTATGTCGATATAAAGCGAGATTCGATCTGAGAGGTATATGCCCGAACCCATCACCCCGGAGAGAATGTCCCCTCCAACGTAGCTGGACACGTTCGGATAGACGAGCGCGGGCGCATAATCGGCCAGATCGATCCCCAGGTCGACGGCCCGTACGGTCGGATAAATGGTGGAGGCCGGCACGTAGGGAGAAAGCCGGATGTAGCTGGGGTCGATCTTTAGGAGGAGCTGGGTCATCGTGGTATTTCCCGCCAAAACAATCGTGGAGATTTGCCGGCGATCTACGCCGGAGACCTCGACGGCACGGTCGATTACTCCGTTGATTGTCCGGACCAGGACTTCGTGCAGCGTATCGAGTCCTCCAGGCCTTCCAGCATAAATGATCCTGGAGATAACGTCCTCGCCATAGCTGATTTGAGCGTTGAAATCTCCATGCTCCGCAAGTACTTCGCCTGTAACAAGGTCTATCAGTTGACCGTAAATGGTCGTGGTGCCAATGTCGACAGCCATCGCGAAGTTTTTGTCCGTGGTGTCCCCGGGTTCTATGTCGATAATTTGGGTTTTCCTGCGCTCAAAGATAGGCCGGTTCATGGTTACAGTGACTTTGAACCCTGCTTGTCTCAATACCCCCGGGAGCTTGCGAATTACAGGGAGCCTTACCAGCAACCGGTGTTCACCGTGATTTTGCCTCAGGAAATTGACCAGGCGGGAGGCGTCTGCAAGATTGTCGCTCTGAGTCGGTTCAGGGAGTTCAAGGTATTTTTTCTCTACCGGAGGTATAAAAAGGCCCTTGCTTTTCAGCTCATCCAGATTTATTTGCCGGATTCGGGCGCTCCTTCTGGGAGGGACCCTGTTTAACACCCCTGCGTCTATTTCCGATTCGACCGGGATGCGAACGGTTAGATCACCTTTAATTCGGCACCGGCAGGCCAGTCTGTAGCCGGCGTCGAGGTCTTCACTGCTGAGATGCTCGGAGATTCCCCCCTCTATTTCGCCTTTCTCGATTATCACTCTGCACTTGCCGCAGAGTCCCTCCCCACCGCACGAAGCGTTCACGTGTACGCCTGCCTCCATGGCGGCGTGGAGGACACTCTCGGAATCCGGAAACGCGATTTCCCTGTCGTGGGGTAAAAATCTTATCTTACGTGTCTCCACTTGCTTCCTGCTTCCTGCTCAGTGCTTCTGTTCTTCCTATATAGACGCGAGGCACGCGACCTGAAACCGCGCAGGTCAATTCGTAGGGAATCGTTCCAATCCGCTCGGCGACCTCAAGCGCCTGGATAACCCCTTGCGGCGATTCTCCCCACAGCAGGACTTCATCGCCTATTGCAACGGGATCATTTGCAACGTTTACCATGATGTAGTCCATTGTAACGGTCCCGACGATCGGATACCGTTTGCCCCGGATCAAGACTTCTCCATTGTTGGTTAATCTTCGGTTCAGACCGTCCGCGTATCCAATCGGCAGTACCGCGATCTTCGTCCGGCACGGCGTTACCCACCGCCGGCCATAGCTTACGGGACATCCCTCGGGCATTTCCCGCAAGTGAGCAATATATGTTTTTAGAGACATCACCTGCCTTGGCTGTATGCACCTGGAAGTTTCCTTTGAAGGATAATGACCGTACATCAGAATCCCGGGGCGCACGGCGTTGAAATAGCTGTCCGGAAGGTCGAGGATCGCGCCGCTGGCGGCCATGTGCACCATCTGCGGTCTATTTGCGAGATTTGGAAGTAGTGCCAGGACTTCGCGGAACTTTGAAAGCTGAAAGTTCGCAAAGCCTTTGTCTTTTTCGTCGGAGGTCGAGAAGTGGGTGTAAATGCCTTCCCACCGGCAGGCCCTCGATTTGGCGAGCCGCTCCAACAATTCGGCCGCCCCGGGCAAAAGGACCCCGACTCTTCCCATTCCCGAATCGACTTTGAGATGCACTGCGGCGGGTGTCACCAACTTCCCTGCAAGCCTTCTCGACCCATTCCAGGTCCTGATGTCCAAAAATGCTGATGCTAAGGCCCGCTTTTACAGCCCGCCCGATTTCGTCCGAAAAGAGTCTGCCGAGCAGGAGGATACGCTGCGAAATCCCGCTGTCCCTAAGTTCCATCGCTTCTTCGAACCTGGCGACGGCGAACATTTCACACCCTGCCATGGCAAGCCTTTTCGCCACAGGCACCGCGCCATGCCCATAAGCATCCGCCTTGATTACCGGAACCACCGCCGAGGGCGCAACCTTTTCGCGAACGCACTCGATATTATGGGCAAGGTTATCCAGATTTATTTCCGCGTAGGTCTTGAAACTCATAAAATTCTCAACACTCCTGTTCCCGCCGGTCTCACCCCGCGCACGCCGAAATCATTTTCGGCCATCATTTTCCCGGCGCTTCTAATGCTGCCTCGCATCTTTTGCTAAAGCGGCTCGATAACCACGGGACGACACCCCTCCCGTTCGGCTCGCGGGCCATCTTGTCCAACTCATTCAGATATTCGTCTGAACGGTCGAGATAAAAAGAGAGCGTTTTATCGAATCTTTTACCCACGATGCCATCCATAAGCAACTGGCTGACCTCGGGCTTTCTTCTTAACACGGATTGGGAGCGGAGCAATATTTTTCGCTCTTCGTCGGACATCTCCCGGAACAGCGCGCAAAAAACGGTTCGCGCCCTCGGCTGGTACATCCAGAAATAGAGCAGGTCCAGCGCATTTATTATGATGATCTTTTCGAGGTGCCGGGCTTCCGAGCTTAGCTTGAGCATGAAATCCCCGGGGGATTCAAGCATTTTCAAAACGTCTGATTCCGGAAATATCAGTTCCAGTCGTGCATAAGTGTCGAACAACTGCCCGAGCTTGGCGGCGTAGTCGACCGTTCGAATCTCGATAAATTGATGGCGGTCCGCAAGGCCTTCGATTACTCCGGCGACGCAATCCGAAGCGGTCTTGGAAATGATAGCCGCCCACTTCTGGATCGTTCCGGTAATGTCTACGGCGCCAAAGGCAGCCATAACCCCTCCAGCGGCGAAATTCAGCAAAAAGGCGAGCGGAATCGACAGAGTTGTGCGAAGAAAGAGGTTGCCCGTGGCGGCCGCATTGGGAAGCCCGCGCCACTTGTTGTGGGCAAAGATATAGAGCCCGTTGGCGATGGCCATGAACGTATAGAGAAGCACCGGGCTGGTGGTGGTGTTGATCGCAAAGCTACGATTGAGGATGAGAGTTTTAACGATATATTCGAGCAGGGGAACGGAAAGGCCGCTGAAGAGCAATGAATCGCTCAGCCTGCTCCAGTTTACATAGCTGTCCCACTTGAGCAGGGGAGACCTTCGGAGCCCGCCGGCGCCAAACACCGACTGGACTATGTTTCTCAGGCCTGTAATCACGAACCAGATCAAACCGCCGAACCAGGCAAGAACCCACCAATCCTTTGTTAGATAGAAAGTAAGGAAAGCGGGGATGAAACCCGCCAGGATCTTTGCAGCGTTCTTCAGTATGCTGTTCAGGTAATTCCATGAAATTTTCGTATCCGACGCCCTGGTTTCGGGAACAATCTCGAGGCCGTTGCCATTGTCCGGGCCTACGCCACCCAGGGTGACTATGTTGCCCTCGGGAACAATGCGCGTCGACATTTCCCGGATTTCCCAGTCTTCCTCGCGCTTTTGCCCCGCGTGGCGCAGCCCCGGCAGGTGTCTAAGTGCGCTATAGAGAAGGCGCAGACAGGTTTGAGAGTTGCGTTGCGGAATATATGTACAACGAAAGAAAGTGTCTATTCTTACGGGAATTATCAGCCTCTGGGAGCCTGTCGAGCCCCGGATCTCCCTGCGGGCGCTCTCGGGAAGGGTCTCGATTATTGCGAGCCCCATCCCGTGATGGTGGTGGGAATGGCCGGTGGAATCGCTTCCGATTCTCGACCTCAGTGGACCTCCCTTATAATTTGCCTGTAGCGCAGAGATGTTTCGCAGGATTTCATGAAATTTTTCGATTCTTTGCGGGCTATATTCGCTTGAGTTTTCCATGCGGTCGATCATTGCGCGGATGTATTTCTTCAGGCCGATAATATTGCGATGGTTTATCAGCCTTTGCAATTTGTTTATTTCGTAATAATGAGGGCTGACTCCGGAGGAGAAATCCTTGAGGTTGAAAATCTCCAGGTAACTAATTGCCCCCTGGCAATCGTAGAGGAGTTCCAGCACATCTTCGGGTTTTAGATGGGTCAAGTTCAGGGTTATCCGGTGGCGTGCACGGAGCCCGGCCAGGCGGCCCATCAACTCGCGGGGCGCGAGGTTTAGCAGGTTCGGAACACCCGGACCTTCTCGAGGAACACGCGGGTCGGGAATATCAGGGTTTTGAGCGTGCCTGAGGTAGCGATCCAGCAGCGCTTCGGAGTCGAGCTTGTTCATTTCGTTTACAAAGGAAATTATTTTCCTTCGCTGCTCCGGATCAGCCGCCTCGAAGCCGGCCCTCAGCTCTTCAAGGCGTGCGCGCATTTCCGGCAGGAGCTTATTGTGTATGAACTCCGCGAGGTGAAGAAGAGAGGGCTGGCCGGAGCCGACAAACGAAAGGAAAGCGGTTTGATCGAGGCAGCCAAGGTTCAACCCGAATCTTCCATTTATTTCCAGCCGGTGACGGCGATTAAATTCCTCAAGAATTGCCAGTACATATTCTTGTTGGTATTCGGAAACTTTCCTCCCTTCCTCCATGAAAAACTTTGTCCGCCGGTCGGCAAGAAAGGCAAGAAAATCCTTGGCGTCCGGGAAGCCTCTTGGCGAGTAGATAAACTGAATGTAGTCGTCATAAAACCTGGCAGAAAACTCAATGCCCATCCGGACGGTCACGCCCATAATTTCGGCGGCTTCCATGAGTTCCTTCGCTGCATTCGGCAGAAGGTGGTTGTAGTAAATTACGGTCAGGTGCCGAATACCCTTGATCCAGGCGTCCATTATAATATGAGAAGGCGATTTGCGACCCTTGGTGGTCGAATCGTGAACGTGGTGGTCGAAAGCGGCATGGTTCCATTCTTCGGGCATTTCAAGCATATGATACCGGCGCAGAAGAGGGCGGATTACCCGCGGTTTGCCCGATACAGCGAGGCGAAAATCATGGGCCAGTTGTAACTGCCGGAACCTGTTGCCGCGGGTCCGCACCATTTCCTTCATAATCTCCAGCAGGACCCGCGCGGTATTCTTGCGCATGTGCACCTCACCGCCCTGGCCGACCTCGTCTCGAAGGCAGCGCAAGGCGGTGATACGTTCCCCGGCTTGACCGGCTTCCAGGGACTCCAGCAGTTTTACGGCGGCATAGGCCATGCGCAACCCGGGCGAGGCCGCCAGTTCCTTGATCCCGCGGGGATGAAGGTGAGGGTAGAGGAGGGTTTTCAGATACAGTAGGGACTCGTTATGGTTGAGTACATCATTTACAATGCCTGACAACTCGTAGTCGGAATGATCGAAAAGGATTTTGGGTATCCCTTTTTCCATAGCGCTTTCAACGTTTCCTGTATTGGGAACTGCCTCGTGCCCATTGTATTGTTCAGCCAAATATCGAACATGTAAGGGAAAGCAGTAATAATAACACAACTGGTTTGAGAGAAGCTGCGGCTATTTTCGTTCTTTTACCACCGGACTTCGCCGCAGGGCGAAGATCATGTCACGCGGAGACGCGGAGGCGCGGAAAAGGCAAGAGCTTAAGCTAAAGGGCTAAGGTCATGTCACGCAGAGTCTCGGAGGCGAAAACCTTTTACACTTGGAGCTTGGCGACGGTCTTTTCCGACCCTTGACAGTGAATTGGTCCAATGGTAGCAAACGATTATGGTCCGATTTCGCCCGGATCCGGACCGGACCGGGACGGAACGGGGGGGGCAGGGGGTTGAAAGCCATCTCCTGTTAGCCCAACTTCCACAGTTTTAACCTCTACTTTTCAGGAGTGAGCGAACATGCGCATCATCGAACACGTCGCCGAGATGCAGCGACAGGCTGACACGTGGCGCGCTGAGGGACAGCGCATAACTTTGGTCCCCACAATGGGTTTTCTCCATGAGGGGCACCTTCGCCTCTTGCGGGCCGCTGGAGCACATGGGACGAAAAGTGTAATAAGCATTTTTGTGAACCCGACCCAATTTGCTCCCAACGAGGACTTCGACAGCTATCCACGAGACCTTCACCGAGACATCGGTCTTGCAACAGCCGAGGGAACGGACCTGGCGTTTGTACCGATGATCGACGAAATGTATCCGGAGGGGTTTCAGACATACGTGAACGTGACCGAGGTGACCCGCAGCCTGTGCGGCCGAAGCAGGCCTGTTTTCTTCAGGGGGGTGGCTACAGTGGTGAGCAAACTTTTCCACGCGGTAAAGCCTCACGCCGCAGTGTTTGGAGAAAAGGACTATCAGCAGCTTGTAACTATCAGGCGTATGGTCAAAGACCTGAATCTGGATATCACAATCATCGGCCACCCGATAGTACGGGAAGAAGACGGACTGGCTATGAGCAGCCGGAATGCCTACCTGGGCGTTGATGAGAGGCCGGCCGCGCTGCTGCTGAACCGCTCTTTGCGTCAGGCGCAAAAGTTGGTCGATGCGGGCGAAAGAAACGCCGAGGTGATTTTGAAGGCCGTTAACGATTACATTACAATCGGCGGCGGCGCCATGATCGATTATGCCACGCTTTGCAACCCGGAGACTATCGAGGACGTGGAGCGCATCGATGGGCCGACGCTTCTTGCCCTTGCCGTATGGGTGGGGAAAACGCGGTTGATAGATAATTGCGTCCTGAAGGTCCCGGCGTGAACCCGGGGGCGCCGGCTTCGCAGAGGTAGCTTCATAGGCAATTTCTATTCTCAATGTGTGTGTCCACTCTTCACTTAACCAAAAAATATCTATCCGCAGATTACGCAGATAGGCGCAGAGGCAACAACGGCTTACAAAAAAATGCCGGGAAAAGTTCAAAAAACTCGACGTTAGCTCCTTTGCGGCCGGGCTTCAGGCTTGCCCTTGGTGTTGCCGGATTTTCCTTTTTGGAACCGGCCGACCTGTAAATACAGGCTGGATTCAGGTGACTTTAAAAACCAGCCTTACCCGTTGCACGCGAAGGCGCGAAAGCGCGAAGAAAGAAAAAGCAGGCGGATGACAGGTAAATCGCCTTGCAAAGTTTGCTTTCCATCGATTCTCTTTTCCCTTTGCTGCATGAAGCAACTCCCAGGCTCCAGCACAATCAGATGCAGTAAGAAAATCCCTCAATCCCTCAATCTATTAATTTATTGATACACGAAAGGATTTGGCTCTGCCAAGCGGCAATAGAAACGGCAACCGGAAGCGGCAACAGAAACGGCAATAGAAGTGGCAAAAAGCAGCGGGAGGAGAAGCAGGAAGCAGGTGCGGCGACGTGAAACTGTAAAAGCCAGGGGGATACTCGTAACGCTTGTTTGGCCTGACAAAGGTGCTTCTCAGGCCGCGAAAACCGGCTTCTTCGGGGTATTTTATGATGATAACCCAGCGAGGCCGCTTATAGAGATCGTCGTGGGATAGGACGCGCAAGAGGAGGAGGCAGGCGGACCTGTCCGCAACACCGGAAGCCAACAGCTTATCCGGGTCAAAGGCCATGATGCCTTGCGTACCGCCGATATCGACCGGCTGTATTTCGCGCTGTTTGCTCGCTGACAAAGAAAGCGCCTGTCTCCGGCTTCATCTTCGCGCGGATCGCGAGCCATGCCTTGACGATCTGGTCTTAACGGATGGGTGGCGGACAAGCCTTTTTTGAGCCGCACCACGTGCAGGACGCGGCTTTCGGTATCCACTTGCGAAAGCTCAAGCCCGCAGTCCTCCGACACGCGCAAGCCGTGGCGAAACATCAAAAGCAAAAGGCAACGGTCGCGGGCTCCTTTACGGCGGCCCTTGGTTGCGGCCATCAGCGTGTCCACCTCGGCGGCTGTAAGGTGTTTGCGGTCGTTCACGTCCGTTTGCTTTTTCAAACGTGTAATTCGTCTTGCAAAGGAGCGCGACGAGGCCGGAAGCTAACGTTAACTTCAACCTCCTCGTCAAGCTTGCCAAGTATCGTAATCATGCGATCAAGCGTAAAGCGTTCAAACCGCGCATTGCGGATGCGCGAAAACTCCGAATGCGCCACGCCCGTTAGCTTTTCGGCCTCGCGGGTTGACAGGCCCCGCTCGTCAAGCGTGCTTATTATCTTGGCCGCAAGAATGGCGCGAGCCTGTTCAACACCGGCGTTAGGACGGCCAAAGTCGTGGAACACATTGCCGCTGCCGCGAATGAGTTCAAAGTCGTCGTTGTCGTCTTTTTTCATTGTAAAGCCTCCTTTAACCGTTTGAGGCGATCACGGATTAGATCGACCTCTTCTTGGGGCGTCTTGATTGCGGTCTTGGATTTCTTCTGAAAGGCGTGAATGACCCAAATATCAGCGCCAATCTTAATCGCGTAGATGACGCGGAAAGCATCGCCGCGATGCCGGAGCGCGATTTCAAAGACGCCGCCATCAACGCCTTTGAACGGTTTGGCCTTGTCCGATTTGCTGCCCTCGGCGGCAATCGTAAGCGCACTCAGCATATCGCCTTGCACGGCCTCGGGGAATGTCTCGAAATCCCTTCGCGCCGCTTTGATCCATGAAATAGGCCGTGTATTTCTCATGCGCTGAAGGTTGACATATTGGTCAACGTCTGGCAAGCTATTTTTTTTGTTTTTGGTCTTCGCGGCATTTTGTCCAATGTTCGGAGTATCGGACAGGACGCAAACCCGCATGAATGTTATATCAGGATTTTGGCACTAGACAAATTGTCTCGTGTCTATCATTACCTTGGTGGAGGGCTTTCCCTGTTCCTTTACTCCGTAAGGCATGGTGGGCTGCTTACGAACATGTCCATCTGCATTATAGTCGTCTTATCGAATCTCTATTGTGGAAGATACCTGTTGTACAGAAAAGCATCAGTAAACAAGGTGGACTGGGGCCTTCTGGGATTCGTTGGCAATTTCAACGCCATCATCGTTCATTCGCTATGGCAGTCCGCTGCCCAAAGATGGAAAGAGGGTAAGCGTTTTTTTGGTTAACTTAAGGATGTTATCATCTTGAGCTGAATATAGTCGCAAGCGTGTTGTTCTGCCGAATGCTTAGTTCAAGACGCTCAATTGCCCAGTTAAGCTTAAGTCCTAATTAATGCCCTCAGATCAATATGACCTTGCAACATCATCGCTTTATACGGATTAGATATCTAACGATACTCACAACTCCAAACACTACAGCTGGGAAAAGAATCGCAACTGAAACCGGTGGAGAAGTCCCGTTCGGGGCCGCAATTCTTGGCACTCCAATGAAGAATAGAGCCGCGAGGAGTGTAACCGCAGCCCATTGCTTTACAACGCTCATAAAAACATGATTGTTTGTTTCTTCTGGGAAAGGACCTACTTCAGGCCAATGTCCTAAAGCTGATCGCGCCAGTCGGTCTGCAATATGAGCAGAGATACTAAGTTTTCCTAGAGCAGAATTCCCGAATCTGAGATTGACTGTCTGCCAGAAGTACCAATCCTTTCTATTAACTTTAATTTCCTCCCAAGGCACAAAGAAATCTCTACAAAATATTCCAAATATTTTAATTATACCTATCCGTAGACCAGAGGGGCAAACGCTTATATTCAGTACTCCTCGCATTCCAACCCCCAGACCCATTAAACCAGACTGGTACTTCAGTTTTAACAGCTCCTCTTCCTCTCGATTTGGATACTTATGCATCAAAAAATACCAACCTGACAAAAGTCCCAAGAGAGTGGTGACCATCAGCCACATAAGAACAAAAAATATTGGGAAATACTGCTTGATCAAGTTATCCATCTTAAATAATTGCCTGAAAGTGTTCAATCTTCACGGTGCTGCTCCGCTGTGCGAAGCTGGGGTGGTTCGCATAACTGGACAGTACATCAAACTGTCCAATTGCACCCGTTGTTTTTGCTTGTTTTTTTGCTCTCTGGATAATGTCCCGCAAAAACATTTCAAGGACTGACTCCCCGGGCATTGAAATATAGCCGTTCTTGATGCCGTTAAATGACTTGCGATGTCATTTCCGTTTTGAGTTGTAATAATAAATGTTGGCGGCAAAAACGTTGCCGCTGCCCTCGGTGGCGCGCAAGAGCTTGTCCACCTCGTTACCGTTAGATGTTTTCGATCCGCGAGATAATCCGCCATCTACAAATGGGGTTGATCGCGTGACCGCTACACACGCTCAGCTCGAATCCCGTCTTCTCGCTGCCGTGCCTGGGCGTGTTGCACCTGGACCGCGCTTTTGAAAAGCGGAGAGTACGCTCAATGGTCCAGTTGTTTGCCGGCATCAATGCGAGGTTCAATTCCCCTTCTGGCCTACATCCACTAAAGTCATGTTAATAACAATAATGTACCAAATGAACTTATATATGTCATAGTATAACAAATATATTATTAGTTAAACGATATTTATCTTGACTCCAGTGACACGGTTATTTTATACGTGATGACGTTCGAGTATTCTGAAAAAGCCAAACTCCGGGCAACCGTGGGACGGAAAGCGAAGGACCTCGTCTTTATGTCTTTACTCATCTTCGAGGCAGCCACGCCGCCAGATACTCATCCTTAAAAACTCATTTAAAAAAGGGGGATGTATGAGAAAGAATTTGGCGGTGTTTTTTCTGGTTCTTGCTTTCGTGGCTGCGGGGGCAGTTGCGGCCTTCGCCGGCTACACTGTGACGGGAGATTTGTCATCTGCAGGAACCCAAGCTTTATCAGGCTCGACCAGTTATACAGGTACTCTCTCGAACCTCTTTGATACTGTTAGTGGTGAGGCGACGTACATAAACAATGGAACGCCGTATAACGACATGTACGCCAATCAGGATTACATAGTCGCGACCTCGTCGAGCGGCGCGCAAGCGACCTTCTCGGTAGGCGAGATCACGGTCGGTAACGCGCTAAGCAGTATAAACATCACGGGCAACAGCAGCACCGGGTACACCGTGACCGGCCCGGCGGGCCAGTCGCTTTCCAACGTGACAAACATCAACGTTGTCCACACCAGCATGCCGGCGGGCATTTCCGGCTACTCGAGTTCATTCGTAATCAATGGCAACTTCACTCCGACGGGTACCGTATCGTTCAATAGCAGCAACTTCCCGGGGACTTCCACCACGGTGACAGTCCCCGGCAGTTCCGGCAATAGTAATAATTACACAGGCGTTTCCCTCTCTGCTCTGCTCACACAGGCCGGGGTAAATATACATAACCTTAACCAGTACGTGATCGCCACTGGTATAGATGGGGGTGAAACGGTTCTGTCGATGGACGAGATCATTAACAATTCCGCCGGTTCCTCCACCGATATAGTTGCCACCTTATTGAATGGCAACCCACTTTCTCAGACCAGGGGATTCGCAAGGCTGGTCCTCCCCACGGATGGAAGCACATCCCGGTCGATTTTCACCCTCGCCAGCCTGACTGTGGAGAGTTCAGACGCCAGCCCAACCCCCATCCCCGCCACAATGTGGCTCTTTGGCTCCGGTCTGGCCAGCCTGATAGGTCTCAAGAGAAAATACTTAGGATAGCACCTTTATCCTTCACATCTCCGGGCGAAGCCGGCAACAACGGCTTCGCCTTTTTTACATAAGCTGGACAGTGCAACACTGTCCGGCTTATCAACAATGAGGTGGGAGGTTTTCGGCGGCTTGAGACAGACAGTGCTTTTCCGTCAATCCGGTTCCGTAATTGACAATATCTCCGAACTAACTATTCTTGGCTCCATGTGATGAATGCGCGTGGGGAGTGCCCAAATCCGGCGCCTTGCGAAAGACGTGATCTCGTGACAATCAAATAAAGGAGTGGGAATGAAACGACTGCGCAGTCTTGCCCTGTCCCTATGTTTGCTTCTCGCCGTTTGCGGGCTGGCCGCCGCAGAGGACACCGGCTCCCGACTGCGCGCGGGTAAACAGGGAATCGTCATTTCCGTATCGGATATCCATTTCGACCCACTCCTGACCACGGACAGGGCGGTGGCGGACAAAATCAAAAATTCCGGTTACCGGCGCTGGCATGAGATTTATTCCTCCTCCGTCGACAGGCACATAAGCCCCGTCGGTGCGGAGACGAACTACAATCTTCTGGCATCCACACTGGCGGAAATGAAGTTGGCCTGCCCGGCGCCGGATTTTATCCTGTTTTCCGGTGACCTGCTGGCTCACAAATTCAGAAAATATCACACTGAAGTTTTTTCCGGCAACGAAAGGGCGTTCAGAGCTTTTGTGAAGGAAACCTTGAAATTCATCGGTACGGAAGTTCACCGTACTTTCCCCGGCGTGCACGTCGTGTTCACACTCGGGAATAACGATTCTTACGAGGACTACGGGATAGAGCCGAACGGAAGTTTTCTTCACAACACGATGAACCTTTACTTCGCCGATTATCTGAAGGCAGAGCCCGCAAAGCTGAATTCCTTCGCAAGCACCTTCAAATCCGGCGGGAATTACGCCTTTACCCCCACGGTATCGAGTGGGAATCGCCTCCTGTCAATCAACGACATCTTCTTTTCAGAAAAGAATCACTATAACGAATATGGATGGCAGCAGCTCAAATGGCTTGAAAAACAATTGAAAGCTGCAAAGAAAAACGAGCAGAACGTATGGATTATTTTACACATTCCTCCCGGTGTGGATACTTGGGATACGCTGAAAGAAGGGACTCCGGTGGCGTTCTGGGACACTCTTCATAAGAATAGTCAATCCATGACTTTTATCGACAAGTTTCAAGAGCTGATTCAGACGTATTCACCTGTCGTCAAAGGAATATTCGCGGGCCATACCCATATGGATGATTTCAGACTCATTTTCGACAAGAGTCATAACCCGCTGGCCTATGTCCACATAACGCCCGCAATAAGTCCCCAATTCGGCAACAATCCGGGATTCCAGGTGTTGACCTATGACGGCGGGTCCTTCTCCATCACGGATTTCGATACTTACTACTACGACGGGGCAGCCTGGAAAGAAGAATACGATTTTGACAGCACTTACGGCAAAGCGCCCTATGATGCGGTGACTCTGAGCGCCATCTACAACCATCTTTCGGATGACGCCGCTCTTCGCCGGTATTTCGTGGACTACTATGACGTACACAATCAAAAAGCGGAATCTATTACAGACAGCGACTGGAAGGCCTACTGGTGTGGAATTGGGAACCTGACAGACTACGATTTCAACGCGTGCTACCACTGAGCCTGAGGCCGGTTCGCGCTTGACGACACTGACATACAAAGGTGGGCACGGTTTTAGCCTGCCCACCTTCTTTGCACTTGACCGTTTGGGTTAGAGCTTTTGGTCCTCATTGAAAAGCTAATTGTTCCTCACCAGGCGCAAGCCCAGGCCGCTGCCCCCCAGGCGGCCTCCCATGCCGTGGGAGGCGGGGTCCCATTGGCCACGGAAGGCGCAACGCACCCATGTAGCGTCGCGGAACCAGGAACCGCCCCGTAAGACCCTAAGCGAGCTGCCACTGTTGGATATGGGGTTATTGCGTTGATGTTTGTTATAAGCATTGGCGTCATACGTATCTTCACACCATTGCCATACGTTTCCGCTCATATCATATATCCCCAGGCCATTCGGGGCCTTGGAGCCAACGGGGTGGGTCGACCTTCCGCTATTTGAGTTATACCAGGCTACAGCTTCTATATCGTTTCCACCGGCGTACTTTTCCGCTTTCCCACCGCTTCGCGCCGCATACTCCCATTCAGCCTCGGTCGGCAGGCGGTACGTATATCCGCTCTTGCCGTTGAGCTTCCCGATAAACTCCTTCGCATCATTCCAGGATACCGTCTCGACAGGATAGTTGTCTCCTTTCTTGAAGGCAGAAGGATTATTCCCCATAAGTTTTTGCCACTGGCCCTGGGTTACGGCGTATTTCCCAATCCAAAAACCACTCACCGTCACTTCATGTTCCGGCGATTCATTGGATTGGCAATCGCCTGCCCACGACCCACAGCCCATCTTATACGTTCCTCCTTCCACCCATACGAATTCCATACCCGTGGCCGGATCTTTCCACTCCCGCCGTGTTGAACTCGTGGTGGCCGGTGGTGGTTTGACCTGGGTCTCGGCGGGGGGCTTTGTTGGCGGCGCCACTGCGACCCTTGCCAACGTATAGTTCATTGTCTCCTCTTTGCCGGCCTGGATTTTCACTGTGTCTTCCACACTCTCATATCCGTCGAGAACAACTCTTAACGCCACGCTGCCAGGCGAAAGCCCATTGATTGTCATGGGCGCGAGTCCTTTCTGAACACCATTTACATATAGCGTAGCTCCCGCGGGAGTGGATTTCACGTTGATCGAGCCGGTCCTTGCCGTTTCAGGCTTCGTCGGCACGGAGTCCGGACCGGGCCCGCCCGCCGTTTGGAACGACCCTTCTATCTCGACTGTCACTTTGAAAGAGAATTTTTCCGTCAGGCTATCCATTTTCCACGGGACCTGGACCCCTCCCGTTTTGGCCTGAACATCCCTGCCCACTTCCCTGAATACGTCCTCGATGTCGAGTCCCGGCTCTGTAATGATGTGGGCAAGCGATTCGGTGTAGGGACTATTTTTCCCAACGCCATCGGCCGCTGTCTTGCCGGGACCGGTCGCATAGGCAACCATGGTCCCGCTCGGCGCATCCATAACCGCCAGGCCCGATCCCGCCCCCCTCAACCCCTTATCTCCGAAGGGATTGTTGCGGCAGGCGTCCAGAACTATGATATTGACCTTCGTTCCCGAGGCGTTCATATCGTCCAGCACATTGTCGACATTTACCAACTCATATTTGACGTCCGTCTTCGAGACCACATTGGCAGACGTTGGTATAAGATAATTCCTGCCGTCTACCTGGACCCCATGTCCGGAGTAGTAAAGGAAAGCTACTCTTTTGCCTCTCATGGCTTCCCCGAATTTCCGGATGGCATTGTCAAGCCCGGCTTTGTCCAGGTTAGTCTGAGCCTTGCCTCCCACCAGTTCGAACCCGAGGCTTTTGAGCGCATCCGCCATGACGGCGGCGTCATTGAGCGTATTCGAAAGCGGGGTGGCATTTTTATAAGCAGCGTTGCCGATTACCAGCGCCACGCGGTCCCCCGTAGATGCGGAGGTTTTGCCGTTTGGCCGTATGAGGCCCCGGTCGTCAGCAGTGGAGGAGGGTGCAAACAGCAGCCCCATGCACATTAACGCCAGAACCAAGATACTCAGTAACCTTCCGGCCATGGTTCTCTCCTCGTATGTTCGATTGCGTGTATGGATATGGCACAATAATGGTGAGCTTAACAGGTAAGATACAATCGGAGGGATCGGCATGTCAAAGGGATATAATCGTTGGTGGAAACCTTTGCAAAAGCGCACGATATTTTGCCTTTCTACCGGGTTCTTAAGCGTTCGCTCGATCGTAAGTGCCCTGACATGATGAAAAGGGCTTTTGGCTACATCCTTTTCTGGAGTATTATCCGAAGACGTCGACCAGTATGCATTCGATTCTTTGAAGTGATTCGGGCGGAAGTCCCTTCGGCCTGGAATTCAAAAGGAGTGGAAAATGGCGAAGACTTTAAAGGTGATCCGAGTGCTTTGCATCATGGCTGCGCTTATGGGAACGGGTGCTGTCGCCGTTTTTTCTCAACCCGGCATGCTTAGCGCCAGGATTGGAATACTAATCGATTCCGGGGAGCAATTGATTCGTGCCAGGGGACAGGAGAAGATCAAGCTCGGGGACCGGCTTCGTATCTGTGTGCAATCCGACGAAGCCTGCAATGTTTACGTAGTCCATACCGACCACAAAACGGTTACTCTATTGGGAGCGTTTGAAGCGGTGAGCCCAAATGCTCAACTGGTGCTGCCCGGGCTCTCGGATTTTTACGGAGTGGATGGGGAAAGCCCGATCGAGGCCATTACCATCATTTGCAGCGCCGTCAAACGCGATGATATTTCGGCCCTGTTCAACTTCTAAAGTGACATACAAAAGCTGGGGCCCCATAGAAGAAAAGCTTCTCGAACAAGGGAAGATCGATCTCAGCCAGAAACCTGACAAGCCTTCTCCTATAGCCGGGAATGTGCGGGAACTTCCCGGCAGCAATAAGGATGATCTTTTTATTGGCCTTCCGATTTATAGTGGGAACACCATTCTTGTGAAGCGGTATGAGTTTAATATTCAAAAGTAAGCGACTGCTCAGAATCGTCGCAGTTACGACCTTCGTCCTGATCGTGACGGTATCATCTGTCATTTTGGGCTTCGGCATCGTTTGGAATCAATATGATTTCAAGATCCTGGATCTCTTCTACCGGCAAGCGGTAAAGCATGGGCACGGGCCAGAGCAATCTCCGCTGGTGGCTATCGTCACCATTTCGGATGCGACTTACGATTATTTCGGGAATAGTACTTTGGACCGAAGATTTGTGGCCGAAGTAAACGAAGTCCTGTCCCGGCTGGATGTGGCCGGTTGTGCCTATGACATCATTTTCGCTCGATCCGCCGATGCCGATTCCGATCTGAGGCTTGCCAAATCGATCGAAAAACTTGGTTCAGTCTGCCTGCCGATTGGCCTGACATATGCCGAAACGCCCTCGTCATTTCGATGGGAGAGGAGAGGATCGTTTGAGGAATTCCGGTCCAAAGCTCTCAGAAAACCGTTTGAGCGAGGGCAGTCAACGCCTTACTACGGCACGAAGGCCCTTATGCAATCGGACCGGTTTTCCGAAGTTGCCCACGGCTTCGGCCATATCAGCGGGTTTAGCGATCCTGACGGAGTTAACCGGCATGCGATAATGTTGCTCAAAGTTGGCGAGGATTACCTTCCGGCTCTTAGCCTCGCAATCTTTCTGGATTATGTGAAAGTTCCTTTCGAAAAAGTCATAGTTGAGTGGGGCCGCAGGATGATCATCCCGGCCAGCCGGGAAGGTGGCCTGGAGCATGATGTCGTCATCCCGATAGACGAGCGTGGGCGCGCGTTTATTCCTTTCGCCCGGGTTTGGAAAGACTCGTTTGTGAAAATCGAATCCGAGGACCTCCTAAAATATGCCGGGTCTGAAAACCTCCTGGGAAATCTTATCGAGATGTTTGAGGGCAGGCTGGTGTTAATCGGCGACATTTCGACCGGGGTCTCCGACCTGGGCCAGACGCCGCTTGCGAGCCAGGAGCCCCTCATTCTGGTCCATGCTTCTTTGCTCAACGGAATGCTCACCAACAGTTTTTATGACAATTGGACTTCTAAGCGTGTGCTGGCGCTGATGTTGCTGGCCGGCGCAGTCCTTGGGTTTGCCGCATGCCTGAAATCTTCCTGGGCACTCTATGGGAGCGGCATGGCTATTTCGGCGGGAGTCACAGGGCTCACCTGGCTTGAGTTCATCCATTTTCACCTGGTTCCGATTGCTACAGTTGGGGGCGGCATTCTTATTTTTTTCTTTGGATTGCTGGCAGCGGTCGAACTGGCGGTCGGAAAAGAGCGCTCTTTCATCAGGAACGCTTTCTCCAGATACGTTCCGGCAAAGGTGGTCGACACCCTGATTTCCAATCCCCACATGCTCAAGCTGGGCGGCGAAGAAAGAATAATTACCGTGCTCTTCAGCGATCTCGCGGATTTTACTACTATCTCGGAAAATCTGCCCCCGGCCCGGCTGGTGCATTTATTGAACCAGTACCTGACGGAGATGACCGCAATCATTTTGACTCACGGAGGAATCGTAGATAAGTTCGAAGGGGATGCCATCATGGCGGAGTTCGGAGCGCCGCTCCTCACGTCTGACCATGCTGAAAGGGCAGTGAGAGCCGGTCTCGAGATGCAGAGACGGCTCCAGGAACTACGTCCGGCCTGGCGAAACGACGATCTTCCGGAACTCCATTGTCGAGTGGGAATCAACACAGGTTCGATGATTATCGGCAATATGGGCTCGGACCAGGTCTTTGACTATACAGTAATAGGGGATGCCGTAAACCTCGCATCCCGGCTCGAAGGTGCAAATAAGAAGTATAATACGCGTTTGATGATTTCAGAGTATACGCAGCGGGCCTTGCCGCAAGGCATCTTCCGGACTCGGTTTCTGGACGTGATTAAAGTTAAAGGTAAATCGAAGCCGGTCAGAGTCTTCGAGGTTTACGGGGAGGTATGCTCTCCGCTAACCCCGGAGGACGAGAAGTACTATGCGACGTACCAGGAAGCTATGGAACTCTATCTTGCAAGACATTTCGACGAGGCTGGAGAAAAATTTCGGGCAGTGTTGCGCATAAGGCCTGACGATCCCGCCTCCGCAGAATTGCTAGATCGCATCGGAAACCTTCGGGGACAAGACTTGCCACAAGAGTGGGATGGATCGATCTCTTTGTCCGGTAAATAGCGAGCATGAAAAAATGTAAGCGTTCACCACGGAGACTGAAGCGTAGCACATTGCAATTCGAAGCTTCTCATTCTTCGTGTTCTTCGTGATTAACACGTGCCTTGTCAACACGAAGAGCACGAAGGAGTCACGAAGAGCCCGAAGAAAGGGACCAAGAGAATAGTAGTAGGAAGGGAGAAAGCCTCAATTCCCGGGACGCGAACCGGAGCCGGTTCAGGAATAAGAAGAGCACGAAGCAAGTACCCCTCCCGCGGCAGGTATATACATGTATAGGAGGGGCTGGTCAAATCGAGCCGGTGCCCATATCCAATGGTTGGCAAGAAACAAGCGCCAACTAAGAGCTTTGACTTCCGCGATTTCCAAGAGTTACGAGCCATGATCGGCAAGACCTGATTCCGAGTCCTGCCGGGATCGATGCCATTATGGCTTTTAAGGAGGAACGGTATGGAAATGGAAATTCAAAAGATTTTGGAAACCGTGGGCACTATCCCCGGTCAAGGCGGTTTGCTGGAGCAATTCGATAAGCGGTTGCGGAAATTACAAAGGCGGGTGATGTTTCAGCTTCTCGATGGCATAAGCAAAGAAGAAGTCGAAGGTTTGCCGGTCATGCTCTATAAAACCGTTTTAATAGACGGGAATCGAAGGCCCGCCTTGTTTCGCTTCTATTTGCCTACATGGCGGGGGTACGATGAAGTTTTTTGGCAAGCCCTTGGCGACTACGCCATACTGGCGCTGCATCGTGTGAAAGATTTGGAATATAACAGCGCCACAGGGAAATTCAAAGTTGAGTATTTCGTCAGGACATCGGGAAGGATAAGAAGCCCGGAAGAAATTCGTGGAATTATCCAGAAGATCGCCTTCCTGGTGGATAACGAGACCTTGCCTACGGATTTTACGCGTTTTCGAAGCATGGCTGAAAGAAGAGGGCAAATCGGAGATTTGAGCAAAGAGGAAGCTGCGGCAATCGGCGCGCTGCTCAAATTTTTACCGATATGAGAGGTCAAGTTTTCAATCACTGGTAAGCGTCGGCTTAAAACCCAAATTCGCCCGAAGTGTGCCTGATCGAAAAAAGGCGTTGACACAGCATAAAGTTGGGTATACCTAATTATATTGAATATCCAGGGTGAAACCGAAGCGCCGAAAATTGAACACAGGAGGAACAAGTCGCTCGCTACCGCGCTGGGAGTGAGAATTGAAAGTGGCGTTAGGCTGTGCGATAAATGTTAGTCGGCCCTAATTTTATAAATGCCCAAGGTTCAAGTATCGAGTGCGCGTGAGCTGCGCAGGCGATTTTTCCGAAGTGAGGGTGAAGTTCCTTTGTAAGCGCTTTTTTTTCTGACGAGGTTTTTACTTATGTTGCTCATTCTTCCTTTACGTAAAATGGCAAAAGGACAGAGGGGAATCATTCATCGCGTTACCGCGTCGGGCGAACTCGGGCGCCGCATTCGGGACATGGGCCTGGTCCCGGGTACCCCGTTTTGGGTGCAGGGCCGCGCGCCGCTCAATGACCCGGTGGCAATTAGACTCAGAAATTTTACTCTGACTCTTCGCAACAGCGAATCCGATTTTATCGAGGCCGAGGTGGAAGAAGTTTAATGAACCATGTGCGAGAAAACCTGATCGCGCTGGCAGGGAACCCGAACTGTGGGAAGTCGACCCTTTTCAACGCAATCACGGGCGCTCGGCAGCATGTTGGCAACTACCCCGGAATAACGGTCGAAAAGAAAGAAGGTTTCTGCCAGGTAAACGGCAGGCAAATCGAGTTGGTCGACCTGCCGGGCACATATTCACTCACAGCCTATTCGATCGAAGAACTCGTCGCCCGCAATTTTCTCATCGAGGACCGCCCCAGCACGGTTATAAACATTGTAGATGCATCAAACCTCGAACGAAATCTCTATCTTACGGTCCAGTTGCTCGAACTCGGCATTCCGGTTCTCATAGCCTTGAACATGGTCGATATGGCCACCGCCAGGGGCTTGGTGATCAACTGTGAAGAACTGGGGCGGAGGTTGCGGGTGCCGGTTTTGCCAACGGTTGCTCGTACGGGCAAAGGAAAAGAAAACCTGCTTGAGGCCGCAGTGGAACAGGCGCAAAAAGATGCGGTCTGGGAGCCCCTCCACATTTCCTACGGGCCCGATATCGACCCCGTACTCGAGAAAATGCAGGCGCAAATTCAGAGTGCCGCTTTTTTGACGGAATCGCATCCATCCAGGTGGACAGCTCTGAAATATCTTGAAGCGGACGAGGAGGTTATCCGAAAGGGCAAGGCAGAGAACCCGGTGCTTTCCGGCAAACTCAAGGAGTTCGCCGAGCAGGTATCACAGCATCTCCAGAATACTCTGGACAGCTACCCCGAAGCCATTATAGCCGATTACCGCTATGGCTTCATCTCCGCCCTGCTAAAGGAAGGTGTCGTGAAGCGGGGCCACAAGGCCGACCGGCTCTACCTTTCGGACCAACTCGACCGGGTGCTCACCAACCGTTTCTTCGGCCCCGTCCTCATGATGCTGATAATTTACGGCGTCTATAAATTCACTTTCACGTACAGCAAGGCGCCGATAGGGTGGCTGGAAGCAGGCTTTACGGCTCTTGGAAGATTTGCGGATTCCTCTTTGCCGCCCGGACCTCTCAAATCGCTTATCGTATCGGGCGTGATCGACGGAGTGGGCGGGGTCCTCGGGTTTGTGCCGCTGATCCTGTTCATGTTTTTTGCCATCGCTTTTCTGGAGGACACGGGATACCTGGCGCGAGTGGCCTATATGCTCGACCGCATTTTCAGGACTTTTGGCCTCCACGGCAGCTCGGTCATGGCCTACATAATTTCGGGGGGAATCGCGGGCGGCTGCGCCGTTCCCGGAGTGCTTGCCACGAGGACGCTCAGAAGCTCGCGCGAGCGGCTTGCCACACTCATCACCGCGCCTTTCATGAACTGCGGGGCAAAGTTGCCTGTCTTTGCGATGCTTATCGCCGCGTTTTTCGCTGAAAAAGAGGCGCAGATCATGTTCGCTCTGACCATCCTGTCATGGGTGGCCGCCCTGCTGATCGCAAAGCTGATCCGCTCGACCATATTGCGGGGGCCGAGCACACCTTTTTTGCTGGAACTGCCTCCATACCGCCTTCCGACCTTCAAGGGGCTACTCATTCACACCTGGGAGCGGGCATGGCAGTACATCTGCAAGGCCGGGACGGTCATTCTCGGCATTTCCGTCGTCTTCTGGGCCTTGATGTCCTTCCCCGGACTCCCGCAAAGCGAGAAAAAAATCTATGATGAGGAGAGAGCCTCGATCGTGGCCGAGGCGCCTCAGGCACTCAGAGAGTCGCTGTTGAATCCCAAAATCTCCGAGAGCACCCTAAAGTCTCTTGAGAGCACCCCAAAGTCCGTTGAGATAAGCCCCGGGGATTCCGAGATCGCCCCAAATCTCCAAACCGATGCATACCGGCTCCGGCTTCAGAAGGTTGATTACAGGGAGGCCGAGGCGGCACTGAAAAATTCGATCGCAGGCCGAATAGGCTCCGGCCTTACGGTGATCAGTACTTTGAATGGATTCGACTGGCGCACCAATGTCGCCCTGCTCTCCGGGGTTGCGGCCAAAGAGGTCATTATCTCGACGATGGGTACGGCTTACTCGCTTGGGCAATCCAGAAGAGGGGAAAAGATACCTCTGAGCGAACGAATAAGGGCTGATGCGTCATGGAGCCCACTAAAAGCGCTTTCACTGATTATTTTTATTATGTTGTACGCGCCCTGTTTCGCAACGATAACTTGCATTATCCGTGAATCGACATGGAAATGGGGGCTTTTTTCGATGGTGTTCAACACCACCATAGCGTTCCTCGTATCCGCGCTCGTTTACCGCGGCGGGTTGTGGCTTGGACTGGGGTGAACCCGGCGAAAGAGAAGGGGTAATGCAGCGACGGGGTCCGGCGAAGAGACGCAGGGCGCCGAGGTAGAGCCGGTTCGCGGCTCAAGAGTTTTTCTGCGGTTTTGTTTTGCGCCTACTCGGCGAGTGCGCAGGAGGTTTCGCAATGTGGCAAACCGGAATTACGCTGCTAATCGTAGCCGGGGTCCTGGTGTACCTGATAAGACACTTTACCAGGGTCTACCGATCTGAGTCCTGCGCGTGCTCATCGTGCTCGGCCGGCTGCGCCGGGCATGGAAATAATGGAGCGACCGCAGGGACTGTTGATTGCGAATGCCCGGCGCCCCCATCGAATGAGCAAACTTCTGAGGGCGGGAGGTCCGATCTGCAATGAAAATCGATATCGCCGTTGATGGGACCCGACCTTATACTTCAGAGGTCTTCCTGGGGGAAGAGGTGATGGAGACCGTTGCGGGCGGTCTCGAGGGCGCCTTGGGTGAACGTTCCGCCTACTGGATATGGGACGAAACCGTATGGTCGTTCTGGGGCCGCAAGGCGCACGATCTCGGATGGCCCACACAGAAGGACCCCCGGGTTATCCTGTTTACAGCATCGGAGCCCAACAAGCGGCTCTCCGCGGTCGAGTTCCTGGCAAGGCAGCTCGTAAACGCCGGGGCCAATCGCGACAGCGCACTGATTGCGGTCGGCGGTGGCGTAACCGGGGACGTGACCGGTTTTATCGCTTCTATTTACATGCGCGGGATCCCTCACTTCCAGGTGCCCACCTCCCTTCTTGCCCAGGTGGACAGCAGCATCGGCGGGAAGACGGGAGTCGATTTGCCGGAAGGCAAGAACTTGCTTGGAACTTTTCAGCAGCCACGGCATGTCTACATAGATCCGCGCTTTCTCTCCACTTTGCCCGACGAGGAATTGAGGCAGGGAATGGCGGAAGTGATAAAATCGGCGATGATCGGAGATGAAGTACTATGGAAATTTGTGGAAAACAACCCGGGCGCTATTAAAAAGCGGGATCCCGAGGCACTGCTCAGAATTATTTCTGCAAGCTGCCTGCTCAAGTCGCGAATTGTGCAGGCCGATGAAAGAGAAGCGGGCCGCAGGCGTGTATTGAACCTGGGTCACACGGTCGGCCATGCCCTGGAGAAACTGACCGGTTTCAGGCTGAGACACGGTGACTGCGTTGCCACCGGCATGGTCGCAGCGGCGACCTTTTCACATCGGTTGGGAAAGATGCAGGGCGGGGAACTCAAGCGATTGGAAAGCTTGTGTGAAACCTGGGGAATGCCAGTGCGGATTCCGGCCTCGATTGAATCTCAGGCCATTATCGATGCGATCCGGACCGACAAGAAGCGCATTGGTGAAAAGCTCCATTTCATACTGCCGGTGCGTATAGGTAAAGTTATCGAATTTACAGAGATTGATAATGGAGAATTCATCAAGGTCCTGAAGGATCTTGGGGCCGGGTGATAGCGGAGAACACAGGCGCAACAAAAGGCGCGTCGAGACGCGGAGGAAGCAACGGTTCATAATACTTGGGCTGTGGGCAGAAAAAGAGTTTCCCGCTCACAGCCCGCTGTTTTAATGCTGCCTGGAAACTTCGGCGTCCTTGAGGGTCGTGAAAATCAGCCTGCCTGCCGTAGTCTGAAGTATGCTGGTGACCGAGACATCGACTTCTTTCCCCAGGTGCCTGCTCGCGTTTTCCACGACGACCATTGTGCCGTCTTCCAGGTAAGCTATACCCTGGCCCTGTTCTTTGCCTTCTTTGAGTATATGGAGACGCAGGATTTCGCCGGGCAGGACCACCGGTTTTAGCGCGTTCGCAAGCTGGTTGATGTTGAGTACGCGAATTCCCTGCACTTCTGCCACCTTCGACAGGTTGTAATCGTTGGTGACAATCTTGGCGTTCAGGCTCAACGCAAGGGACACAAGCTTGGCGTCGACTTCGTTGAGATTGTCGAAATCCTGCCTGTCGATACGAACCTCGATGAGTTTCTCCTGCTGAAGGCGCTTAATGACGTCCAGGCCGCGCCTCCCGCGCACTCTTCTGGTGGGATCCGGACTGTCGGCAATGTGCTGAAGTTCTTGCAGGACAAACTCGGGAATCACCAGCACGCCCCCGAGAAAGCCCGTTTCCACTATGTCCGCTATTCGTCCGTCGATGATTACGCTTGTATCGAGGATCTTGGCCAGCGGAACACCGCGCGCGCCCCGTGCCAGCCACGACCAGTTGGGGGCACGGAACTCCTCAATCTTAAAACTGCCCAGAACCAATCCTATGTAACCAAAAATGCAGGATAAAATAATATAGATAACGACATTGACCGTGGTGTTCTGGATGGAGGCAAAACCCACGCCGATGAGCTTTGCAACGAAAAGACCGAGAACCAGACCGATAGTACCCCCGGCCAAAACCTTCAGAGGGATATGCTGGACTATTTTTTCGACGCCCAGGCCTGCTACGCCAACAATTATGCCGGCCAGGACTCCGGCCCAAGGCGCCCAACTGTAGTGGGCGATAGTTTCATTATTCAGGTTGATTGCAATCAGGTAGCCGCCAAAGGCGCAGATGATGACAAGGAGCGATTTTAAAATGAACCACGCCAACCTCACTTGATCACCCCCCTTCCGATTATAATATGTGGGTAAAAGCAATAAAATGCCAGTTCCAGGAGGGAATCTTTTATGGTAAAGGTTTAGACAGACAATGAAAGATCCGGCCTGACCAGGCTATCTCAACAACTCGAAAATGGACTGCTCGACTTCGTCTTCCGTGACTTCCTGCACTATCGAGAGTTCCTTGAGAAGCAGCGTCCTTGCTGTGTCAAGCATCTTTCTTTCGCCGAAGGAAAGTTCCTTATCCCCTTTGAGGACGGTCAGATCGCGGAGCACCTCGGCAAGTTCGTAAATGGAGCCGGTTTTGATCTTCTCCATGTATTCGCGGTAGCGCCGGTTCCAAGTACCTCCGTTGACGGAGACTTCCCTTCTCAGAAGGATATCGAAGACCCGGGGTATATCGGTCTGCGTGATCAAGCCTCGCAAGCCAACCGATTGAGCGTTTGGAACGGGGATCATGATTTTCATATCATTTTCAAGGATACGCATGATATAGAAATCCTGGCGTTTTCCACCAATACTTTTGGATTCGATTGACTCGATTTTCCCAACACCATGAGCTGGGTACACGGCCAGATCGCCAATTTTGAACATAGAACCTCCACAGTTCGGAAAAAAAGGCCAAGAAAGGCAGCGACCTAATTTTACCATTTCCGGCGGAATTTGCAAAGAGTTAATCTCGTTGAGGGGGGTTGAGCGAATAAGCACCGATCTTTGAAAGGCATCGATCCCGGAGAGCACCGATACAGTAAAAGGCGCAGAGCAACCGCAGTTACGATTCGACAGTGAAGCCTCAGGGAAAGCACAACCGGCGTCTACATGCATCTGCCGGTTTAGCGCCCTCCCTGAGCTTTCACTAAAAGCTTAAATGATTATACACCATCCGGGGCAAATAATACAGTCTTTAAAGAGCAGTGGCTCCGCGATGGCGGCGGTCCGACCGGAGAGTCATTCAGGTAGACGAGGCTCCTCCGTGGGCGCGCCCTGCGGTTCCACAGGCGATGGAGGCTGCGGTTGCGCCGGCTGTTGCAACAGAGGTGCGAACCGTTTGTCCACGCGCTCGACTTGCGCCTTTGTCCTTTGCTGGAGCAGAGCATAGGCTTCTTCAAGCGACTTTGCCATGACTACGATTTGCCCATGGCTCACAATCAGACGCTTTAGTTCCGGAATTTTGAGCTGAGTCGATGCCTTGAGATAAACGGGCTGAATGTAGAGTATTACCTTGCCGACCGGCAGAATTATCATCTTGCCCCTGTCCACCTCGGAGCCCGCCTGGTCCCAGAGCGTAAACTGCTCGGATATCGTGGTGTCCTGGTTTATGAGGGCGTAAATCTGTGAGGGGCCGTAGACGAGTTCTCCCTTCGGAAAATTATAAACGATGATCTTCCCGTAATAGGGGCGGTCGCAGCCGACCAGTGTCAGAGACCGGAGATTATCCCTCCCGCTCGGTCTCATGGGCAGGAGTTGCAAAAAGTCGAACCTCTCTTTGGTTATCAGGTCGAGTGTCAGGTAATAAGGCCTGATCTCCGAGGGTTCCTTGCCCGTGTATGTTTTTGAGAACTCCCAGGCGTCCTCCTGCTGATAGAAAACATCGGGGTCGGTCTGGTGATATTTGGCGTAGATCCCCATCTGGATATGAAAAATATCCCGCGGATAGCGCACGTGCGGTTCCAAATCACCGGGCATCTGCGCTGCGTCCTTGAACAGGCCGGGGTAGATCCGGCTATAAGCTCTTATGATGGGGTCCTGAGGATCGAAAATATAATAATCGACACTTCCATCATAGGCATCCACTACGATCTTAACGGAATTTCGGATGTAGTTGACTTCCCCGGCTTTCGTCATGAAAGGCGTAGATATCGGGTATTTGTCGGAGGCCGTGTAGGCATCCTGAATCCAGTAGAGTTTATTCTTTGTGACTACCAGGTATGGATCGCCGTCAAGCATAAGATACGGCGTCAGTGCCTGAATCCTGTCGGTCAGGTTGTGACGAAAGATTATCTTGGACTCGGGAACCAGCTTGGTTGTGAAAAAGATATTCCTGTCCTTGAAATAAACCGAAAAAATGAATCTTTTGAAAAGCGAATAGAGCGGCACTCCCCCCTTGCCGGCGTATGAAGTAAGGACATTGGCCGGCCCCTTGGGGTAGTCTATTTCGCCGGAGCCGTTAGGTGCGATTGAATAGGTCGCCTCATTTTGCCCGAAATAGATGCCCGGCTGCTCGATTGTGAATCCATACTCCGACTCGGGCGGGATACCCCGCAGGAACCAGACCATGGGTTCGTCGCCCCCCTGGCTCGCCGGGGTCATGACAGCCCCAAACCCGTGAGTATAGGAAAGGTGTTCGTTTATCCAGTTCCGGGCGCCTTCGGGAAACTGCGACTGATTGAGTTCGCGCGCGGAAAGGAAAACCTGCTGATAGAGGTCGTTTACGGTATACCGGTCAACATTTACGCTCGGGAAATCATAGTAGGTCCGGAGTTCCTGGAGTTTGCTTATAAACATCATCGAGCATTTCGCCGTCCCAGACCGGAGATGTTCCTCAGAATCGCCTGGACGTCGGGTACGATATGTCCATAGGAACACGTTCGGGTGAGAAGTCGCGGATTTCCACATCGTCGAGCCGGTAGGCTGAAAGGGTCGATTTGATATTGTCCTAGATAGTAGGGTCGCTCTCTTGAACTCTCGTTGGGCTTAACGATGTATTTTTCCAGTAACTGCGGAAGAAAATCCGAGTACCGTACGCCCAGGACAAGAACGAACACGATGGCGAACCCGGCACAGACCCTGATTCCCTTATACGTATTGATAAGGTAGAGGAGTGAAAAAGCGGTCCCGGCCAGCAGGATGAGACAAAGCCAGATCAGGCCCCAGGTGAGTGTCATTTCGACGTAGCCCGGCCCGTAGAAAAGCGGCAGGTGACTCGTGGAGTAGAGAAGGCCGTAGCGCTCGAGGGCGAACTCCCATATTCCGATAAGAAACACGAGAATGACCAGCATGTTCAGGTGGACCCTGGCCCCGGCCGGGAGCCGTTTTTCCTCTCTAGCAAGAAATCGCCTCTCCATCAGGTACAGGAGCAGGATGCAGGCCAAAAGAACAGCAGAGGCAAGAAGCAGGCGGCGCTGAATAAGCGTATATATCGGGTAGGCGAAAAGATAATAGGAGATGTCCTTCCCATACACCGGATCCGGCGTCCCTGTGCCTGGAGAGAAAATGTAGAGCAGGAAGTCCTCCCAGCGCTGGTAAAGGGGCAGGGCGATCACCACTGAAAGAATGATGGAAAGCGGTGTATAGACCCACATCGAACCCGTACGAAATGCATTGAGTAAATGCCGGTATGATTTGCGAGATGCCTCGGTCGCGGTATCTGCGGGCACGGTAGCGCCAAGAAAGCGGGAGGCCACCCAGAAGTTCAAAAAGAATATCAAAAAGAAAACTATCGAGACCGCACCGAAAACAGCATAGCTGTAAAGCGCCCGCTGCCAGTAATAGGATTCGTAGCCGACTGAATTGAACCACCAGATTTCGACCAGAAAGTGTGAAAAAAAGAAGCCTAGAGTGAGAATGATACCGGCAAGAACAATAATCGAAACAACGGAGGCAAAGAGCCATCGTTTCCAGTGGAACATTACACCCTCCTCGATTGCGGGTTAGCGGGGAACCGCTCGAACAAGTTTAATCATTCGGAGGATAATCGCTGCAAGGCAGTTTTCAGTTTTTAGCTTTTATCTATCAGTTTTTATATATAAGTTGCCATCCTCACGCATGCGTGAGGATGGGCTCGTAATGAAAGAGGCGGCAATCACTTGCCGCCTCTTGTTTTATGAGACATCCATTAAGGCATTTGAGCCCTTAGCGGACTTCAAAGCACACATGGTTTCCCTAGTGTTTGCACGAACACGAAGGAGTTGCGAGCATCTCCTTGACGCCTGCCTGTTCTTCCAGCAGTTCCTTCAGTGTGAAGTCCATCTTTTCGCGCGAGAACGTGTCGATTTCGAGCCCTTTGACCCTATGGTACTCACCGGGCGTACAGGTAACCGGCACACCGTACATAACGCCATCGGGGATTCCGTAGGAGCCGTCGGAAACCAGGCCCATCGTCACCCATTTGCCATCGGTGCCAAGCGCCCAGTCGCGCATGTGCGAGATTGCGGCGTTAGCGGCCGAAGCTGCGGAGGATAGGCCGCGGGCTTCGATGATCACGGCGCCGCGCTTTGCGACTTTGGAAATGTATTCGTTTTTGTACCAGTTTTCATCAACAAGCTTGGAAGCGGGCTGCCCGTCGACGGTAGCAAAGCGGATGTCAGGGTACATGGTGGTTGAATGATTGCCCCATACTATCAGCTTTTCAATTGAGTCGACCGGCTTGCCTACTTTGTTGGCGAGCATGGATTTGGAGCGGTTGTGGTCGAGGCGCAACATGGCTGTAAAATTAGCCCTCGGCAGGTCCGGAGCCGAACTCATGGCGATCCATGAATTTGTGTTGGCGGGGTTTCCGACCACGATTACATGGATGTCGCGCGAGGCTACTTCATTCATAGCCTTGCCCTGCTCGATGAATATCTTTGCGTTCGCCATCAGCAAGTCTTTGCGCTCCATGCCGGGGCCGCGGGGCCTCGCACCAACCAGAAGTGCGTAGTCCGAATCTTTGAAAGCGACATTGGGGTCGCCCGTGCCGACCATACCGGCGAGCAGCGGGAAAGCGCAGTCTTCGAGCTCCATCATGACGCCTTTTAACGCCTGTTGGGGCTTCTCCATAGGGAGTTCCAGCATCTGCAAAATGACAGGCTGGTCCTTACCGAGCATTTCGCCACTGGCAACGCGGAACAAAACGGCGTAGCCAATCTGGCCCGCTGCGCCGGTTACTGTCACACGAACTGGTGCCTTTGCCATTCTAATTCTCCTCTATGCTTGAGTTGGGTTGCGATTAATTACCCGATTACCGCGAGTATATCACCCTTCTGCACGCTCTGACCATCTTTGCAACATATCTGTTTTACCGTACCCGTGGCGGGCGCCAGTATGGAGTTTTCCATCTTCATCGCCTCGAGAATCATCAGGACGTCGCCTTCTTTCACCGCATCGCCCTCTTTGGCCTCATAGCGAATAACCATACCCGGCATTGGAGCCTCCAGCTTCGTGCCGCCTTCAATAGGGGCTGCCGGCTTGGGCGCAGCCGCCGCGGGCGCCGCAGCAGGGGCTGCCGCAGGTCTCGGACCCGCCGCGGGCCTGGGTGCTGCCGCAGGCGCAATCGACGTGATGACCGGCGCGCCGCCGATTGCCTCTACTTCAACCGAGAAGTAATCGCCATCGACAAATACGTTGAACTGGCGTGCTGCATCGCCCTTCGGAGGAACTTCCTTCTTGGGCTTTTCGACCAGCAATCCGGCCTTGGCCTTCTTGACCAGTTCGGCTTCTTTGGCGCAATCCTCGAGGGTCTTGGGCAAAACTTCGGGTGGAACGGGCTCTACGCCGTATTTCCATTTGAGGAAACGCTTTCCCGTCATCGGGTACATGCCGTAGATAAGCACATCGTCGATGTCTTTGGCCAATCCCTTCGTATCCTCCCAGTTCTTGGGCATTTCGGGTTCGAGGATCTCTGCCGGACGGCCGGCGAAAGGAGTCTCGCCTCTCGGATAGCCCTTGAGGGCCTTCTTCTGGATTTCCGGGTTAACGGGGACGGGTGTATGGCCGTAGAGGCCGAAGAAAAGGTCCTTGCTCTGTGCGGAAATCATTTTGTAGCGCTCTTCGGGTGTGTCGAAGAGAACATTGTTAACAGCCTGAATGCCTACGATCTGGCTGGTGGGAGTTACCAGGGGCACCTGGCCCATATCTTTCCGGACCTGGGGCAGCGCGTGGAAAACATCGTTCAGCCGGTCGGATGCACCCATCTCGCGGAGCTGGTTGATAAGGTTGGAGAGCATGCCGCCCGGTGTCTGGTGGAGCAGAACCCCGATGTCGATAATGGACATGCGGTCGTCGAGCAGGTAGCGATACTTGGGCGAAATCTTCTCGAACCACTCACTGCACTTGGCAAGCTGGTGGAGGTCGAAGCCCGTGTCTCTGTTGGTGTGTCTCAGAGTCATAACCAGGGGCTCGATGGCCGGGTGGGAACTGCGGAACGCCCACGGGGACAAACAGGTATCAATTATATCCACACCGGCTTCGATGGCTTTGAGCATGGAGAGGTCGGCCATGCCGGAGGTGAAATGGCTGTGAAGATGGATCGGGATCTTTATATTTTCTTTGAGGGCCTTGACCAGGTAGTAGGCGTCGTAAGGAGCAATGAGGCCAGCCATGTCCTTGATACAGAACGAGTCCGCGCCCATGTCTTCGAGTTGCTTCGCACACTTTACCCAATAGTCGAGGTTATAAACGGCGCCGCCCATGCGGGGCTCGGTCAGCGAATAGGAGATGGTGCCCTGGAAATGCATTCCGTTCTTCTTGACCGGCTTGATGACCGTTTCGAAATTGCGGAAGTCATTCAGCGCGTCAAAAGTCCGGAAGATTTCGATGCCGTTTTCGCATGCGCGATCGACAAAAGCCGTGGCCATATCGTCCGCGTAGTTGCGGTAGCCGACGAGGTTCTGGCCGCGAAGCAGCATCATGAGCTTGGTCTTCTTGAGGTATTTCTTGAGCTGGCGTGGTCTTTCCCAGGGGTCTTCATTGAGGAAACGGTGCATTGTATCGAAAGTTGCGCCGCCCCATACTTCCATCGACCAGTATCCGACCTTTTCCATTTCTTCTGCGATAGGCAAAAGGTCTTCGGTCCTTCCACGGGTCGCGAAAAGAGACTGATGACCATCGCGGAAAGTCAAATCTCCAATCTTGATAGGGTTGTCCACCTTAGTTGGTGGCTCATCAAGTAGTTTTGCAATTAGTGAGGTGCCATGCAAATGAGAATTCTCCATCCTTACTGTCTCCTTTTTCCGTTCGAGAGAATACTAGGTTTAGCCTCAGCTCGCTTCAGAACCAACTGTGAACACCAGAAGTCAATTTGCAAGGAAACATGCCCTAAAAACTGACGGTATCTTAATTCGACCTTAGAGCTGCAACATGAAAAAAGCGAAGTCTGTAGGTCAAAGGCCGATCACCTAACGGGGCAAGCGCATCTGCCAGGTCCACCTGATGTCCATGGCTGCCTGTCTTCCTGCTAATGCAAACGGGCTGCTCATGACCAGCGGCGGCTGTGCGGGCCGACTTCTTTGCTGTGCAAGCAACACATCCTGCTCGTCCTGAAGGTAAAACCCGATAGCGGACGAGATTGCCGCAATCACCTTTGGATCAACACTCATCAGTAACCTCCATAATCGATTACAACAAAGTTCGGCTCCAACACACATGAAACATATGAGAAATCAGGACAGCACGAGTCTCGATATCCACTGTGATCATGCGGCCCGACGGGTCTTCTTCTTCAGGTTGCTGATCCTGCGGCGGTAGGCATCGACCAGCTTTGTGTTTCCGGCCTCGACTGCCTTCTCGTGCTTGTCTCTCAGTTCAGCGATCCGGACCTTCAGGCCACGAACATCCACGTCTTTCTTTTTCTTCTCATCGACGATGCCGCGCGCAAGCTTAATGGCAGTTATCAACTCGGCCTTGTTCATCGCATGCACTCCAACGACATCACCGGTGGACATCGCCATGTCTCGGAGCTCTTTTGCGGTCATCTTGAGAAGAGGTTTTTCCTTAACTTCTTTGTCTTTTTTGCCCATTGTTGTTATTCCTTTTTCGGTTCTTTATCCAACATTTCAGCGATCTTAAAAAAAGGTTTGAATAAATCGATCGGGATTGGAAAAAGTGTAGTGGAGTTTCGCTCCGTGGCGATCTCACGTAACGTCTGCAAATAGCGAAGCTGAAGCGCACCGGGGCTTTTTGAAATAATATCGGCCGCGGCGGAAAGGCGGTCGGCTGCCTGGAACTCTCCCTCGGCAGCGATCACCTTGGCGCGCCGTTCGCGTTCGGCTTCCGCCTGTTTTGCCATTGACCTCTGCATCTCCTGGGGCAGATCGATCTGTTTGAGCTCGACCAGTGAGACTTTTATCCCCCAAGGGTCTGTGTGGCTGTCGAGAATTTCCTGGATCTGCGCATTTATTTTGTCTTTTTCCGAAAGCAGGGTATCGAGTTCGCCGTGGCCGCACACCGAGCGTAGCGTTGTCTGGGCCAGCTGGCTGGTGGCATAAAGGTAATTCTCGACTGAAATGACCGCCTTGACCGGATCGATTACCCGGAAATAAATTACGGCGCTGACTTTGACCGAGACATTATCTCGCGTGATAACATCCTGTGCCGGGACCTCCTGGGCAATGACGCGGAGACTGACTTTCTGAATCCGGTCGATCACGGGGATAAGGATAATAATCCCCGGTCCTTTCGCAGCGATAACTCTGCCAAGACGGAAAATTACTCCCCGTTCGTACTCGTTGAGGATACGAATTGCGTTAGCGAGGAAAAGAACCACAAAAAAAATTATGGCAATAAGCGAAAAGCTCAGATTATAAAACATTCCGTCTCCTCGTAGCCCTTCATCCGTATGGAGTACTCACAAAATACATTAGAGCTAATTTTCACTATCTACCACTGATCTTTTTTACTTTCAACTTTAAATTGTGCACCTCCAATACTTGGACCTTTTCTCCCACTTCGATCCGCTGTTCGGCCTGTGCGTTCCACAGTTCGCCGCTAACAAACACCTTGCCCTCCGGGTCGATTGCCAGCCGCACCTGCCCGATCTTCCCCAGCAAGGCATCCTTTCCGGTCTGCGGCACCCTCTTCTGGGCCTTGAAGGCAAGCCTGGCCACGGCGACAAAAAACAGGGAGATCGCGGCCGTGGTCGGCAGAAAAACCGACAACGCGACCTGCATCGGCTCCTCGGGGTAGCGGAAAAGCATCAATGAGCCCAGCACCAGGCAAAGGACCCCTGCGAGGCTTAGCAATCCGTGTGAGGCGATTTTTATCTCCAGGAAGAAAAAGATCAACGCCAGTAGGATTATCAGGAATCCCGCATAGTTTACCGGAAGACTCTGCAGAGCGTAGAGGGACAAAATGAGGGAAATCCCGCCAATGACTCCGGGCAAGACCGCGCCAGGGCTGGAGAGTTCGAAATAAAGGCCTGCCAGTCCAATCATCAGCAGAATGTAAGCAAGATTCGGATCGCTTATGATTCGTAAAATGCTGAGTTGAAAACCGGGTGCAATAGTGCGCTGCTCGATTCCCCCGGTTTCCAGAACTACCGTGGCGCCCCGGCGCTGAAGATGCCAGCCGTCAAGTTTCTTCAAAAGATCCGGCAGATCGCCGGCGACGAGGTCAATGACATTTAACTTGAACGCTTCTTCGGCCGTCACGGACGCGCTCTTCCTGATGGAGTCCTCCAGCCATTCGGCGTTTCTGCCCCGCTGTGCGCCAATGCTTCTGGCAAACGCGAGTGTGTCGTTCAGGACTTTTTCGTTCATCGAGGCGGGCAGATCACCTCCTTGTCCGGTAACCGGGTGCGCTGCCCCAATGTTGGTGCCGGGCGCCATGGCGGCGACATCGGCGGCGGCCGTTATAAACACGCCGGCCGAGGCCGCCCTGGCGCCGCTCGGATATACGTATACGACAATCGGGATATCGGAGTTGAGGATCGCCTGGGTGATGCCATGCATCGCCGTCATCAGCCCTCCCGGCGTATCCAGAAGAATTATGAGGAATTGGGCCTTGCCGTCTACGGAGTGTTTGATAGCGTATCTAAGGAAATCCTCGACCCCGGGGTTTATCGAGTCCTGGATTTGAACAATATCGACGTGGGCCGGTTGAGGTTTGGCTTGCGCGGTTGCGCAAACAATCGCCACGGTCGAGAAAAGCGAAAGGACCAGAAATAATTTTTTGATATTCATGTCAATAGATCGCCTTTTGACATCTGTATGTTACGAGCGCAGGAGCCTTATGACTTCTCTGAGATCCTGCCACGCCGCGGCTTTCTGGGAAGGGCTTCTCAAAAGATACGCTGGATGATAGGTGCATATCAGGGGTATCCCCCGCCAGTCAAGGGCCTTGCCGCGAAGCTGGGAAATCGGGCGCGAGTTACCCATAAGGGTCTGGGCCGCGCTCATGCCCAGGGCGCAGATGACCTTGGGGCCAAGCGCCTCGATCTGCCTGAACAGGAAAGGGGAACAGGTGGCCGCTTCGTCCGGTTGTGGCGTCCTGTTGTCCGGAGGGCGGCATTTCACGACATTGCAGATGTAGACTTCCGCCCGCTCCAGACCTATTGCAAAGATCATTTTATCGAGCAGCTTTCCGGCGCGGCCTACAAAAGGGCGCCCCTGCCGGTCTTCATCGAAGCCCGGCCCTTCACCTACGAAGACCAGGCCACTTTTTGCAGAGCCTTCCCCAAATACCAGGTTGTTGCGCCCGGAATGAAGCTTGCATCTGGTGCAACCGGCCAGTTCCCCGGCTATTCGAGAGAGTTTTTCCTCGATTTGGGCCGCAATTATGGGTTGGGCCTCGTCATCAGTTTTTGGGGCTTCGATGGAGCCAGCAATTGCCGGTTGGATTGCGGCCTGAGATTTTGAGGATTCGATCAGGTCCGCAGACGCCGGTTGGACCTCTTCCTGGAATTCTTTAGGTCCATGTTGCCAACCGAGGAGACCGCCGGCCTTGTAGCCCGCAAAAATCCACCTCAACTGCTCTAAACAGCCGGCAAGATCGTCAGCCTTTTTTCCCTGGATCAATTTTTGCCACCTTCCAGGAGATATTCAACCCTGTCCCATATTTCCGAGGCCACCTGTTCTTTCGTCATGGAAGCCAGGTTGGCAACAGCGCCATTACAATCGATTATCTTCACTTCGTTGGTGTCGCAACCGAACCCAGAGCCTTCCTGGGTCAGGTCATTGGCCACAATAAAGTCGAGGTTTTTCCCGAGAAGCTTTTTTTTCGCATTTTCGAGAAGTTTTTCAGTCTCGGCGGCAAATCCGACCAGCACCTGGGTGGGCGGTTTGACTTTTCCAAGACCCGCGAGGATGTCGGGGTTGGGCTCGAGAAGGACCGTATGTGCTTCGGATTCTTTTTTCTTAAGCTTGTTGGGCGCCTTGTGCGCAGGCCTGTAATCGCTCACGGCCGCGGCCATCACGACGGCATCCATTTGTCCCGAGAGTTCGAAAATCGCGTCCCTCATCTCCTGCGCGCTTGTAACGCAGGTGCGTTCGACCCCGGCCGGGGCTTCGAGAGAAGTGGGCCCCGATACGAGATGGACCCGCGCGGACCTGCGGGCCGCAATCTTTGCCAGGGCGTACCCCATTTTGCCGCTCGATGGATTGCTTATGATCCGGACGGGATCAAAATGCTCCCAGGTCGGACCGGCGCCAATCAAAACGCGCCTGCCCGCAAGGGTTGGCGGAGTCAGCATTTTGAGCGCCCTCTCCAAAATGCCGGCGACCTCGGCCAGGCGGCCGGCCCCTTCCTCCCGGCAGGCAAGCCAGCCTACGCCGGGCAGCTCGATTTCGTAGCCGAGTTCGGCCAAAACCTTCAGGTTCCGCTGTGTAGCGGGATGCTCCCACATCTTCACATTCATCGCGGGACACACCAGCACCGGAGCGGTCGTGGCGAGCAACACGGTCGTCAGATAGTCGTCGGCAATTCCCGCGGCCATCTTAGCCATCAGGTTGGCCGTGGCCGGGGCAATGATAACGAGGTCCGGAAGCCTGGCCTTCTGAATGTGGCTTATCCGCGACTCGGATTCCATGCTGAACAGGTCGGTGCCGACGGCATTGTTCGAAAGCGCCTGAAAAGTCAGCGGGGTAACGAATTGTTGGGCCGCCGCCGTCATCACCACATAGACCGAAGCCCGTTGCCGGACCAGCAAACGCACGAGTTCCGCGGCCTTGTAGGCGGCAATGCCGCCGCTCACACCCAGAAGAATCGTTTTTCCATTCAGCATAATGTCATAAACCAGCGGATAACTTTAACCGCCCGAAACGGGCGAAACGTAGACTTCGACATACGTATAATAAGCCTCTTCCTTCATCAATATCACGCATACCTTGTCGGGCTTATCGAAAATCAGAAGCGCCCGGTTATACCTGAACTGGCCTTTGAGTTTCCAGCCTTCGTGAGGAAGGGCCGCGACAAAAAAATTCATTATTGAATTAGAATCAACTCTGCCCCGCAATGTCAAGAACCCCATCTTTATAGGACCTGACTGGAAAACATAGGAATTTTGAGATTGCACATTGAGTTCATGGGGAATGGGGATATCCTGAAAATCGAAAAATTGCGCTCCGGTTCCCGAGGGAGCGGGAGTAGCGAGAGGAGCTGGACCATAAGAGGGGGCGGCGGCGGGTCCGTAGCCAGACCCGGTGGCAGGACCCGGTGGCGGCTGCGACTGGCTGACCGGGTTGGGGGGCGGCGGGCTCGAATGGCTGCATCCGAAAGCGGTCACCAGACAAGCACACAGAACAATTAACCGGAACATGTTGCTGCACTTCTGAATGTCCATGGCCTCCCTCCCTTGAGTATAAGCGGTTTGGGGCATACCTGACGGCCAGGCGGCCGGCAAGCATCTCTCACCTTACAGGATTGAATATCAGGCCCCATCGCACGGCTACCTTTCCAGTAAAATCAGTTCCTCTAACGGCCGCCTTTGTGAATTCTGATTGCGGTGCGACGGGTGTCCAACTGCGACAATCGCCATCAGGTCGAGGCTGTCCGGGAGCTTAAGGAGTTCTATGACCTGCTTGCCGTTCTTGAGGATTTCGCCGATCCAAACGGCTCCAAGATCGAGTGAATGGAGTGCGAGGAGCAGGTTTTGCAGGCACGCCCCAACTGCCTGACAATCTTTTGTGCGGTCGTATGAGGTCTCGCGGTCAAGGAAAACCGCGACGAGCACAGCCGCCGATTCAAGGGTCGCAGAGTATTTAGTAAGAGCTGCAATCTTCTCCCTGCACTGCTTTTCCCGGATAATGGCGAAGCGCCAGGGTTGGTTGTTCATTCCCGAGGGCGCCCAGGAGGCGGCTTTAAGGGCAGCCATGACCAAATCTTCGAGAAACCGGCGCATCGCTAAAGTGACGAATGCTGCGCCTTTCACAGATGGCATTGATTATGGGGGATTCGAGCGTTTTCATTGATTTGCCTCCGGTACTTTTGAGCAAAGTATCCCACAGAATCCGCCCGGTATGAAAGAAATAATTTCCCGCGATCCCTTCTCACAGCGGGCCGTTTGCAGAGAGGACCGGGCAGAGTTGCGAATTTGGTTTTATATTTCAATAATTGTACTATATAATGCGCGACTTTAACGGATTCGCCGGAGAGGAGGAGGCCTGAATGCTCCTGTCCTCACGTGGGGTATGGGAACAGTTAAGACCTTGATTTGGGTGGAGCATGTCCGACGAGAATTTCATAAAGATACAAGGCCTCAACAGTTTTTACAACAGGCGCCAGGTGTTATTTGATATCAGCTTAACGATACCGAAACGCCAGGTCGTTGTGATTATGGGGGTGAGCGGCTGCGGAAAGACCACGCTTTTCCGCCACCTTACCGGCCTTAAGAAAACGGACGCGAACCAGATCATGCTGGACGGCGAAGACTTGGGATCATTTTCCGAGACCAGGCTCATGCAGTACAGGCGCAGGATCGGCGTCCTGTTCCAGAGCGGGGCGCTGTTCAATTCCCTGTCCGTTGGCGAAAATATAGCAATACCTCTTAAAGTTCATACCCGCCTGGCCGAAGAAACGATCAGGATCATGACCGTCATGAAGCTCAATTTGGTCGGGTTGGCGGAGTTTTGCGATTATATGCCTTCCCAGATCAGCGGAGGGATGAAGAAAAGGGCCGGTCTTGCAAGGGCGCTGATCATGGACCCTGAAATACTGTTTGTGGATGAGCCTTCTTCCGGTCTCGACCCCATTACGGCGGCCGGCCTGGATCGCTTGATCCTGGATTTACGAAAAACATACGGGATGACTATGGTAGTGGTCACCCATGAACTAGAGAGCGCCTTCAAAATAGCCGATCGAATGGTGGTGATGGACGAGGGCAGAATAATGGCCGAGGGCAGTCCCGAGGAGATCCGGAACAATACGGATCCGCGCGTGCAGCAGTTCCTGAGCCGGGAACCCGACCCTTACAGAGTAGGCATGGACTCCTACTACAAGCGCCTGTTCAGCGGGGTAGGGGAGGGACCTTGATACTGTGTCCCGGCCAATGTTTTTTGAGAAAAAATCGTGCTGGAGTTCTCGAATGGTAAATTTTATCGAGTTCATCGGCGCCTACGCGCTGGGACAGGTATATTCGGCCGGCCGGCTGGGATTGTTTTTTGTTTATGCGATTCGCGGGCTGTTCGTGCCGCCGGGAAAACTCTGGCCGACCATCAGGCAGATCCAGTTCATAGGCACCAAGTCGTTCGTGGTTATAGGTTTTACAGCCGCCTTCACGGGGATGGTTCTTGCGTTGCAGGGCTATCATGCACTGGCGAGGTTCGGTTCGGAAGGGTTGCTTGGAGCGGGGGTTGGAGTGGGGCTGGTCCGCGAACTCGGGCCGGTCCTTTCGGCGCTCATGGTGACCGGTCGAGCGGGGTCCGCAATGGCCGCCGAAATCGGGATCATGAGGATTGAAGAACAGATCGACGCCCTGGAGTGCATGGCAATCGACCCTTTTTCCTACCTGGTCACGCCCAGGTTTATTGCAAGCGTCATCGCGATTCCCCTGCTGACCTCGTTTTGCAACATCGTCGGAATCCTGGGCGGATACGCCGTAGGGGTTGGATTATTGGGAGTCAGCGCTGGAACTTATTGGGATGGAATTATTTCAAATGTGGACTGGACCGATCTCCGGATGGGGTTGATAAAATCTATCTGCTTCTCGGTCCTCATTGCGTGGGTATGCACTTATAAGGGATTTTATGCCGGAGTGGATGAAGGCACCTTCGGGCCGGAGCAGGTAGGCAGGGCGACCACCGATGCCGTAGTGATCACGTCGATCTCCATCCTTGTAGGCGATTACATCATTACTTCGATTTTGCTCTGATAAACGGGAAAAGAGGAAATTTTAAAATGGTACCGGAAAAAAAGCGCCTGGAATTCGGTGTCGGAATTTTCCTGATAGTCGGCGTACTGTGCCTGGGATACCTTTCCCTGACCCTGGGCGACTTCGACTTCTATACGAACCGCTACGAGGTAAAGGCCTCATTTGCCACGGTGTCGGGGCTAAAGAGCAAGGCACAGGTGACAATGGCAGGAGTCGTTATAGGCGAAGTCCAACGAATCGGGCTCAAAGACAGCCAGGCTCAGATTATAATGAGCATAGACAAAAATGTTAAAATTGAAGAAGACTCGATTGCCGCCATAAAAGCAATGGGCATAATCGGTGAAGAATACGTATCGATAACTCCCGGGGCTTCGGATACCTATATCGAAAACGGCGGGGTCATAAGAGAAACACAGCCTCCGATTGACATCGAAAGCCTGATCTCGAGGTTCGTCTTCGGGAACGTGGAGACCAAGAAGCCATCAGAAAACCCATCGGGAAACCCGCCGGCTGGAAACCCGCCATCTGAAAATCCACAGCCGGGAAACCCACCGGCTGGAAACCAGCCATGAAAATATTTGTAACCGGTGGAACGGGTTTTGTCGGAAGAGACTTGACCAGGAGGCTTTCGGAGTCGGGCCATGAAATCTTCATTCTTACCCGTTCTGCGGCGAGGGCGAGGGAATCGATCACATGGGCGACCATAGTCGAGGGTGATCCTCGAAAAGAGGGGGAATGGCAGGAAAGGGCAGCCGAAAGCGACGCGGCGATTAATCTCGCCGGAAGCTCCATATTTACCTTCTGGACCGATGCGGCTCGAAAGGCCATTGTGGACAGCCGGGTTCTTACTACCCGAAATCTCGTTGCCGGGCTTTGCTCTTCGGGCGGAGGAAAAGTTTTGATTAACGCCTCGGCCGTTGGCTACTACGGAAGCCGAATGGATGACGAGATCCTGGACGAAGACTCTCCAGCGGGATCCGAATTCATGTCCGAGGTTTGTGTGCGTTGGGAAGAGGAGGCAAAAAAGGCGGCCCGGCCGGGCGCCAGAATAGTGCTTCTGCGGTTTGGGATCGTTCTTGGCAGGGGAGGGGGCGCTCTGGCAATGATGATGCCGGCCTTTCGTTACCTCTTCGGGACGTCTATGGGTAGCGGCAAGCAGTGGATGTCGTGGATTCATCGGGAAGATCTCTCCAATATTTTCGCATTCCTGTTAGACAACGGGGAGATTTCGGGTCCGCTAAATTGCACGGCGCCAAACCCCGTCAGGAATTTGGAATTTGCCAGGGTCCTTGCGGGATCTCTTGGCAGGCCGATTGTTTTTCCCGCTGTACCGGGTTTTTTACTGCAAACGGTTCTGGGCGAATTCGCAAACGTTGTGCTCAAGGGCCAAAGGGTCATTCCAAAAAGATTGATGAACGCAGGGTTTTCGTTTAGGTTCCCCACCCTTCAACAGGCCCTCCAAGACTTGGTTGAATGAGCTTTTCCAATACTTGTCTTCGGTTAGATTAGAAGTATCCAACCCCATTCCCCCAACTCTTATGTATCTATATCGACTACGATATTCCAAAAAAGCATTTGATTTACCTTAAGTAGCGCCGGACCTATAATAATCTTGACATTTCCCATTTTCAGTTGTAGGGACTAACCTTAGTGCCGTGGCATCGGATACGGCCTCTGCTGGAGTTGGAGGAACCGGGCCGGCAGGCGGCGGAGTTTTGCAACTATTGCTCAGAGCAGCGAAATTGCAAGCAAGGGGGAACGGTACCGGAGAAGGAAAGGAAGGGGAAATGTCGGAAGGCCGCGTGAAATGGTTCAACGACAAAAAAGGCTATGGTTTCATCGAAACAAAGGACCAGGGAGACGTTTTTGTACACTACAGCGCCATTGCGTCCGAGGGATTTCGCTCTTTGAGTGAAGGCGATCCCGTAAGTTTCGAGGTGGAGCGAGGACCAAAGGGACCGCAGGCAGTCAACGTCAAAAAAGTTACCACCTAAATTTTTCCCATTCGATTGAGATGACAGGAGAGCCGGGTTCACCGGCTCTTGTATTGCCGCCCTCCATACCGGGTTTTCATAAGAGCAGGAAGCCAACCTGCGCGCTCCGGAAATCATAACCGGTAGCGCCGTCTTCCACGGCGGCGTACTAACTTCACCGGAGCCAATTCCGCGCCGGAAATCCCGAACGAAACCGCAAAAGTCGAATCCCGAACGGATGTTTCAACGAGGCCGGAGCAATTCAGCTCCGGAAATCACCACAGAGACACAGAGAGCACAGAGAAATTTAAGAGGCTTCAATGAGGCCGGAGCAATTCAGCTCCGGAAATCATCACGTGGATGTTCGAAAATACACCGTGCGAAAAGCTTCAATGAGGCCGGAGCAATTCAGCTCCGGAAATCCACGCTGCTAGCACTGTGCTAGATTAAGAGCCAGGCTTCAATGAGGCCGGAGCAATTCAGCTCCGGAAATCCCGATGTGAGCCAGCAGATAGCCTCAGCACAAGCACGCTTCAATGAGGCCGGAGCAATTCAGCTCCGGAAATCGCGTCAGGCGATACAGGGCGACCCCACGGGGGCAATGCTTCAATGAGGCCGGAGCAATTCAGCTCCGGAAATCTCTCCGGTCCTGTCCCCTGGATCATGTAAATATCGGGCTTCAATGAGGCCGGAGCAATTCAGCTCCGGAAATCGAGGCTGATATGTTGGCAAAGGCTGCGGCCGACCTTGCTTCAATGAGGCCGGAGCAATTCAGCTCCGGAAATCGGCGCGGGATCGCTCTACGGTATCCGAAACGATGCGCTTCAATGAGGCCGGAGCAATTCAGCTCCGGAAATCGGCAAAATCAAGGCCTTTATCCGGAGTCTCTCCGAAGCTTCAATGAGGCCGGAGCAATTCAGCTCCGGAAATCTTACTGGCGGCTGCTCAATATGGGCGTTCCTACCGGGCTTCAATGAGGCCGGAGCAATTCAGCTCCGGAAATCGAATGACTGTAGATGCAAAAGTTGCGTCTATACCCGCTTCAATGAGGCCGGAGCAATTCAGCTCCGGAAATCATCCTTGGGTGGGCGATCAAGGGATTAATGGATTGGAGCTTCAATGAGGCCGGAGCAATTCAGCTCCGGAAATCATCCGCTATAACGCGGGGATCAACAATTGGAACGCCAAGCTTCAATGAGGCCGGAGCAATTCAGCTCCGGAAATCCTCGAAACCGCCGACGAGTACGCGCGAAAATTCAACGCTTCAATGAGGCCGGAGCAATTCAGCTCCGGAAATCGTAGTGCTTGCCAGGTGGCAGAGTATTGAGCGCCGGGGTGCTTCAATGAGGCCGGATGTAGGAAACCAGACTATACGGTCGGAATAAGGAGATTTTTTTCAAAATAGATTGACAGGAAGCCGGGTGTTGTCGAAATAAATGGGCCTCATGGGAGAGGCCTTTTTTATTGAAAAAAGGGCGGAGAGTTTTCGCCGAACTCACCGCCCCAAGACAACACGGGTACGCGAAGTACCCCAAAAAGGTGGATGAATGATACTTCCTGTCGCCGTCGTTCTCAAGGATATTTGTGAAAAGGGTCGGAATTACCTGTGGCCAAGGCCGGAGGCTTGCCCGAGGTGCAAGGCGGGAAGGCCGTGGGGACATGGGTTCGTTTTGGCCTGTTTTGATGGATTCACAGCGTGCCTTTTGCTGCGCCGTTATCGTTGTCCGCATTGCCGTTGTGTTATATGCCTCAAGCCCCGGGGCTATTTCCGCAGATTTCAGTCTTCTATAGAAACCACCCGCTCTATTATCTGCGATCTGCTTGAGAAAAAACTTTCCTGTTTCAGGGTTTCGCGAACACGTAGCGGCCACTGGCTAAAAGCCCTAAAACGTAAGGCCATGGCATACTTTGGCGATCCCTTTCAACATCACTTGCTTGAGGCCTTTGATAGACTGGTCGTGATGGGCAAAATACCGGTTAGCCGGTCCATCTAATCTCGCAGGCTATCCACTCCTTACCTACCCTACCGAAGGGTGTCGTCGCAAAGAGGGCGCTCCTGTCGTAAAAAGCCTCAAACTTTCCACAAAAGGAGGCTTTCATGACAGAAGAGCAAAGAAAAGATGTAGCGACGTTTCGGTTCGGGGTGATTCATGAGTTGGTAAACACAAAGGAGCTTTCCCGCGGAGAGCAGGAACGCCTGATTCGGGACAAGTGTGCAAGGAAGTGGAGCATTCCCTTCTCCAACAGGACCCGGATCGGCCGCACTACGATCTTGAGGTGGGTGCGACTCTACAAGGGCGGCAACGGCAGGCTTGAATCGCTAGCGGCATCTTCGCGTTCGGACCAGGGTAGCAGCAGATCTATGGATGAGGAGACGTGTCTTTCCTTAATCGGCCTAAGACGCGAGTTCCCCCGGATAACGATCTCTGCTTTGATTTCCAAGATGCGGAAAGCAAGCCCGGAAGTGAGGCTCAATGCTTCAGGCGTCTACAGGCTGCTCAAGCGGGAAGGTCTTAACAAGCCGGCGGAACAGAAAGCCGAAGACCGGCGCAAGTTTGAGGCCGAACTTGCAAATGAGATCTGGCAATCCGATGTGATGCACGGTCCAATGGTAATGGTGGGGGACAAGATGAGGAAGGCCTACCTTATAGCCTTTCTCGACGATCATTCCCGGCTTGTTCCTCATGGAGAGTTTTATCTCTCGGAAGGTCTTGCATGTTTTCTGGATGCTTTCGAACAGTGCCTGCTAAAACGGGGTTTGCCAAGAAAACTTTATGTCGATAACGGCGCGGCATACCGAAGCCATCATCTCGAGCAGGTCTGCGCATCCCTTGGCATCGCCCTTGTTCATGCCCGACCCTACACGCCTCAGGGAAAAGGGAAAATTGAAAGATTTTTCAGATCGGTACGGGAGGGCTTCCTTACGGGCTTTAAGGGTGAAAGCCTTAGAGACCTCAACGAAACTTTCAGTCTATGGCTCGATAATATCTATCACGAAAGAAAGCACGGCTCTACCGGACAAACCCCTTTTGAGCGGTTCACATCCAACATGGAGTGTCTAAGACCAGCCCCGGCAGAGCTTACGGACCACTTCAGAAAGCGCGCAAGACGCAGGGTGGCCAAAGACAGGACGATTATCCTCGACGGCAAGCTTTTCGAAGGGCCGGTTTCACTTATCGGCAAGCAAATCGATCTGCTCTACCATGAAAGGGATCAGAGCCATGTCGAGGTCCGCTATGACGGGAAGTCTTATGGCTTCATCACTGCTGTCGATATCCATGTCAACTGCCGGGTAAAAAGGGACAGGAACAACAATCCCCAGGTAAGCCCAACCGACCCGGCAAGCCGTTACAGGGGAGGCAATCTCTGGTCTGGCAGAGGCGAACCGGAGGCCAATCCATGAATCAAACTTATCGCGTCTTTTTCGGATTCGAGCGGGAACCTTTCGCCTCCGATACGGCATTGCAGGACATCCTTGAGACAGAAGACCTCAAGGGGGTTTGCAGCCGGTTTGACTATGCTGTGCGCCTTGGGGCCATAGCTCTTGTAACGGGTGAGATCGGCAGCGGCAAATCGACTGCCCTGCGCTATGCGTTGAGCCGCCTGCACCCTTCCGAGTATCAAACCATATCCATCACGGCCGTATCGGGATCGATCCTTGAGATGTACCGGATGTTTCTGGCGCAATTGGGCGTCCATACGGCAAGCTCGTCGCGTGCTTTCCTTTTAGGGCGCATAAGACGCGAGATCTGCGGCCTTGTGAGCGAAAAGAAGATGAAAGTCGTGCTCGTGGTAGATGAGGCCTCGCTCTTAAGGCTTGAAGTCTTCTCGGAGATCCACACCCTGTGTCAGTTCGAGCTGGATTCCAAGCCGTGGCTGCCCATCATCCTGGCGGGACAGGCGCATCTTATCGATAAGCTGATGTATCCGGGATCCAAACCTCTAGCCTCAAGGATCGTTGCAAGGTCTCATCTTGAAGGGGCCGACCGAAAGCAAATGGAAAGCTATCTTGCGCATCATCTAAAACTGGCAGGGGCCAGAAAGGACCTATTTGAAGAAGCTGCCGTTACAGCCATCTACCAGGGATCGGCAGGCCTTTTCAGAAAGGCGAATCATTTGGCCAGAGGCTCGCTCATCGCCGCCGCTCAAAGCCAATGCACAATGGTTAGCGCCGAACACGTGAGGACCGCTTCGACCGAGCTTTTCTAATCCGATGAAAAAAGTCCTACGCAAAATCGGCGATTACTTTGGCTCCAGTTGGCGTCTGGCTGTCCTGGATATCAAAAAGGGGCGTTGGATCATAGATCCCGCCCCATCCAGGATCGGCTATCTCAAAGCCGAAAACGCAAACGGCAGGCACATCCTGATGCAGCCATCCGATGAGTCACGGTATTTACTGGCAGACGATCTCTGTTGGGAACGGATATGCCGTCAACACCGGCATGCCGGCACAGTGTGGAAGCCGGGGCGGATGATCGTTGAGACCTCGCCACAAAACTACCAGGTTTGGATTCGAAGCCAAAGAGAATTATCTCTAAGCGAAAAACGCTACTGGCTAAAAAGACTGGGCAGCGATCCAGGGGCGGGCCCAAACAATCGCTGGGGCCGCTGCCCCGGTTTCCGTAACCGCAAAGACAAGCATCGTAGCGCATGTGGCCAATACCCGCTTTCCAGACTGATCTGGATAGATTGGACCACCGTGGCGCAAATCCCTCTTACAAACCTTGAGGCGCCGGCCCCTGATGAACCCCTTTCCCATCCACCCCCAAGGGAGGCCGTGTGTCGCAAAAATAGCATCTGCCGCTCAGGCTATGACCGAGGCGGGGAGTCGGAAACCGATTTTTCTTATGCTCTGGCGCTGGCCCGCAGAGGATATGGAGAAGATGAGATCTGCAATCGTATCCTATCAGAGAGAACAAACTGGAGGAACCATCTCGGAGGCAGAAGGATCGATCTTTATCTCGACAGGACGGTCAGAAGGGCAAAAGCAATCATAGAACAGACTCGGCATCGGTCCAAATAAAACGTCTGTGCCACTTAATCAGAAAGAATCTGTCCATTTAATTTGAAATCCAACAGTTGTCATGCTGGCGATCCAAGTTTTCAACGTTGATGTCCGGTACCGTTGGAGTGGTCATGGAAACCTCGCAAGGAAAGGGCGATTACGGAATAACTACATCAGTGCGGGATTCAATGCAAAACTCGTGGCAGACTCAGACTATTGGATTTGAAAAGGTCAAAACAATTGCACAGCCGGCAACAGTATTGTGGTGACTTGCATTCGGATCCGTTTATTCCCAGCTACGCTTGAGATCGGATTGGCAGGGATAAGATGTATGCATTAGACACTGCAATGCAGGCATTTGAGTACACTTTATTTCATAGTGAATCGATAGACTTATATAAAGATGAACTAGTACCAAGATGTCGTCATTGGCACCAGATCATAACAACGGACTGGGAAATAATCGTTAATATTTTGCACAATTAATGAATGAAATGAGAATAATTATTTTCATAGAATAAATATTGTTCCAAGAATAAAAAAAGCGGCTGTTCACAGATATTTCCGATGGGACGTATGTAATTCTCCGATGGCACGTATTTTGTTAAGAGGGATTTTTGAGTGGTATCGAGGGCCTTGCATCGTTGGTTGTACAGGACAGAAACCCCTACCATGATGCCGGCCGATAGGGCAGGGTGGTTCAGCATGAATAAGGACCTCTTAAAATTTGCGCTTCTTTGTGCCGGGCAGACTGTAACTCAGGGAAATGTGTTCTTGTGCCAACTTTTAACTTGTGCGAAAAAGGATACTCTGTGTTTTTAATTGGCAATTCAACAAACCCTGGGTCGAGAGTGCCGGATGCCCGAAGACGAGTGGAAGCGCGTAAGTATCAGTTTGAGCGAAAAGGCGGACAATTTGTTGAGAACAGTAGCACGACGAAAAGGCGATCTCAGCGAAGGCTTGCGCACAGCAATTCTAAATACCAATTGGGACGAAGTCGAACTTGTAAAGCGGCGGAAAACATACCAGAACTTTTTGAGAACATCATTTGCGATCAGCGTGCCGGTCTACGAGAAACTCAAGGAAAGTGCTCGAAACAGTGGAGTCGAGGTCAGCGTGTTGATAGATGCGATTATCATCGCATATTATTCCCGGCCACACGACAATCCTTAATTAAATCCCTGCCCGGCGTTATTCACGAACCGATTCTTTCCGATTCCATCTTTTCCTCGTTTAATTTTTCTTTCGTAAATTCCTCTTGACACTCGCTACAAACATTTTTAATGTGAATTCATACTGACACTTATAGTGTGAGTACTAAATAGATCGATTCAATTTAATCCGGGACCTCTTTCCTCCAGGGCGAGCAAGGTTCGAACGTCCTAATTACAAAGGCCCGCTTTATTTGGCCTACTAGCACCAAGTTCCATAGTCTCATCAACACGCAAGGAGGCAAACCATGACGACAAATGTGCTTCGGTTCCCGTCAGAGCAAGCTTTTGTCAGCACCGAAGAAACGGTTGGCACCCGGCCTGCCCAACAACGTCGGAAAGCTTGGTGGCGGGCTATTGGTTGGTTCCCGGGTCGGGTGGTTTTTTTTGTTTGTCTTGCGCCTGTGGTCCTGATTTGGCCGCTTCTGTGTTTTGCCTTTTTCGTTGTGAAATGGGTGGCGCTAATGGTTTGCGGGGCGGACCTTTTGTATCAGTTTTTTCGAATGCTGTATCACTGGCACACTCCGGGGATGCATCCCGGATGGACGTTCCTCCTGCATTATGGGGTGATTATGGCGGTGTGGACAGCGTTATACAGCTTGCCGCTGCTCTTTCGGTCGAAAAACAGGCCGGGGCATTGATGAACGAACCCGAAACAAAACCGCGTGAAATTGTACGGCTCGACAAACTCAAGAGGGACTTTGGGGCTCTGGTTATCGATGCCCTAAATGATTCGAGGACAATCGAGATCCTGCTCAACCCGGACGGAACGCTTTGGCAGGAACGTTTGGGTGAAAAGATGAAGCGTATTGGCCACATGCCGGCGAGCAGGGCCGAATCAGTCATGCGGACGATAGCGTCAGCGCTCGGGACGACAATCACGCGCAACAACCCGATTCTGGAGGGTGAGTTGCCATTGGATGGGAGCCGCTTTGCGGGGCTGCTTCCGCCCGTTGTCTCAGCCCCGATGTTCGCTATCCGCAAAAGAGCCAGCGCTATCTATTCACTGGATCGGTACGTGGTAGACGAGATCATGACCTCCGGGCAAAAGGAAATTATCTGCACGGCGGTAGCAGGTCATAAAAACATCGTCGTAAGCGGCGGAACGGGAAGCGGGAAAACCACCCTTATCAACGCCATTATTGGCGAGATGGTGGTTTGCGACCCGGATGAACGAATAGTCATCATTGAAGACACCGGAGAAATCCAGTGTTCGGCTGCCAATTGCAGTCCATTGCACACGAGCCTTGAGATCAGCATGACCAAGTTACTGAAGACGACGCTGCGTGTGCGGCCTGACCGCATCATCGTGGGCGAAGTAAGAGGGCCGGAAGCATTGGATTTGCTAATGGCCTGGAACACCGGCCATGCGGGTGGGTGTGCCACTCTACACGCAAACACCGCCAAATCGGCCCTGGACCGGCTGGCAATGCTTATCAGCATGAATCCTGATGCGCCCAGAGTGATTGAACCGTTTATAGCCTCGGCTGTGGACGTTGTTATCCAAATCGCCAAAACTCCGGATGGACGCCGTGTCCAGGAGCTGATCGAAGTGGGAGGATATGAAAACGGGTTTGAGACTCACAACATTGGAGGGGAAAAGGAATGAAAAAGACTGTCTCAACACAAAATACCTTCGCGGAAAAGCAGCCCACAACACAAATAGCCTGGTGTTGTGGGCTGCTGTTTTTGCTGACCTTTTTCGCTGTGGTTCCGCATGCCATGGCCTCGGCAGCGCAGGGAGGCGGGCTTCCCTATGAGGCCTGGCTGACTAAGCTTCAGCAAAGCCTGACGGGACCCGTGGCCTACAGTTTATCGATTATCGGCATCGTAGTCGCGGGTGGAGTGCTGATATTTGGCGGCGAGTTAAACGCATTTGTGCGGACGCTCATTTTCGTCGTTCTGGTCATGGGGCTTCTCGTGGGTGCTCAAAATCTGATGTCAACCTTCTTCGGGCAGGGGGCTCTGATTGGCGCGGCTCAAAGCGTCCTGGTGTACGGGAGGGTGTGACATGGCGCTTCGAACGGTTCCGGTTCACAGGGCCGGAAACCGGCCCAATCTGTTCCTGGGTGGGGATCGGGAGCTGGTGATGTTTACGGGTCTTTTGGCGTTCGCTTTGATTTTTTCAGCCCAGGAGTTGCGAGCGACGGCATTTGGCGTGGGGCTTTGGGTTGTTGCATTGTTCCTGTTTCGCCTGATGGCTAAAGCCGATCCTCGGATGCGGCACGTGTATATGCGGCATAGGCGATACAAAGCGTACTACCCGGCCAGGTCCACGCCTTTCCGAGGCAACGAGAGGGAGTACAAATGAAATGAGTATTTTGACCCAACCCACTGTTATCGAAGGTCTCACGCTGGTTATAGGTGTTTTGGGTTTGCTTTTGGTTTCGATGCTTTTTTTTGAGGTGCGCCAAGCCCACAAGCACAACAAACTCCAGAGACACCGGGCCACAGATGAGGGGTTCGTGGATCTTTTGAACTACGCCGCTGTAGTCGATGATGGAGTGATCATCTGCAAGAACGGAGCGTTTATGGCTGCCTGGCTCTATCAGGGTGACGATAACGCGAGCAGCACGGAAGAGCAAAGAGAAATGACATCTCTTCGCATCAATCAGGCGATTTGGATGCTTGGCAGCGGATATGCGATCCACGTGGACGCAATACGGCGTAATGCACCAGGTTACAGCGAGCCAGGTCTTTCTCATTTTCCGGATCGTGTTACTGCCGCCATCGATGAGGAAAGACGCAGGTATTTCGAGAACCTGGGAACCATGTTCGAGGGCTATTTCGTTTTGAGCCTCACGTGGTATCCGCCGCTGCTGGCTCAAAAGAAGTTTGTGGATTTGATGTTCGATGATGATCGAAAAGCCATGGACCGCAAGGGACATACATATAGCCTGATCGATGCGTTCAAACATGAGTGCGCTAACGTTGAGTCGCGGCTTTCTTCGGTTTTCAGGATGCAAAGGCTTCGAAGCCATAAGGCCACAAATGAGGATGGAAGCACCGTCACACATGATGATTTTTTGCGCTACTTGCATTTTTGTGTCACCGGTATCGATCACCCCATAATGCTGCCATCAAATCCTGTCTACCTGGATGCGCTTATCGGCGGCCAGGAAATGTGGGGAGGGGTGATACCCAAAATAGGCCGAAAATACGTCCAGTGCGTGGCTATCGACGGGTTCCCGATGGAATCGTATCCAGGCATGCTTTCAGTACTCGCCGAACTCCCGATTGAATACCGCTGGTCAAGCAGGTTCATTTTCATGGACCAGCACGAGGCTATAGCCCATCTGGACAAATTCCGGAAAAAATGGAAGCAAAAGGTCAGGGGATTCTGGGACCAGGTTTTTAACACGGGTCATGGTCGTATTGATCGGGATGCCGCCGACATGGTCGAGGATGCCGAACTGGCAATTTCCGAGGTCAATAGCGGCGTTGTTGGGCAGGTTTATTACACGAGTGTCGTGGTCTTGATGGATGAGGACCGGGACAAGCTGGACGTAGCGGCGCGACAGATCGAAAAAACTATCAACAGCCTCGGGTTCGCCGCTCGCGTGGAGACCATCAATGTCATGGACGCCTGGTTTGGAAGCCTGCCGGGACATTGTGTCGAAAATATCCGCAGGCCGGTGATGAACACCATGAACGGGGCAGATTTACTCCCGGTCAGCACCATTTGGAGCGGTGAAAGCAAGGCCCCATGTCCCATGTACCCGCCCTCGAGTCCCGCTCTCATGCAGTGTGTAACGGATGGGCGTACCCCCTTTTGGTTCAATGCGCATGTCCGGGACCTGGCACACCAGATAATATTTGGTCCAACCGGGGCGGGCAAGTCCACGCTTCTGGGAACGCTTGCGGGGCAGTTGCGGCGCTATAAGGGCATGACTCTTTTCATTTTTGACAAGGGCCTTTCCATGTACCCGCTCTGCAAGGCTGCCGGTGGTCATCATTACTCCATCGCCGGCGATAACGACACCCTTGCCTTTTGCCCTTTGCAATATATGGAGACGCCGGGGGATAGGGCTTGGGTCATGCAATGGATCGAGACACTACTGGCCTTGAGTGGTCTAAGTATCAATCCTGGACAGCGCAACGAAATCGGTAACGCCGTCATGAGTATGTATAGCACCGGGTCGAAAACGCTTAGCGAGTTTGTCGATACGATACAGGACATTCAGATCAGGGAAGCTTTGATGCAATACACCCGTCACGGCATGATGGGACATCTGCTCGATGCGGACGAAGATGGTTTGTCGCTTGGCGAGTTTAGCGTATTTGAGATTGAAGAGCTCATGAACCTTGGCGAGAAATATGCCTTGCCCGTTCTTCTTTACCTGTTTCGCAGGATTGAGCGATCACTGGGCGGCCAGCCCGCTGCAATCATCCTGGACGAAGCGTGGATCATGCTGGGGCACCCCGTATTTCGGGAGAAAATCCGGGAATGGCTCAAGGTCATGCGTAAAGCCAACTGCATGGTAGTCATGGCGACTCAAAGCCTTACCGATGCCGCTAGATCGGGCATACTCGATGTAATTGTTGAGTCCACAGCCAGCAAGGTGTTCTTGCCTAATGTGTACGCCAGGGACGAGGACACGGCAAATCTCTACAAGCGCATGGGGCTCAATAACAGGCAGATCGAGATCCTGGCGACCGCTGTCCCGAAGCGGCAGTATTACTACGTTTCGGAAAAGGGGCGCCGGCTTTTTGAGTTGGCGCTTGGCCCGCTGGCGCTCTCTTTTGTCGGGGCTACGGACAAGGAGTCATTGGCTGCTATCCGTACGCTTGAGGGCAAGTATGGCGAGGGCTGGGTTGACGAATGGCTAAGACAACGGGATTTGGATCTTTCCGACTATTTGGGAGAGCGGTCATGAAGATGAAGTTTCCAGGCCTTTTTAGGAAGAAAGATCGAGCTTACGGCAAGGTGGAACAGCAGGCGGAGACCGCCGTTGAGACCTCCGTCAATCAAAACGTGAACCCTTATCTCAACGCACAACGGACCTGGAATGATCATGTCGGCAGGATTATGTCCTCACGCCAGATGTGGCAGATGGTTGCCATGGTGTGTCTTTTGATTGCGTTGGTTGCGGTGGGTGGAATCGTTGAGATCGGGCGTCAATCTAAAATAGTCCCTTACGTTGTCGAAGTTAACCAACTGGGCGAGGCGCTCGCCATACGACCGGCCCAGGCCGCTCAGGCCGCCGACCCGAGGGTAATAGAGGCTACGGTTGCCGCCTTTGTTAGCGAGGCCCGTTTGGTTACGCCTGATGTGACGTTGCAACGTGAGGCCGTCCTGCATGTATATGCAGTGCTTTCATCCAACGATCCGGCCACCATCAAGATGAACGAGTGGCTAAACGGCACCCCTGAATCAAACCCTTTTAAACGGGCTGCCACTGAAATGGTGAGTATCGACATCAAGAGCGTAATGCCGCAAACAGATTCAACCTGGCAAATTGATTGGGTCGAGACGGTCCGCGACCGCAAAGGAGTCATAAAGGGCGTGCCGTGCCGGATGCGCGCACTGGTCACGGTTTATGTGACGGCGCCAACCGCAGAGGAGCAAATCCGCCAAAATCCATTAGGTATTTTTGTGCGCGATTTTTCGTGGACCAAGCAGCTTTAGGAGGGGTCAATGCAGAAATATCTTGCCACTTTTCTTGGAGTTAAAATGTTTTTTGATTTGTTGTGCCTGGTGCCGGTGCTGGCGATTGCGGGCCCCGGCGACAACATGGACAATAGTTATTTTTCGCACAAAAACCCGGAACTCACACCCCAGGAACAAACCGGCATTGGTATTGCGGACAGATGGCGAGCATCGAGTGCGACCGGCACAAAGGCTGTTGCCGGACCCGATGGTTCGGTCCGTTTTGTGTTTGGCGTCTCGGAGCCGAGCATCCTTTGCGCGGTGCTTCAGGTCTGCGACGTGGCCTTAGAGCCGGGAGAACAGGTCAATAACCTCAACGTGGGAGATCCTCGCTGGACGGTGGAGCCGGCCATTACCGGGTACGGGGCAAGTGAGGTTCAACATCTTATTATAAAACCGCAGGATGTGGGCCTTGACACAAGCCTTGTCGTGACGACGAACCGGCGCACCTATCACCTCCGCTTGCGCTCCCATCGCACCAAGTTCATGCCATATGTCACCTTTGTCTATCCAACTGATGATGCCACAAAAAAATGGGACGCAATAAAAGAAAGGCAAACACAGGAACAGGGTGAGGGCACGCAGCCGGAGAACAAAGAATACCTGGGAAACCTGAACTTTTCTTATACGATCGAGGGCCACAGCAGATGGAAACCCGTTCGTGTATACAACGACGGGGTTAAAACCATAATCGAGATGCCCTCCACCATGTCGCAGACCGAAGCGCCGACTCTACTTGTAACGCGAAAGAATAAGGGTTTTCTATCTTTTGCTAAAAGCCCCGAGGAAGTCCTCGTCAATTACCGTGTTCAGGGTGATCGCTACATTGTCGATAGCGTGTTCGACCGGGCCATCCTAATCGCCGGCGTTGGCGGCAGTCAAGACCGTATCACCATCACAAGGTGCGATGCGGTAAGGGAAGGCAACTGATATGCCAAATATGTCAGCAAACACTTCCCCGCAGGCACAGGGTAAAACTGCGGGACGTCGCGTAAATAACCTGCCGGTCTACATCCTCGTTGGTGTTCTTGGGCTGTTCGTGCTCGTTATGGCCCTTGTCGCGATGGACAGATCGCAACACCAGCACGCGAACAAAATAAATGCCGAAAAAGCCGGAAACACGGGCACGGCGATGTTCGTAAAGGCGATACTGCCGGACGGAAACGATGGCATTATACCGGATGCGGCGGGAGAGCCGGGTCCTCCGGAGATCCCGAAAGAGCAGGCGCAAGCAACAGGTGAGCAAGAACTCAAGGTGCCCATCGTAAAGCCCAATGATCCCAATAAGCCGCCGGCTCCACCTGAGCGAGATACCAATAAGCCGAAAATCTCAGCCGAAGAGGAGGAGGCACGTATACGCCAGATGAAGTTCCAGGCCTTCGAGCAGGCCGTTACGGCTAAAACCGTGGTCCCAGTGACGGACCTAAGCGGCAAAAGAACGCCGGGTGAACCAGGGTTGAACACTCCTGAGGCGGCGGAGCTCAGTAAGCTTATCGCGGCACAGACCGAAGACTCGATTAAAGCGCTGGCCCAAATCCCGGGGGGAAGAGTTGCCAAGACTGGAGTTTCCCGAAACGACATCAAACAGTTTGCGGGGATTGGCCAGGGCGACAGATGGCGCATGGATTCCAAGCCGGAACCGCCTCGCACGCGCTATGAGCTGCGGGCCGGGTTTGTGGTCCCGGCCACGATGATTTCAGGGATTAATTCGGAGCTGCCCGGCCAGGTCATAGGCCAGGTCAGCCAAAACGTATACGACACCCCAACCGGGAAGTACCTGCTGATACCGCAGGGTTCGCGCCTTGTTGGAGCGTACTCAAGCGATGTAGTTTATGGACAGGAGCGCGTACTGGTTGCCTGGCAAAGGATCGTCTTTCCGGACGGCAAGGCAATGGACATAGGGGCCATGCCGGGGGCTGATAGCGCCGGGTATGCCGGATTTCATGACAAAGTCAATAACCACTACCTCAGGACATTCGGTTCGGCGCTTCTCATGTCTGCGATAATCGCAGGCGTCAGCCTCAGCCAGCCGAACCAGAACAACGGCGTTAGCAATACGCAGAGTACCAGCGGCGTTTTGAGCGCGTCATTAGGCCAGGAGTTGGGATCTACGATGGCCGAAATGATGCAAAAAAATCTCAGCGTAAGCCCAACGCTCGAAATCCGCCCGGGGTTCAGATTCAATGTGATGGCTGTAAAGGATTTGACCTTCGAGAGGCCGTATAAGTCGTTTGATTATGCGCTTTCAGGAAAAGGAGGAAAATGATGAGCCGTGTAGGTAAGTATGTGTGCGTTGTGGTGCTTTGCATGACTGTGCAGGCCCATGCGCAACTGGCCGTCTTCGATGCCACCAACTTTAGTCAGAACGTGGTGACAGCGAAGCAGAGTCTGCTGATGACCTTTAAGCAGATTCAACAATATTGTCTCCAAATACAACAGTATGAGCAGCAAATATCACAATCTGCAAACATGGTCAAAAACACTGTCGCACCTATAGCCTATGTATGGGACCAGGCGCTTGTAACGATGAATGATGTATTGAAAACGATTGATGTTGTGGACCTTTACAAGCAGCAGGCCGGGAGCCTTCAGGCGTACCTTAATAAGTTCCAGGATGTAAATTATTACCGAAGCTCGCCCTGTTTCGGCCCTAATGGCTGCACCCAGCAGCAACTGGCTGCACTTCAGAATGCGGCTATACTGGGCTCACAATCCCAAAAACAGGCAAACGATGCCCTCGTGCAAGAGATCGATAAACAGCAAGTCCAACTCCGCCTGGACGCGGCCAATCTGGTGCGGCTCCAGAGTGCGGCGCAAAGCGCGGGCGGCCGTATGGAAGCACTCCAGGCGGCTAATCAGTTGGCGAGCAATCAGGCGGCGCAATTGCTCCAAATTCGGACCTTGCTCGTCGCTCAGGCAAACGTCGCTGCCGCCAAGCAGCTAACGGATGCCGACAAACAGGCCCAGGCTGGAGCCGGCGATCAACAGTCAATTTCAAACTTCCCCGACACAACAGATGAAAGCAAATGGTAAGAGGAAGATAGCGGATTTAATAGGGAAAGAAACATGAAAAAACACCTGATACTTTTGTTGATTTCCATTCTGGCGTTGGGACTGTTGAGCTGCAGCCCATCCAAAAGCAAAACCAGCAAGGAAAAAGCCGGACAGGAAGCAGATAAGCAATCAACGTCAAGCTTCCCCGACACAACTGATGAAAGCAAATGGTAAGAGGAAAATAACGGATTTAATAAGGAAAGAAAAAGCATGGGAAAATACCTCACATTCGTGAAAGGGTTTTTTTCTTCCAGATTCTTCGTCATTTGTTTACTGCTTTGTTCCTGCCTGCTACTTGTTTCCGTAAACGCTTCGGCACAGATGACAAGCTCCCCTGTTTTCTCAAGATATATTGCAACGATATCAGTCAGTAGCAAGCAACTGGTCATCGACCATAACGAAACATGCAACTTGGCTTTTTTGGTGTCTCGTGTCGATTAGTATGATTTGGACGTTCGGGCATGATGGCGCTCAGAAAGGCCGACCTTGGAGAATTTTTCGCCGAATTTGTGCGTTTCACGATCTTCACCGGTTTCTTTTGGTGGTTGCTCAGCAATGGACCTAACTATGCGAACACAATCATTCAGTCACTGCGCCAAATTGCTGGTGAGGCAACAGGAACGGGACAGCAGGTGGGTCCAGGTCACATTGCAAACATAGGTTTTGCAATCTTTTTTAATGCCGTAAAGCATGTGTCGGGCTGGAGTCCGGTAGCCAGCGCCGTTGGTCTTGTTTTAAGCGGACTAATCATGGTTGTGGCCGCTCTCATTGGGGCGAACATGCTGCTCTTGCTATGCTCTGCCTGGCTGTTAGCGTATGCGGGCGTGTTTTTTCTAGGCTTTGGTGGTTCCAGATGGACCTCCGACATCGCAATAAACTACTACAAAAAGGTACTTGAAATTGGAGCAAGTTTGTTCACGATGATTCTTCTCATTGGCGTCGGCCAAAGCTTTATCGACGCTTACTACTCGAAGATGAACCAAGGCCAGGACGTAGAGTTTTCGGACATGGGCGTCATGCTGGTCGTTGCCATCATTTTGCTATTTCTGGTGGAGAAAGTGCCTCCTTTGGTTTGTGGCATCGTTACGGGGGCTTCTATAGGACATGCCGGCATAGGGAATTTCGGGGCAGGTGCGGCTATTGGCGCGGGGGGACTAGCGGCGGGCGCAGCCGGCGTGGCTGGCGGCATGATAGCAGGTGGGGCAATGTCCATTGCTGGAGGATCGAGTGCATTGATGGCGGCTTGCAAGTCCGGGCAACAGAATATGTCGAGTCCTGGAAGTTTAGATATGTCTGGCGGTGGTCCGGGAGGCTCTGGCGGTAGCACGAGTAGTGGGTTAAGCCCGCTGGCAATGGCGTGTGGTGACAAGCCTCGTTCTGGAGCCAGTATGACTGCGGGCGCTGTCGGCAGCCTGTATAGAGGCGCTCGCCAGGTTGCAGGTGATGCGGTTAAAGGGAAGATGGATGCCGTTCAAAAGAGCATCGGCCTGACAACCGGCGGGAAAATAGCGAGTGCCATTAAAGAGCTGCGCGAGGGCGGTGGTAGCCTGGGCGCAGGAAAGGTAACGAATCCCAACCCTGAAATTCAGTCGTTTATCGATGGGAAAGGGCGTGGTTTCTGATGAGGGGAAAGTGCCTGCTCTTGGTGATGCTTGCGCTATTAAGTGCGCCCACGGTGTGCCTGGCTGAAGAACCGGAAGGGCAGGGCGGCAGCGGTCCGGTCTCCGGGTATCTAACCATCCTGAAGCCCGGAGAAATGAATGAGCGCGTTATGTGCTCTGTAATTGCGGCGGTAAAATACGACGTGCCGGCGAATATCATCCTCGCGGTGGCCGAGATCGAGGGCGGTAAGCCTGGCCGGTATGTCGAAAATACCAACGGGACATACGATGTCGGTACTATGCAGTTCAACACGGCTTACCTCCACGATCTGGCGCAATATGGGATCACAGCAAAAGACGTAGCGGCTGCTGGTTGTTACTCCTATGAATTGGCCGCCTGGCGCATCCGGGGCCACATCCTAAATGATACGGGCGATATTTGGACTCGCGCAGCGAACTATCATTCCAAGACCCCTTGCTACAATGCCGAGTACCGGGAAAAGCTGATTCGAGTTTCGGACAAATGGGGCAATTGGCTAACCGAGCGGTTTAAAACTCGGGATATGTTGGCAGGTACAAACAAGTGACAACGAAAAGTTTATTAATCGTTGGGATGGTATTCCTGGTTCTCGCACTTTTCGGAAGCAGAAGGAGATTTGTGTTTGTATACAGCATGAGTAGCAAAGAGATGTACTTGTGGTGGTCGATGAGGCTGATCTTAATGGTTTTGGTGTTCGCGGTCCTGTACTTCGTATTTCCCAGCATCGTCTCCTCGGGCAAGACATTTATTTTGTCTCTCACTCAGCTCATACGATCTTTCGTGATTTCGTTGACGGGCGTCATTTGAGGATCGGAGTAAAATCCATGCGAATATTTATCACGGTTCTGTTTGTGGCATCGCTATCGTTATTTTGGGGTTGCGCCACAGTGCCTGCGGGTGCGGGAACCTCAGGCTCAGGCTTGAGTTTTTATACGTTCGAGGATTCCGGGACAGGTCTCATTCGGGCCTTCGAGCACGAAAACACCACGGTGCTGCAGTTTGCAAATCTGGAGGGTGAAAGCTTTGTCATCCTGGATGGCGAAGGGCATCAATTAAAATATGAGAGGGTAGGGGAGCACTACGTGATTTTACCGGGTACTTACGCGATCGCTGACGGTTCGAATGTTTACCCGGAACGCGTCTGTAAACATCACCGGGTCCTCCGGAAAAACGGTTGAAAAGCGCGAAATAGTAGCAACTAAAGCCCCGATACCACCTCCGGAACCAAAAACTTCGACTCCAATAGCCGAACCGGTGCAGGAAAAAGTTGCCATTTCAGCCCCCGTTTCAACGCCCAAAGTGGAAGTAGCGCCTGTGTGCCCGGTTAAGACTGAGACCTTGGACAGTAAGTGCATCTCGCCCGGGTTGACAGGTTACGTCGTTCAGGTAGAGACATGTACTGATAGGCCATCCGCCGAAAAACTGAAGGAGAAACTCGCAAACTATGGCTATGAGGCAGAGATAAAGGAGCGCTCAAACCCAAAGCGCGGCACAGTTTACGGCGTTAGGCTCCGTCCCGTTGGGTTAGTGGAGGCATACGATGCAATGAAGCGCCTCCGGCATGACCTCGGAGTAAAGCCAAAGCTTATGGAGATCCCAGGCGACGAGCTGGCGGCATACGAGGCAGGTAAGTGAGAACTGCCGAGAAACGCAATACCGCCGTAGGTCCGCAAATACGGCAACCAAAGACGGATACCGGCAGGGTAGGGCAGGCGGCTTGGGTGTTCGCCGTACTCGCCTTGGGACTCTTTTCCGCTACACAGTTTGCGGCTTACCAGTTCAATTACCATCCCGCTCTTGGCGTAAGCGCTCACGGGTTTTATCCCCCGTGGATGATTCTTCTGTGGGGCGCCAGGTGGCATGCAAGATATTGGGATATCTTTTCCAAGGCCGGCAGTATCGGGGTAATGGTTTGCGCGATCGGAATGGTTGGCCTTTTTATGCGAAGGCTCCTGCGTGCAAACACCTCCAAGGCAAACGAGTATATGCACGGATCGGCAAGGTGGGCGAGCGAGAAGGATATTAAAGGCGCAGCACTTCTCGATAACGACGGCGTTTATGTCGGTGGCTGGCTAGATTCGAAAAACAGGCTCAGGTATCTTCGCCACAACGGCCCGGAGCACGTACTGTGTTACGCGCCGACAAGAAGCGGAAAAGGCGTTGGTTTGGTGGTCCCTACGCTTCTCTCTTGGCCTCATAGCGCTGTTATAACAGATCTCAAAGGGGAACTCTGGGAGCTTTCCTCCGGATGGCGAAAAACCCATGGTCACAACAAGGTACTGCGATTTGAGCCGGCGCGGCTCACAGGTTGCATTGGTTTTAACCCGCTTGAGGAGATCCGGCTGGAGACGGAGTACGAAGTCGGAGACGTGCAAAACCTTGCAACCTTGATTGTCGACCCTCAAGGAAAGGGTCTAAACGACCACTGGCAGAAGACCTCCCAGTCACTTCTGGTAGGCTGCATGCTGCATATTCTCTACAAGAGCGGAAAAGAGGGGACTCTTGCGACCCTGCCCGCGCTCGACGCCATGCTCGCCGACCCCAAGAAGCCCGTGAGCAAGCTATGGGAGGAAATGACCGTATATGCACACAATAACGGTGAGAATCATCCGGTAGTTGGCGCGGCGGGCCGCGACATGATGGATAGACCCATCGAGGAGGCAGGCTCTGTTCTTATCTACGGCCAAATCATACCTCTCTTTATACCGTGATCCGGTCGTAGCGAAAAACGTCTCGAAATCCGAGTTCCGAATCAGGGACCTCATGAACTTTGATGACCCGGTGAGCCTTTACATCGTCACTCAGCCCAACGACAAGACGCGCCTGCGGCCCCTGGTCCGTGTTCTGGTCAACATGATCGTGAGACTTCTGGCCGATAAGATCAAGTTTGAAAATGGGCGGCCAAAGCCCGAATACAAACATCGCTTGCTTATGATGCTCGATGAGTTCGCAAGTCTTGGCAAACTTGAAATCATGCAGGAATCCTTGGCCTTCGTCGCGGGTTACGGCATAAAGTGCTACATCATCATCCAGGATATCAACCAGCTCCAAAACCGGGAGACTGGTTACGGCAAAGACGAAACCATCACGTCTGCCTGTGGTATCCAAAACTCTTTTGCTCCCAACCGCTTAGAGACCGCCGAGCATCTATCAAAACTCACTGGGCAGACGACAATCATAAAAGAGCAGATAACGACCAGCGGTCGGAGAACGAGCGCACTTCTTGGGCATGTATCCAGGACCATTCAGGAAGTCCAGCGTCCACTCCTGACGGTTGACGAAGCACTCCGGATGCCTGGACCCAAAAAGGACGCACACGACCGCATCGTTTGCGGCTGTGACATGGTTGTTTACTGTTCCGGATTTCCGGCCATTTATGGCCGGCAGCCTCTCTATTTTCAGGACCCCGTTTTCCAGGCGAGAGCCGAGGTCCCACCGCCCAAAGAGACCGATAGGCTGTTGTCTTTAACGCAGCCCGGCCAAAGGATTGTTTTGTGAGCCTGGTCAAAGGGTTTGTGTTAATAGCCTGGGGCATTTTCGCTCTGGTGGCCGTTTGGTCTTGTGCGGCGCCAGGATCAACAGTACTGCGAGCTTCCCGCGCGGTTTGTATTGGGAAATCAATGCGTCACTTAAAAAAGGTGATCTCGTGATCTTCTGCCCGCCAAAAACCCCGGTCTTTGCGGAAGCCAAAGAGCGGGGCTATATCGGAGCAGGATTTTGCCCTGGCGGGTACAGGGAAATGATTAAGAAAATCGTCGCTACGGCTGGCGACCATTTGAATATTTCTGAAAAAGGGCGTTGCCGCGAATAGTGTGCTGGTCTCGAATAGCTCGCCATATAGGGAGGACCCGGCAGGGCGGCCGATGCCACATTATGAGATTGACTGTACGCTTAAAGACAACCAGGTGCTTCTCATGTCGGACTATAACCCGCTTTCGTTTGATGGCAGGTATTTCGGGCCGATTAGCAGGACCCAGATCCGGAGCGTTATCCGTCCAGTTCTAACATGGTAGGGCAGGGGGGGTAATTCCAGAAGAGGTCGAAGGAGGGACAAGGTGAAAGAGCTTAACAAAGACGTGGTTTTGGACGCCGAGGCAAGTGGGGCTGATGTGGTGAAAGAAAAGCTGGCTGACGCATGGGCTGTCCCTGGCTATGAGGCTGAATTCGATCCGGAGGAAGCCGAGCTTGCGGGGGCCTTTGTGGAGGATGCCATCAGTGAAGCTGAAGCGTTAAACAGTAGTCCCGACTTATTGATAAATCATGAGTAATTGAGCATGGCGAAACGATTTAATCCGAAGCAATTGAACCTTTTCGAAGATTGGCTCGTTGTCAGGGATACAACAATATCGCCTGACAGGTCCCGCTATGTTCTCGCGCAGCGTTTGGCTGAAAAGCTCGACAAGGATGGAGAAATCACAACCAGGTTCTTAACTGGTGAGGCCAACCGTGTATTCGGCGGCACTCAGGCGGAAGGCGTTTATTCTTCCAAAGACGCATACGATGCGGTGGAAGTGGCTTTTAACATCCATCTGAGCAAAACCGAGAGAGCCGACTGGAACAATCAGGATACGGATTGGGCAAGAGACAAGGCCCAAGAATTAGCCAACCGCATCTTGAAGCTGCCAACGCAGTCCAGGCGCGATGAAGAAATGGATGAGTTTCAACAATTCAGCACCCCTCCGGCTTTATCGTTCGTGGCGAATTGGGTGGCCAACGTCAAACCCACCGATGTTATCATGGAACCGAGCGCCGGTACCGGTGATCTGGCAATATGGCCGCAAATCGCCGGGGCTGAGGTTGTTCTAAATGAGCTATCTCAACGACGGCGGGATTTGCTTGCCAATTTGCTCCCGGAAGCAACGCTGTTTAAAGAAAATGCGGAGCAGTTGGATAACGTATTGCCTACCGATGTAGTTCCGACTGTTGTTGTGATGAATCCTCCTTTTTCATCCTCGGCGGGACGTGTTCAAGGTCAACGTGACACATCGATTGGAGCGAGGCACATCGAGCAGGCATTGAGGCGTCTGCAAGATAACGGCCGGTTGGTTGCTATCGTCGGTAATGGTATGGCGGCGGAACGCCCCGCATTCAGCAAATGGTGGAAAGATATAGAGGGGAAATACAATGTCCGTGCGAATATTGGCATATCCGGCAAGGAGTATGCGAAATATGGCACGACCTTCGATAATCAAATTTTGGTTATCGACAAAACCGGCCCTACCACTCAACCCGTTTTAACGGGTAAAGTCGAGTCTGTTGCCGATTTACCCAAACTATTGGAGGGTATTAGAAATGAACGTCGAACAATTCAACGAAGAGTCGATAAATCAACAGTCGATAGAGATTCTCAAGCAGTATCAGATACCGTTCAATCCATTGAGGGAACTGGCGAGCCTGGTCCTTATCCGGGAAGCACTGGAACGAGGTCTCCTGGAGACGGGGGAGATACAGGAGCCCCTGTACTGATAGCAAAACTCTCGGCGAATCCGGAATTAGCAATGTCGTTGATGACGGAAACGGATTTGGGCGAGGAAAAATTCGAGATGGCGCTCTCAGAGACACTGGAAGAGGCGGCGGCGGAGATCTTGGAGGAGATAGTGGCGTCGATAGAAGCAAGGACGCTAGAACCGTTACAATAGAGACCACGCGCGGCCAGGTAAGCGAGTTTTCCGATTCTGTCTTTGCGCAATACTCCCCACAGCGTCTCACCATTCCAGGTGCTAAACAGCATCTGGGAAAACTGGTACAGGCCGCGGCGATGTCAGCCGTAGAACCACCGGCGCCGACCTATTCACCCACATTGCCAGGAAATATCATCCGAGACGGTTTACTCTCACTCGCCCAGTTGGAGGCCGTTGCCTACGCCGGGCAAGCGCATTCCGGCTTTTT
>CAWGZP010000187.1:0-72095 GCA_963826655.1 uncultured delta proteobacterium
GCCTTCACCGGCCAGTTTTTCCGGATGATCGTTCCGGTATACTCAGGATAGACGTCAATCTCTCCTTTTCGCAGGGTGTCCCAAAGGATCCTGGCGCCCCCCAACTGTGCGTGGTGGATCACAGGGATGCCCCGGCTCTCGGTTAGGAGGGTCATTATCTCGCCCAGGATCACACTCTCCGTAAATTTTTTCCATCCCACCTGAAAAGGGACCCGGGGATCGGCAGCCGACGCGAAATCGAAAAAGCAAAATGTCGCGAGAATGAATACGGGCAGGCTCCTTTTCAAATTCGATCTCATACACATACCTGTTCGTGCCTTTGCTGAGCATGGATGAAGCGGGACACAAAGGGGTCGACCGGGGAGTTCATCATTTCCCGGATGGAGCCCTGCTGAACAATTTTACCGTCCCGCATCAAAACAATGACGTCTCCAAAGTATTCCGCCTCATCCAGATCGTGGGTCACCAGGACGACCGTCTTATGCAGCTTTTGGAAGATTCGCTTCAGGTCGGTCTGGAGATCGAACCGAATAATGGGATCGAGCGCTCCCAGGGGTTCGTCGAGCAGCAAAACTTTCGGATCGAGCATCAGGGCACGCATCAGGGCCACCCTCTGTTTCTGGCCTCCGGAGAGTTGCACGGGATAGCGCTCCAGCCCGCCGGACGAGAACTGGGTAAGCTCCGCCAACGCCAGGAGGCGATCCTCGATGTCACGCTTCTTCCATTCGAGATGGCGGGCCATGAGCGTAACGTTTTGGCGTGCCGTCAGATGGGGAAAGAGGCCGCCATTCTGGATCACGTAGCCCATCTGACGGCGAAGCTCTAGAATGTCTTGAAGATGGATCTCGCTTCCCTCGAAACCGATCTCCCCCCGGTCGGGTCGAACCAAACCGATGATCAGGCGCAGGAGTGTCGATTTTCCGCACCCACTGGGTCCGATAAGAACAACCGTTCTCTCAGCAGGGATTCGCAGATGGATCGAACTCAAAGCCTGAACGCTTCCATAGGATTTCCAGCAATCGTGAAGTTCGATGATCCCACGAGGAAGAGAACCGGCGTCGATCACGGGAGCAACTCCATCAAGAAACTCTTGGTCCTCCAAGTCTCTCCTCCATGTCATTCGCTACCAGTTCAACGAGAGAGAACCAGCCTTTGGGATCGCTAACCCACCTGGAGACAGACAATCCGGCCCGCTGGAAGAGTCGTTGTGCCCTCTGTTCCCTGGCTGATTTAAGGAGGCAGGTCCTGCTGATATCGACGGGAACGTACCGGAGCCGGCCACGCCCGGGACGAGGCATCCCGTCGACGAGTTTCCGGATCTTCTGATTGGAGCCGCTCCCCAGCTCGATCAGAATCTCCCCCTTCCTCGAAGAAGAATTGACAAGATCTCGGCGGCTGACTGATCCAGGATCGACAACTCGGTCTTCGTGGGATAGTACTCGGGAGTCATGCAAATCTGATCGAAAAGCCGGGAACCGCGAGCGTCGTAGAAGTACTTGGCTGGAATGGACTTCTGTCTCTTCGTCATCCCCTCCCGGATACCGTTGAGCATCTTTTCCCTGTGATCTCCGTTCAGGTAATTTAGGATTTGTAAGTTTCCCTTCCAGGTATAACCCTTACCCATATCAGGCATATCGAATCCGATTTCATTCCGATTCGCAACAGTTTCATTCATAGGGACATGCTCTTATGCGAACCAGCTAAGTCAGTCAGGAACATTCACTTTCCATTGAGATCAAGAGCGATTCCGATGGCATCAATTATTATCGATTGGCCTTCTCAGCGCTGATAAAATCATTGCCATTGTAATTAAAGTTAGCGATGACATCTGAAATGGCAAATAGGTTGGATGATGTATTTTTGCAGGAAAGTGCTTTATTTTTGCAGGAACGACCACCAGCGTGTATCGTCACTTATCAGCTAAGGTCCGGTTACGATTTGAAAGGCTTGTATGGTGCGGTGATATTGGAGAAATTAAACATATCTTGCGATACTGTCGAAAAAAGTTAATCCATGCGCATTTACACGGTCTTTTAATTCGAGGATATATCAGGTCTTTCTTGCATCATAGTTACTCACCTATCTAGCGTTATTCTGGTTATATATTCTATTGTTTCGAATCATATATGACCCAAGCCACTATTCTCCGGAATTCCTCCCCCGGGAATCTTTTGTTCGATCAAGTCAGGGCTTACCATGAGAGACTGTCTGACCGGATCGTTGCTGCTGCATTTTATTCAATCAGCCTTCTTTCTGTGCGATCAACCCCTTTTCGGCGAGCCCGGCAAGTAAAAGGTGAAAATAAACTAAGCCAGCATAGCTTTGCCACTTGGATATGATATCCTCGAGTTCGGTGTCCTGGAGCTTTCCATCAGGTTTTAGCAGGCGTTGGATTCTTGACCTGGCTCCGACGTCGCCCCTCGGAAATACGTCCAGCCTTCCCAGCCCCCTCAATAGAGCATAATCGGCGCTCCACCTGCCTATGCCGCGAAACCTTACAAGTTCGCCAAAGGCCGATTCATTATCCATCTTCTCAAAATCGTCAAAGGACAAATTCCGCTCCACGATCCCTCGGGCGGCTTCCGAGAGAGCCCTTGCTTTATTAGCGGTCACCCCTATCCTTTTTATTTCTTCTGCTGTAAGCCCGGCAAGGGAGCGCGCATCTGGAAAGAGATAACACGCCTTCCCGCCGCAATCCAAGGCTGCGCCGTAGGCTTCCGCCAGGCGGTTGAGAATGCTTATACCGGCGTCCAGTGAAATTTGCTGGAAGATTACGGCGTTTGCAATGGACTCGAAAAGCGTTGGGAAAACGGGGGGTTTTACTCCAATGAATTTTTCCGCGAGGGGCTTCAAGTGCGCATCGGATTTTGCCATCGCGTAAAAACCGCTCAGGTCGATACTGAGGCCAAGCATACGGATGAGTATCGATTCGGCGGTCGATCTGATGCGGGACGTCGGGTTTTCACAAGCGAGATCCACTTCGAGTTCGGGCCGCCGGGACGGCCCTTTTTGTTTTACGCTCACCAGTACGGTTTGCGAGTCCAGAACCATTGCCCGCCGGTAGGTTTCCCCATCCCACGAATCGATCCTGTTAGCCTCCCGGCGGCGCAACACCCAGGCTGTCAAATCCAGCCGGAAGGGAGCGGAAGCTTGCAAATTGAATCGACTGGTTCTCATTGGCGAGTCTCTTCGGTTTGGAAGCTCACTTTAAAGTCCAAAAAGGCGGACCGCATTTTCCCCGGAAATCGGCTTCAATCGCCGCGAGCTTGGCCGGCTGAACCTGGGGGATCTTCAAAATTTCGAAGAAACAGAGGCCGCCTCCCCAGTGCGCAAAGTAAATTTCCGTATTAATTAGTTAAACACTAAATGACAGGTGCGCAAACTGCGCCTGAGTGTGGATTTCATGCCGGAGACCTCCCCGATGGTCTCCGTCCCCTGCGGAATCCTCGGGTAAGTCTCGAAGTCAACAAACCTCTCCTCATACTTAAGAAATGGAACGCTAAAATCTTCGCCGACGATAAAATTATGGGCTGTCCGGCGCTGCTCCTGTTTCTTCTAAACTTCATGGGGAATTTTCATAGCAGTATCTCACGTCCCATTTGGGACACCCTGAAACCATGAAAAGACGTGGCAATCACCCCCCTTTGTAAAGGTGGGCGGGGGTGGGCGGGGGGGATTTTGCACCTCGCGAGGAACTTTTCGAGACAGTAGGATGGGTGGAGCGGTAGCGCAACCCATCGTCCTTACCGTAGCTTAGCCCCACGTGGGCGTTCTTTCGTAACAAAGGAGCGAAGGGTTCCGGAGGGTCCATCGGATGCGGCGAAGTGCGTTGCGAGTGAGGTTGGATGCCGATCACCCAATAGAATTATTTCAAACCGAGAAACCGCCTGATATGTTCCGCGAGTCTGTCGTCAATTTCAGCGTGTCTTGGGACTGCCTGTTTTTGCCCGGTGGCCGGATTGCGATAAATATCATGCCTGGAACCGTGGCGATGTAAAATACACCCGGCGGCAAGGAGCTCACGGATGAACTCGCCACGCTTCAAATGGCTATTTCCTTGGAATGATAACCGTCCGGGACATCGTCCATAGCCATGAGGAGGTAAGCATCCCTGATGTTCTCCTCGAGCTCTTCGAGTGTTTCACCCTGCGTCATTATCTCGGGGTACTCCAAAAGCTTGCCGAGCCAGAATGTATCGCTTTTCCAATAAATCAGGGTTAGTCGCCTGTTCATCGTTTCAGCTCCTTTTGGCATCATCTTTCTTATAACACACCGACAAATGCGCTGCCATGTCTTTGACCAAAATTAAGCTGACGGGTTTAAGTTTGTCGCCCGTGCGAGTGGCAGAGGCATACGTTTCAATTTTGGGTATAATCTCTCCGTGCTATTCGGGCTGCAGTGTTTACACTGCCGAGGGTGCCAAGAAGCAAGGGCCTGGCATTCCTGCTGGCCCTATATATAGAAGCTCCCCAGGGACGGACTCGAACTGGGCGCCGGGAGGAAGAACGCGTCTGTCTTGATGCCGTGACCTATCCTCATCCGTGATCATGCCACTTTGGATTCCTTTGCCCCACGCTCCATCCATGCGGGTGTGAGCCCCTGGTACAAGACGTCAGGGTCAATATCGGCGCCACTGTCCCAGTAGATCGTCCCCATTTTTTCGTCGACTTTAAGGGACCGGAAAACGTCAGGGTCTTCCCTGATTTGCTGAAAAACAGGACCATGAAGATATTTTTCAAGATCGACTTCTCGCACAGTTCCATCAGTAAACCCCAAACACACACGGAACCCCTCAGTGACTCGCGCTGACTTTATACGGACCGGTCGAATTGCTTCCATAATTTGTCTTTCTTATTCAAGTGATTCTATGCGGAACAGAACTTCTCCATTTCGAACTCTTTGCCAATTTGCCAACAATTCATCTCGATGCAAATCAGCCCATTCGATGACCAATCCATGCGCGCGCCGGGAAATGGAGCCTGAAAGAACCCGAAGCGTTCGGAATGATTTCATATTCCCCCCTGCCGCTCTTCCTCCCTTTGTCACTGCTCCATGCTTCCCGTTCCAGGCTTCCCGCTTCTCGCTCCTTACTCCAGTGACTCGGCATAAATTTCTACGGCGTGTTTCACCTGGATGCGCTCGCCCGTCTGAGAGAGCATGTCCGTGATTTGCATCATGCATGCGGGGCAACTCGTTGCGACCGTCGAACATCCCGACTCTACGATCGAGTCACGCTTACGCCTGCCGATTGATGCCGAGATACCATAATATTGAAGGTTGAAACTTCCCCCGCAACCGCAGCACCTGTCCGCCTCGCTCATCTCTTTCAAAACATACCGGGAATTGGTGTGCAGAAGCTTTCGAGGCTGAGCCGAGATTCCAAGTGACTTTTTCAAATGACATGGATCGTGATAGCTAAGGATTGCTTTTTCTCCATCATAAGGGGAAGCCGGCGCTACAAGGCCCGTTTTCTCCACGAGAAACTGGCTTATGTCCAGAGTCTTTTCGGCAAGTTCGTTCATTCGGGATTTTTCCGCCTCGCTCAGATCGCCGGCAAACATCGGCCAGAGTTTCTTGATGGTCGACGTGCATGTCGCGCATGCTGTAACAAGGAAGTCGAAGCGGTCCGGTGAGAATCTCTCGAGATTGTAGCGTACCAGGTCCCCAAAAGTCTTCAGGTCCCCCGATGAGAGTGCCGGTATTCCGCAGCAGCCCTGCTCTTCGGGGATAAAGACCCCGACCCCGTTGTGTTCAAGGGCGCTTAAAACAGAATGAGCTATGTTGGGATATATTTTGTCGATTACGCAGCCCACGAAGAAACCGGCTTTCAGTCCCGTCGCGCCGTCTGTGTCGAGCCTGCCCACGCTTGAGTGAAATGAATCGGGTGCAAACGTCTTTATGTGTCGATCTGAGAGTGGAAAGAAAAAGCGCCCGCAGGATGTGCCGAGAAGCTCATCGGCAGGCTCCACGAAAAGCCCCTGAAGCCTGCTCGCCGATTTTACAAGGCTGTTGAAAAGCCTCGGGTGGGCAAGCATACCGCGAAAAGCGATCTTTTTGACCGGGTGAAGTCCCATGTAGCCTACCAGGATGGCGCGCGCCTTGAGAAAAATATCGAGCACTTTCACGCCGCTCGGACAGTTGGCCGCACATGAACCACAGAGCAGACAGCGCATCATGCGCTCTTTTACACCCTTTGGGTCTTTGAACATTTCCCTGATCAGGCCGTCGAGTAAAGCCAGCTTTCCTCGGGCTACGTCAGCCTCACGGCCTGTTTCGGCAAAAACCGGGCAGACCGCCTGGCACATCCCGCAACGCATGCAGACCATAAGCTGGTCATCGAGTTCTTTGACCAGTGCCGCCAGTTCTTTCATGTCATACATGCTCAGTCTCCAATGATCTTGCCGGGGTTGAGAATGTTTTTTGGATCCAGTGCAGCCTTTATCCTTCGTGAATAGAGGATGGTGGCTCGGCTGGTTTCCTTTTCCAGGTACTTCGACTTAGCCGTTCCGATGCCGTGTTCGCCCGAAAGGGTGCCTCCCAGCGACAACGCCTTTTCGAAAATAGCGTCTATCGCCGCTTCGACCCGTCTCCATTCCTCCCGGTTTCGCCGGTCCGTGAGTATCGTCGGGTGAAGATTGCCGTCCCCGGCATGGCCGAAAGTGCCGATCGTGAGATTGAATGTACGGCTGATTTCCTCGATGGACCTTATCATTTCCGGGATTTTACTGCGGGGAACCGTGGCATCTTCAAGAACAGTGGTCGGCCGGATTCGGGAAAGTGCCGAAAGGGCCGTCCGGCGGGCTTCCCATACCTTGTCACGCTCATCGGCGTCCCTGGCCACCCGGATGCTCAGGGCGCCCATCCTGCGGCAGATCTCTTCGACCTTCGCGGCCTCATCTTCAACCTGCGCGGGATGTCCGTCAACCTCTATGAGTAGAAGGGCAGCGGCATCGACGGGAAGTCCCACATGCGCGAAATCTTCCACCGCGCCAATCGTAAAGTTGTCCATAAATTCAAGGGTCACCGGGACGATGCGGTTCGCTATAATTGCCGCAACGGTCTCGGACGCCTTCGATACGTCGGAAAAAACGGCCATCATCGCCTTCTTGGCGGCCGGCATGGGAATCAGCTTCAAAATAATCTTGTCGAAAACCCCAAGCGTTCCTTCGGAGCCAATGAGCAGCCCCCCGAGGTTATAGCCGGTGACACACTTTACCGTCCGTGCGCCCGTTTTTACCAGTTCGCCGTTAGCATCGAAAAATTCGAGCCCCATAACGTAGTCGCGAGTCACTCCGTACCTGAGCCCTCGCAGCCCCCCGGCATTTTCGGCCACGTTGCCCCCAAGGGTCGAAACGGACTGGCTCCCCGGATCGGGCGGATAAAACAGGCCCTTTGCTTCGACTGCCGCTGCGAACTTGGCCGTTATCACCCCGGGCTGCACCACGGCATAGAGGTCTTCTTCGTTTATCTCGAGGATTTCGTTCAGCGCGTTGGTGAGAATCACCACGCCTCCGGCCCTGGGGATGGTCCCACCGCTGAGGTTCGTCCCGGCGCCTCGTACCGTCACAGGCAAAGCGTTTTCATTGCACAAACCCACCGCCCGGCCAAGCGCCTCGCTGGTGGTTGGCCGCAGAATCAGCGAGGGCAGGGATGAATCCAACACGGCGGCATCGTACGAATAGGCGACTCGGTCCGCTTCGTCCTGGAATACGTTTTCTTTTCCAAGGAGTTCGCAAAATTTATGGACCAGCTTGCTGTCGGCCATTGGGGTTCCCCTTTCATCATGGGTCAGTGACGAGAAAAATGTTATCAACTTCCCATCTGCCGGTATAATTATACGCAGTCCACAAAGAATCATCACCTGGGACTTTCGAGTCGTGACGTCGATTGACTTCGATTTTACCCTTGTGCCTGCCGGCTCGTCTTCCTTTTTTGGAGATTGAATACTTATGGAACACGACGACCAATTGTCACTTCTAAAAGAAAGAGCCCGGGCCGTGCAGACTATAACGGCCGAGGTTGCCGATATCCGGGCCGCCTGCCTCTACGCGGTTGACGTGACCATTGGACAGGGTGGAACGAGCATAGCCGCCCCGGGGTTTTCCGGCAAGCATCGGTCGGTTTTAAAAGCCGTTTGCGAAAAAGCCGGGCTCAGCCTGCTGACAAAAGACCTCAGGGAAAATATCGGGCAAATAAGTACCGGCCTTACCATGGCTGACTGGGGAATCGCGGAGACCGCTACCCTGGTTATCGATTCTACTTCAGAGGACCTGCGAATCGCCACGATGCTGTGCGAAACCCATGTTGCTATCCTGCCCGGGTCGAGGATCGTGCCTGATGCGCTCTCGCTCGAAGATGAACTCACCCTCGCCCTTAAAACCGCTCCGGGATATCTTGCATTTATTAGCGGCGCCAGCCGGACGGCGGATATCGAGAGAGTGCTGACGATCGGGGTGCACGGCCCACAGGAGTTGCACCTCCTGATTCTCCGGGAGAAAAGCGATGATTAAGACGCCTCATGACCTGAAAGCATACAGGGACGACCTTAAGAATGCCCTTAACAACGGCTTTCTGGCTGCCACGCTGGACAACTTCGCCACCTCCTACAGGGCTTCGAGGGCAGCCGCCTTCGCGGGAGTCGACTTCGAAGCCTTGGCCGATGAGATTGCACAGGGTAAGGACCAGTGTATTTCACGCCTCCCGGAACTGCTGGAGGAATTTACCGCACGGGCTGAGGAGGCCGGGGCCAGGGTCCATTTCGCCCGGACTGCTTTCGAGGCCAATTCCATAATTGCCTCGATTGCAAAAGCGAGCGGCGTAAAAAAGATCGTCAAGGGTAAATCCATGACTGCCGAGGAGACTTTCCTCAACCGCCATCTCGAAAGGGAAGGCTACGAGGTAACGGAGACCGATCTCGGGGAATGGATCATCCAGTTGCGAAAGGAAGGCCCTTCGCACATGGTCATGCCTGCCATTCACCTTTCCCGGCACGAAGTGGCAGGGCTTTTCACCGAAGTCACCGGAAAAGTTCAGGACCCTGACGACATAAAGGGCATGGTGAAGGTCGCCAGGCGCGAGTTGCGCCAAAAGTTCATGGAAGCGGACATGGGGATAAGCGGCGCAAATTTCGCTATAGCCCAAACCGGCTCCATTGCGCTCATTACCAATGAGGGAAACGGGCGGCTGGTTACGACCCTTCCGCGCGTGCACGTGGCGCTCGTCGGGGTGGATAAGCTGGTGCCCGATCTGAAATCGGCCCTGCGCATCCTGAAAATGGTTCCACGAAACGCCACGGGGCAACTCATCTCGACCTACGTCACATGGATCACCGGGCAGGCGGAGTGCAAGGCCTCCCCCGATTCAAAAAAGGAAATTCACATCGTATTTCTCGATAACGGCCGCCTTGCTGCCGCAAAAGACCCGCTCTTTTCGCAGGCCCTCCGGTGCCTGCGTTGCGGGGCGTGCGCCAACGTATGCCCGATCTACAGGCTGGTGGGCGGGCACAACCTCGGGCACGTCTACATAGGAGCGATAGGGCTAATCCTGACCTACTTCTATCACGGCCGCAAAAACGCGCGTGCAATCGTCAAAAACTGCCTGAACTGCCAGGCGTGCAAGTCTGTGTGTCCAGCGGGAATCGACCTGCCGCACCTCATTAAAGAAGTCAACCGCCACATCCTTGAAATCGAGGGCAAGAAACCGCTCAGAAACGTACTCCTCGAGAAGGTGCTCCCAAATCGCCGCCTCTTCCATTCCTTGCTTCGCAAAGCCTCACTGGCCCAAAAGCCGGTCGCCCGAGACGGTTTTATCAGGCACCTTCCATTTTTCTTTTCGGAAGGGCAGGGGTTTCGAAGCCTGCCGGCCCTGGCAAAAACGCCGCTTCGAGACGTGTGGGAGCGCATCAACCCCGGCATAGAAAACCCGCGCTGCCGTGTGGCCCTCTTCGGCGGCTGTCTCGTTGATTTTGTCTACCCTGAACAGGCCCGGGCCCTTTTACGGATTACCCGAGACTGCCGTATCCAGGTGGAATATCCGATGGAACAGACCTGCTGCGGGCTACCCGCCCAGATGATGGGCGAAAACAAGACGGCTAAAGAAATTGCGGTGCAAAACCTGAACGCGATCGATCCGGCCGAATACGACTACATCCTGACCCTGTGCGCTTCCTGCGGCTCTCACCTGAGGGAAAACTACAAAAAACTTCTGGCCGGGGAACCCGCCCTTGCTGTTAAGGTAAGCCAATTAGAGGACAAAGTGATCGACTTTAGCTCATTTCTACTGAACGTCGCGAATGTCGACCCTGAAAAATTCCGCCCTACCGGCGAGAAAGTCGCCTATCATTCCCCCTGCCATTTGTGCCGCGGCCTGGGGGTGACCAGGGAGCCGCGAGCGCTCCTCGCCAGGTGCAACCTCGAATACGTTGCGGCAAAGGACGAAGAAGTGTGTTGCGGCTTCGGCGGGTCGTATTCGTTGGATTTTCCGGAAATCTCGGCGGAACTTCTCAAGCGCAAGCTCGACAACGTCGAAGCGACAGGAGCAAAAGTCCTGGTGACCGACTGCCCTGGATGCGTCTTGCAGTTGAGGGGCGGAATGGAAAAAAGGAGTTGCGGCATCGAGGTCAAACACATTGCCGAAGTTGTCGCCGAATCCTTCTTCTCACCTCACGATTAAAGCAGAAGCGCGGAAAGGGAAGCATGAAGTACTGTAACCTCGGTGACTTGACTCGCACGCCTGCGGAGTTTACGTTGATTCCGCACTCCCTTTGGCACTGCTGTATGGATAGCTGCAACCCGAACTTATTGCCCGGTTTAGTCCATGAAATTACCGCATAATACCCTTCTGATCTTTCTAAGATATCCTGAGCCGGGCATGGTGAAAAGGCGGCTTTCGGAAGAGGTCGGGGCTGAAACGGCCGCCGTAATCTATGAGAAGCTCGTCAGGAGGACCTTGGGCGTAGCCGGCGATTTCAAGCGCAGGGCGGCCTTCCAAGTTCGAATAGTTCTTTTCAGTACTCCTGAAGACTCATTTGAAAATTTGAAGAAGAAGTTCCGAGGTCCCTGGGAGTTTTGCCTCCAGGAGGGAGAGCACCTCGGCGTGCGAATGGAAAATGCGCTCCTCGGCGCTTTTGCTGCCGGCGCCGGGAAGGCTGTCCTCATCGGGAGCGACCTGGCAGACATCGAGGCAGCGGACATAGAGGACGCATTTCGGAACACAGGGGAAAAGTCCGTCGTACTGGGTCCGGCCGCCGATGGGGGGTTCTACCTCATCGGGACGGATCGTCCGATTGGCGCTCCCTTGCTTTTCAGCTCATGGGGGACAGCGGAAGTATTTTCACGAACAGTACGAGCGCTTGAAACCCTCGGGTTCGGCGTGCGCCTGTCCGCCCAAAGACACGATGTGGACCGCAAACGCGATCTGGATCGCTTTGGAAAAGATCCCCTGTTTACAAACTCGATCTCCATCATAATCCCTACCTTATCGGAAGTGCAAAAACTCTCGCCTTTGCTGCTGCTCCTGGAAAGGTCGCTCTGGCCCGGAGACGAAGTTGTGGTGGTACAGGGGGGCGCATTTGAAAAAATCGCCCTGCGGCGGATATCGCCATCGCTCTCCGTTGTGACCACCAGGAAGGGACGAGGCATCCAGCAAAACGCCGGAGCCATTTTTTCCAGGGGAACAATCCTTTGCTTTTTACATGACGATACGGTCCCACCTCCGGAATTTCCCTACCTGATCCGCAGGGCCTGCCGGGACGGCCAGGCGGCCCCGGGTTGCTTCAAGCTGCGCTTTCAGCCCTCGAACCGTGCGCTCGGGCTTATCGCCGCGTGGGCCAATTTGAGAACTGCCGTATTCAAACTTCCCTACGGCGATCAGTGCCTTTTTTGCAGAAGAGACCTTTTTGAAAGGGCCGGCGGTTTCGGACCACGCTACCTCATGGAAGATGTGGACCTGGTGCGCAAACTCCGGAAGATGAAGGGTCGAAACGCCATTTCGTTTCTCCCGGTCCCCGTATATTCTTCCCCTTACAGATATCAACGCAAAGGGATTCTCAGGGCTTCGCTCCAGAACCATTCAACCTTCCTGCTCTCTGCGCTGGGCTGCGATGAACGGACACTGTACGGAAGATATTATGGCTTGGCGCAAGATGATATGCCGTGGAGCTGACGGCGGCGGCGGCGAATATGCGTTGCCGGGCCTTGATTGACTATCTATCGGGACATCTTACCTTTCATTAAGTAGTTAAAATAGATGAAGTTCTTCACTCTCGGTGGTTTTAAATCCGGCGGGGATTGACAAGAATGAAAGGAGAACATTCCATGATGCTTTCATGGGCATTGACTTTTCTTGTGGTAGCCATCATTGCAGGCATTTTTGGTTTCACAGGCGTTGCCGGAACTTCAGCTTGGATTGCGCAGATTCTTTTCGTCATCTTCCTTATCGTCTTCCTCGTTTCCCTGTTGACCGGAAGACGGCCTCCTTTAACGTGAGCGCCAATCCAGATCCGATTCCATCCAAATGACGGGCCGGACGCCAAATTGGCATTCGGCCCGTTTTGTGCTCATTTTTGCCCAGATTCTTCTCTGTAGTCGTCGATCTATTCCTAAAAAGGGAAAGTGTGATTAGTTTTGAAAACTGAAATTATAGTGTGCCAAACGCTCTCTAAAGAGGCGCCAATTGCGGCCACGGACGGTTACGAGACGATATCTTGCCACATATAGTCTAAGAAGGAGCGCAGATGGATAAGGGAACCGTTTATTTTTTATCATTTGTATTGACGCTGTTCTGTCTGCTTAACTGGTCTGGATTTGGAACGGCAAATGCCGGCGGCAACGACGAAAATCGTATAGCTGGTGTAAGCTGGAAGCTCCGGGTGATAACTGAGCAAGAACTCGAAAGGCTGTCTCAAAAGGACCCGGAACTGAGCCCCAGTGCCGGCCTGAGATTACTCGCGAAGTTGAACGCCAGGGATTTCGACTACATAGCACAGGACATCCGAGCGCGAAAACCGATAAAAGTGCCGGACGATTTCAATGCGTTCAAGAAATGGACGCCGCTCCAGAAGTACATCCCTGAAGTAGCCGACTTGCCCCAATTCATTCTGATTGTAAAGGATATGCCATTTATCGGGTGGTATGAAAGCGGCCGGCTGGTTGGGGACAGCTACATCTGCATCGGGAAAGTGGAGGGCGCCACCAGGGCGGGCCTCTATACAGTTAAGCAGAAAGACATAAGCCATGTATCCAGGAGCTACCCGAATGCCTGGGGCGTGCCCGCACCCATGCCGTGGGCGCTGAGGATCTACGAGACTGTCTGGATCCACGCCGGGGATATCGTGGGCGGATATTGTTCCCATGGATGCATCAACCTGCCCATCTTTCCGGCCGAGAAACTGTTTGCGTGGGCCAACCCGGGAACACCCGTTCTGATTGTGGACTCGTTGAAGACGGTCCCGGCGGTTTTAGCTCAAAACCACTCCAACTGCACTCTACATGCAACGGTGTGCCGTTCTGCGCACAGCGTTGCCGCCGGGGGCTAAAGGCTGCCCACTTTCCCCGGACGCGCAAACCGAATCAGTCGATTCCTGCCCCTCGGCTACGAGCGGGGGGCGCTTTAAATAGCCTTAAATTCGGGCCAGGACAGCCGTTATGTTGTCTTTGCCCCCAGCCTCCAGGCATCTTGAAATCATCCGATCTAGTTTTTTCCTAAGGGAATTGTCAACTGACAAAATTGCCGCGATTTGTTCATCGGACATCAGGTCATGAAGTCCGTCGGAAGAAAGAAGGATCAGATCGCCCCTCTCCAGATCAAAAGCCCCTGAGTCAGGCTCATGCCGCTCACACCCCACACACCGCATCAGAACGTTGCCGTAAGGATGAAGCCTGGCCTGTTCCCTCGTGATTTTAGCTTTTTTTAAAAGCGTGCCCGGAATCGTATGGTCATCAGTTATGCGGGTCAGTGACTTTTTATGTAAATGATAAATGCGGCTATCTCCAACATGCGCCCAGCAGGCCGATCTATCGCTGATAAACAGGGCGGTGAGCGTCGTTCCCATGCCTGCCAGAGACAAGCTTGAAAGAGATTGTTTCAAAATCTCCTTGTGAGCTTCCTCTATTTGCCCGCAAAGATCGGCAGGCTCGCGAGGGATGAAGCCTTTAAAGCTGTCCACGGCAAGCTGCGCGGCAACTTCCCCGGCCGCGTGTCCCCCCATTCCATCGGCAATGACCAGCAGGGCGCGCCTGTTATCCAGGGCATCGATCAGGCAGCGGTCTTCATTGTTTCCTCTTTGAAGCCCCGTGTGTGTAATGGAGTCGATTTGCATTTTTTGGTCACCCAACGCTTCAAAAAACCCGGCTTTTCGTATCGACAATAGCTCCTCCCGGGACCTGTACGCAATGATCCATGGTCCGCCCAGTGTATATAACGCAGTTGAGAATTTAAACTCCGAAAAAAATGGCCGCGTATGGGATCGCCGCGCCTGGCGATGTAAGGATTTTCCCGGTGCCGGGCAGTGAGATTTTTTCCGAACGCCCTTAATCCAGGTCATCCATTACGGGATCGAAGGCCGGTTCCGAAAAGTTGGCCCTGTGCTGCGAGAGAATCCATGAGTAAAGTTGAGGATCGTCATAGGCTTTCGACCATGAATCGTGGCCGGCTTCGGGGTAGACAGTAAAAATAACGTTCCCCCCGCAGAGCTTCAGGGCAAGGACCGTGCTCTGGGTTTCAGATATTGGAATGATCTTGTCCTTGGCTCCATGGAAGGTCCAAACAGGAACATCTCTTAACTTGCAGACCTCGTGGGGGTTGCCTCGTCCGCAAAAGGGCGCGAGCGCCGCAAATCTTTCCGGCTCCTTTGCGCCCCACTGCCATGCCGCGGTGGCCCCTTCCCCTATGCCCGTAAGATAGATCCTGTCGCTATCGACGCTATATTGCTCGACGACATGGTCGAGCAGTTTACTCAAAAGCGGCATTGACCATTCCTGGTCGGGATAACATTGCGGTGAAACCGCCACGAATGGAAAATAATGCCTGCGTTCGAGCACCTCGGGCAACCCGTGCGCTTTGAGCTTCTCCAGGTAATCGCCCTTGCCTCCGACACCATGCAGGTAAATGACCAGGGGCCACTTTTCCAACTCGTTGTGCCCTTCCGGTAGATAGATTAAATAGTCATACATTGTGGTGGAATGTATTGCTTTCTGCATTGTAGTTTCCTCGCGATGTTTCAGCCTGGCAGCAACTTGATTTCCCGGGCCTGCGAATTCTTTCTCCAGCCTTCCCCCGTTCTCAAAACAATATAAGCATGCATATTATCAGGCCTAACGGCCAGCGGTTCTTTTTTGACCTCTCCAAATTTCGGGACAAATCCCGTTCGTCCAACCTTCTTCCCTTTCAGGGTCATATACCGCCGTCCAAGCCGGAGGCCTGGAAAACCAGTGGCCGCTCAAAGCGTCTGGAGCGTTGGCATGCTCTCTATTTATCCACGTGGATAGTACGCGGCATCCGCCACCCCGGCAGGTTTTGAGCCGGGGTCCAGCGTCCTTAAGGCTTATAGACGGTTAATCACAACTGGACTCCGGCCTACTGCTCCGCCGGTGGAACCGGAGGTTTACCCTGTCAATTATTTCCGGTCCCGGCTTGTTTCGAAGAAGGCGGGACATTAAGTTACGCAAGTGTTTGCGGGTATTTCATTGGAGCGTCGTTTGCCCTCGCGTGCATTCGTATTTCTAATGCCGGCGCCTCGGGAATGTCGACTGTGCCGGCCTCTGCCCTGGCAGTAGATGTCAAGGAGGAATGTTTATGAATCAGCAGTTTAGAATACTGAAGCAAATGATCGCAATGCAAAGGGCTTCTTTCGATGGGATGCTCAACACTCTGATCTTGATGTGGGAGCAGACGGGCGGTGTCACCGAACGGGCTGTATGGTTGCCCGAAGAGGGCAAGAAAGCTTTCAGGCAATGGGTGGACGTAAACAAAAAGGGTTGTGAAGATTTGAAGAACATGATCGACGGTGGTTATTCCAACCTGGAAAATCTTTTAGGGAAAGCGGCCGAAAGAGAACAACAATAAACTCTCCAGGCCTTTGCTCCCGGGGTCTCGTTGCGCACAGCCAAAACCTGCGCATTTTAGGCGGCAGATCCGTAGGATGGGTGGAGCGGAGCGCAACCCATCAAATCTTTTCGGGAAAGCGGCCGAAAGAGAACAACCATAAACTCTCCAAGCCTTTGCCCCCGGGGTCTCACTGCGCGCGGCCAAAACCTGCACATTTTAGGCGGCAGTAGAGTTTTTTGCCTTCACCCGCTGATGCCGCACAAACAAGTACTTGAAATATCTCAATTAATAATTAATCGATAGTTAAGGCCAAAAATATGGCGACAGTTTCAGCTTGGTCATAGGAGGTTGCTATGCCCAGAGGTGCAAGCAAGAAGCGTGAGAAGGAGTACGAGGAACTCAAGGAGGAATTCCAGGAGTCCTGCCGCTATAGAGGACGTGAGGAAGAAGTAGCCGCACGAATAGTCAATAAACAGCGGAGTCGCTTCGGAGAGACAAAAGGTGCAAAGAAAGAAGAGAGTAGAGGCGAGTCTCACGACCTGGATCTGCCGATAAAAAACTACGACCACCTCACAGTCGATCAGGTGATGAAAAGGCTTAAATCCCTTTCCCGTGAGGAAGTTCAAAAGGTGAAGGTCTACGAGCAAAAACACAAAAAACGCAAAACTCTCATTGATCGACTATAATTGTAGTCGCTAAATTGCCGGCTTTTGCCGGGCCGGCAATTTAACCTCAGAGTAACTTTCTCGTAGCTTCACAGCCGATATTTTAACCTTTTAGATACAGTCTAAACGCACATTAGCGATTTGTGCCGGCACACAATGTATTAGAAGACACTTCCGACAATATCCCCAAGAAGCTCAACTCCGATTTACAGATTTTGAGTCTTTGCTCTATCTGCGTCATCTGCGGATAACTCCGGAACGTACATTCTTTATCACCCAAAAACTGCACTGAACCATGGCATTGGAGGGTGGAGAGTACCGCCGGGAAAAGGCCTCAGTTTTCTAACATGCTGTTTTTACACCACTTGTTGACATTCGTTTGAGGCCTTATAGTTTGATTAGAGGGAAGCTCTTGAATAGACTAAATCTGAAAAGAGCATGTGAAAAGGAGAACCAATCATAAGGTATGGGCGCCCAGTCGGGCAACTCGACCCCAATAATTAGAGATGGTGAGTCAAGTTAGATAATCTTTAGCAGCAGACCTGTCAGGATTTCATGAAAGGAACTGGTTTGTGCTGCTTCGATGTTCAAAATAAATACACAAACCTTATTCTGGAGGAATATCAATGAAAACATTTAATATAATGATTCTCTTGATGGTTGGCCTGTTCGTGGCGGCGCCCGTGTTCGCCGCTGAAAGTACGTCATCCGGCTCTTCGTCCTCGACCATGCCGTCAATGTCTTTCCAGACCTTCCACGCTAACGATATGATTGGCAAGACACTGAAAAACAAGCAGGGCGATGATCTCGGAAAAGTTGAAGACCTGGTAATCTCAAATGATGGCCGTATAGATTTCGTGGTTCTTTCGTACGGAGGTACCCTGGGAATTGGCGCAAAGTATGTGCCTGTTCCTTATCAGACCATCATGTCGAATTCGGCCAACTTCGCCAATATCAGCTCGAATAATGACCTGATAGCTAACCTCGATAAGAGCAAGCTCGATGCGGCACCCAGTTTTTCCGATAAAAACTGGAACGCTTCCAGCCAGGATACGCGGGAGAAAATCTGCAGTTACTATGGCGCGGGCTCATGCCCTTCCCATTGTTGATTTGTGAGGAGGGAAACTATGAACGCGGATGTGATCAAGGGAAATTGGAAGCAAATCAAAGGCAAGGTCAAGGAGCAATGGGGCAAGCTTACCGATGACGATCTTGACGTAGTAGAGGGAAAGCGCGATCAATTGATCGGCAGGATACAGGAGCGTTACGGCTTGTCTAAAGATGAGGCCGAAAAACAGGTGGACGATTTCTATCGTCGCGCAGCCTAGAAGTATTTGGTCCTGAAAAGAGCGACAGGCCATTCCGGCTTGTCGCTCCACTTTTATATCTACAGAACGGAAAAGCCGACCCGCTTATTCAGCAAATCGGCTTACCACGTTACTGTCTTAGAGGGTGAGTGACCGGACTTGAACCGGCAGCCTCTGGGGCCACAACCCAGTGCTCTAACCAATTGAGCTACACCCACCAGAAATTTTGAACTTCCATAAGTACCACACAGTGGGCTGAGAAATCAAGCCCGAAGAACTTCTGACCCGGGGCATTCTGTTCCGACGCGATCCTACCGTAAGATCGTCCGGTTAGGACTGGCTCCGATTCGTGATAGTTCACCACGGGGAAACTGCTGAGGGAAGGTGTACTTGCTTCGTGCTCTTCTTATTCCTGAACCGGTTCCGGTACGTGTGGCTCGGGAATTGAGGCTTTCTCCCTTCCTACTACTGTTCTTTTGGTCCCTTTCTTCGGGTTCTTCGTGACTCCTTCGTGCTCTTCGTGTTGACAACAAGGCACGCCATAATCACGAAGAGCGCGAAGAATACACGAAGAATGAGAAGCTTCCGGTTGCACTGTGCTACGTTTCAGTCTCCGTGGTGAATTCTTACTTCCGAATAGAGCCTTCTTTTGTCCTATTGCTTTGGCTTGCAGCTTGCTATACAGTTAAAAATCTTCTTTATTCAACTTGTCACCATGGGAAGGATTATGCATGGAAGGAAAAGAAGACGTCATGGCTGTTGCCAGGGCCTTTATGCGGAGCCGGATTATCCTTACGGCTGCCGAACTGGACCTTTTTACGGTTATCGACGGCTCTCCGATGAGCGCTGAAAAAATTGCCGGAAAATACGGTTTGGATCAACGAGCACTCGCACGGCTCATGGATTGCCTCGTAACGTTCGGGTTGCTCGACAAGAGCGCAGATGTGTATTCGCTGGCTAACGAGGGTGCGTTGTTTTCGTCGAAGCACCCGCAGTCCGGCCTTCCAATGTTGTTGCATATGAGCCGGCTGTGGGAGAGTTGGAGCGATTTGACCGAAATCGTGAAAAAGGGGGCCGACTCCGAGCGCACCCCTCCCAAACAGATGGACATGGATAGCAGGCGGGCTTTTATAGGCGCGATGCACGTGATCGGCAAAAATCTGTCGGAGGAGATAGCGGGTTCGCTTGACCTGGGCGGATACCGGAAGCTCCTCGATATTGGCGGCGGATCGGGGACCTACACAATTGCTTTTCTAAAAAACAACCCCCAGTTGAAGGCGATTTTATTCGATTTGAAAGATGTGATCGAAATGGCAAGGGAGCGGCTTTCATCGGAAGGTTTCCTCGATCGGGCCGAACTGATCCCAGGCGACTTCTACGCGGACGAGCTGCCCAAAGGATGCGATCTTGCGTTGCTTTCCGCGATAATTCATCAGAACAGCCGCGCGCAGAACGTCGAACTTTTCAGGAAGGCATACCGCGCGCTAAATCCCGGGGGCATGCTGCTGATTCGCGATCACATTATGAATGAAGCTCGAACATGGCCTCTCGAAGGGGCGATGTTTGCCATAAATATGCTGGCCAATACTTTGGGTGGGGATACTTACACCTTTCTGGAAGTGGAGCAGGATTTGAAAGAAGCCGGCTTCGAAAATATCAAACTTCTTCGCTCGGGTGAGAGGATGGACAGCATCGTTGGAGCAGCAAAGGCGTAAATAGGCTAAAGATATTTCAATTATCTCCAGATATGCTCGAAGAGTCATTCTTCTACTAAAAGATTATCGTTGACAGATAGCCAATTTACGATAACAATCGGGCGTGCTTAATTTGCGCAATCCGGGCGATTGCGCTAACTGGCAGCAATCGCCTAAGAATACGTACTTTTCCCTACTCAAGCGTCCACAATTGAGCCTCACTCTCAAATCCTGTCCCAGCTACTTTTCATCCTGCTGAACATTGCGTCTTTTTTTATTTCCGGGTGGTTTTACTGCAAGTCCTTCGGGCTTTGGCAGGGCGAAATGACGTCTGCCCGCTATACCGCCGCCGCATCGCATCGGAGGAACTATGTAAAGCATTGCTATTCTTTGAGACATGGAGGAGAAAAATGGCTGTTAGCAAGTTGATGACACTTAAGGAAGCGATATCGAAATTCATCAACGATGGAGACTCCATCTATTACGGTGGCTTTCAGATCATGGTCCCGATGGCGATTACCCATGAAATCATCCGGCAGAAAAAGAAAGATCTTACCACAATGGAATCCTCGACCGACGTTGGCGGCCTCGATATCCTCGTTGGTGCCGGGTGCGTCAGGGAGATTCATTCCGCCTGGATCATGAACTGGTACGTCAAAGCTGTCTACGCTGTCCGCCGGGCTTTTCAATCGAAAATGACCAAGAGGTACGACATTTCGAATTTTGGCGCCACGAGCGCACTTATGGCCGGCTTCCTCGGCGTGCCTTTTTTGCCGGTACACGGCAATATCGGCTCCGACATGCTCAAGTATAACCCCACCGACCTCACGATCGTGAAAGACCCCTTCACAGGAAATGAAATTACCGCTGTCCGCGCATGGCGAGCCGACGTGGCGGTCATTCACGCTCAAGTCGCCGACAAGCTGGGAAATGTGATGAGTTGGGGCACCCGGGGCGTCACGGACGAATTCGGAGCTATGGGCGCTAAGCGTGGGGTCATAGTTACGGCGGAAGAAATAGTCGAACCGGATGTTATCAGGGCAGACCCGGACCGCACGGTTGTTCCATATTTCAAGACACTGGCGGTCGTACACTGCCCGTGGGGTGCGCATCCCTCCGCATGCCGCGGCTACTACGGTCTGGATATCCGGTTCAGTCAGTACCAGGGCAAATATGAAAGAGACCCGGAGCTTCTCCCCAAATTCCTGGACGAATGGGTATACGGCTGCGAAGACCGCGATGCCTACATCGAGAAATATGTCCGGAAATTCGGCCGGGAAGGCCTTGACCGCCTCAAACCCAAACTCGGGTACAAGCCCAAATTCGAGGTTGATTACGGCTTCCACGACCCGGGTGTATGGAAGGGTGTGCCGCAGTACACGGACGAACATGTCAAGGCTTAGGCTTGGCTATAAGAGCGCAAAGGAGAAGACGCAATGCATGCTGCCAATTACAAATTAACTGAACTCATGGTCGTACGATGCGCAAAAGAGATAAACGATAACGAGGTGGTGTTCGCCGGAGTGGGCCTGCCTTTAGTCGTGGTAAGTTTTGCAATGGCCACTCATGCCCCGAACATGATTCTTTTCACCGAGGGCGGCTCTATTCGCGCGACGGCGCCTCCGGGACTCGCCATAACAGTCGACGATCCGGCCCTTTTCTGTAACGGTGACGCATCCTTTGGAATGCTTTCAACCATGGCGGCCCTGCAAAGAGGTGAGGTTGACGTCGGGTTCATCGGCGGCGCGCAAATCGACAAATTTGGAAACATCAATTCCACCGGAGTCGGCGACTGGTCAAAGCCCGAGACCTTCACTTATTTTGCCGGAAGCGGAGGCGCAAATGACATGGCTACGTGCAGCAAGCGCGTGCTGGCCATCATGCCTCAAGATCCCAAAAAATTCGTGGAAAAGGTTGATTACCTGACCACGCCGGGGTTTCTCGATGGACCCGGCGCCCGGGAACGCCTCGGGATGATCGGCGGCGGTCCGACCGTCGTCGTCAGCACGATGGGCGTCTATAGATTCGACGAAAAGACATGCGAAATGTATCTTGCGGAATACTACCCGGGCCAGTCCGTGGAGAAGCTCAAGGCCAACTGCTCTTTCGACCTGAATGTCAGCCCCGAGGTTAGAGAGACGACCCCGCCGACCGAAGAAGAAATTACCATCCTGCGCAATATCGACCCAACGGGTTTCTACCTGGGATAGCGCATTCTTTTTCCAGGCTGAGTCTGCCTTTGTGGCGGGGCCTTAGAGTCCCGCCATTTTTCGTTTGTCCGCTTTTGCAACATTGAGTGCAATGCTTTTTTCGTTCATGACGGAGTCTGAATAATCCGATTTCTCTTGTGATGGGATTCGCCTGAAGAACGTTGTCGATCTCAAATGTCCGATTCTTTCAGCGGGCAGGTTCCGTGGAATTTCCGCTCATAAAGGACTGTTGAAATGAGGGACTTTTTTGAATCGGAAGAGGGGAGTGCCGGTTATCGCTCCCTCAGGGAATACTCACGGGTGGAGGCATTTCTGCCCGTCAGGATTCGGCGGATAACGGCAGAAGAAAGTGAAGCCGCCAGGTCTCGCACAGTGATCGAATCCGCTTTGACTGAGCATCCGGAAATGCCGCAACTGGAGGATGAGCAACTCTCGACCTGCTTGCAGATACTTAACTCAAAGCTCGACTCGATTATCAGGATGCTTGCTTTCCCGACCGCCAGCCACAACGAACTCGATTTCGAGATGGTCAGCATCAGTGCCGGCGGGCTTGGCATATTATCCGGCGAGCCCTATGAGGTCGATGATCTTGTCGAAATACGGCTGGTGCTGCCCACCTCTCCTTTTATGATCTTTTACGTCTATGGAAACGTCGTCAAATGCGAACCTGTCTGCCAGAAGCACGAGCTTGGAGTGGAGTTTATCGAAATTGACGATGATATCCGTGAGAACATAGCAAAGTATGTTTTTCACAGGCAGCGCGAGATCCTTCGTAAAAAAAGGAGTCAAAGATCCTAGATGTTCGTATTGATTGGAATGGTCATAGTCGTGGTTTCTGTCATGGGGGGATACCTGATGGAGCAGGGAAATGTCAATGTCCTGCTCCAGCCGGCGGAATTGATTATTATTTTTGGCGCCGCTTTGGGCGGCTTCGTCATTTCTTCACCCATGAAGGTGATCAAGTCCGTTCAGGTCGGTCTCCTGCGTATGTTTAAAAATAAGGTCTACTCCAGAGGCGACTACATGGATGCCCTGGTCCTGCTCAGCGAGATATTTTACAAGGTCAGAAAGGAGGGACTCGTCTCGATTGAAAGCGATCTGGACGAATCCGAAAAAAGCCCGATTTTTAAGAAGTACCCAAAATTTCTAAAGAATCATCACGCACTGAGCTTTCTTACCGACACCCTGCGTACGCTGACCATAACCGATATCGAAGCCCACGAACTTGGCGCCCTTCTAGACTACGAAATCGATGCGCACTACGAGGAAGCCGTTATACCGGCAAAGAGCATTGCCAGTGTCGCGGACTCGCTCCCCGGGCTGGGCATTGTGGCCGCCGTGCTTGGTGTCGTGATAACGATGAAGAAAATCAACGAACCGCCCGAAGTGCTCGGACACTGTGTAGGCGCGGCCCTGGTGGGTACTTTCCTTGGCGTTTTGTTGTGCTACGGTTTCGTGGGACCCATGGCGCGCAACCTTGAAAATATAGCCAACGAAGACCGGGAGTTCCTGACGGTAATCAAGGCTGCCTTGCTTGCCTTTATCAATACTCCTTCTCCGCAGGTAGCCGTTGAATTTGCAAGAAGAGTCGTGCCCGGCGATCTGCGGCCTTCATTTCTGGAACTCGAGACTGTAATAAAAAAGGCCAAGAAATAACTATGGACGACAAGCCCAAGAAAATCATCATAAAAGTAGTAAAAAAACACCATGCCGAAGCCCATGGCGGAAGCTGGAAAGTGGCCTACGCAGATTTTGTGACGGCCCTTATGGCCTTTTTCCTGATGATGTGGCTCCTTAACATGACCTCCCAGGAAAAACGTGCCGTCCTTGCAATGTATTTCAAACATTTCAGCTTGTTTGACAAGGGCGGGAAATCCTTCATGCACGAGGGTGGGGTCAGGCCTGCCGGTCAGAATTACGGAGGGGAGGAGGTAATCGATACCGGCGAGCAGCAGAACGGCATCACCAATGATGAACTCGCCACAAAACTGATGACTGGAATTGACCAGAACGTAGCGGTTGGGAAGGAACAATTTTTCATAGCCGTGACTGAGGAGGGCATCAGGATTCAGATCGTGGACTCCAAAGAAAACCCCATTTTCGCCGTTGGAAGCGCTCAGCTCACCGATTCATCCAAGCAAATAATTCGAACGGTTGCCTCGGTCATCAAGAATTTCCCCAACGAGATCGCGGTCGAAGGCCACTCTGATTCTTCACCGACGCGCAGCGAACAGATATCGAACTGGGAACTCTCCGTCGCAAGGGCGTCCTCGGCCAGGCGTGAACTGGAACAGGACGGGATCGAACCAACACGGATTTGCAGGGTCGTGGGTTTTGCAGACAGGGTGCCCCTTTTCACGGACTCGCCCGATGACCCCAGAAATCGCCGGATCAGTATTCTTTTCGCCAAGAATAAAAAACTGAGCCCCCCCGACCGGCTTCAGTGGCTCATGAAATCGCCCAAATAGCCTGGCTGCGCGTCTTTGCGTGAAAATTTTCAGGCCCTAACCCGCGAGCGCATGGAAAAGCGCCGCTGCCGAGCGAATGCCCCGGTGAAAATCTTCCAGGTAAAATCGTTCGTTCGGGGAATGTGCCCCATCATCCGGGCTTCCCCAGCCGAGGAGAAGAATGTTCTCCTGCCCAAGATGCTTCTTTATGAGGTTTACTACAGGAATTGAGCCGCCCTCCCTTATGAATATGGGCTTTTTGCCGAACCCTGCGGTTATGGCTTTTTCGGCCGCAAGCATGGCGGGGGTGTTTCTTGGGACCAGGACCGGATCGGCGCCGTGAAGCCTGGTTATTTCCACGTTTGCGCCTGCCGGGCAGTGGGAGGTTACGAACTCGCGAAATAGCTTGTCTATTTTCTCGGGGACCTGGTTGGGCACCAACCGCATGCTCACCTTCGCCCCTGCCATTGCCGGGATTATCGTTTTAGCCCCCTCACCCGAAAAGCCGCCCCAAAGTCCATTTATGTCGAGCGTTGGCCTGGCGGTTCTGCGCTCGATTATCGAGTATCCGGGTTCACCGGAGAAGCGGGTAACCCCCAGATAATCCTTGAGAGACTGCATGTCCAATGGAAGAGACGCCATTTCCTCCCTCTCCCAACTCTGCAGGGGAAGCGCGTCATCATAAAACCCCGGAATGGCTACTGTCCCATCGGGGCTTTTGAGCTTTTGGAGAATGTCCACCAGGACTTGGGCGGGGTTATCGATTATACCGCCGAATGAACCCGAATGAAGGTCGAAACGCGGTCCCCGCACTTCAACCTGCATATAGTTCAAGCCGCGCAGGCCGTAAGCTATCGCCGGAATGCCCCGGGCAAACTGAGAACCGTCTGAAATGACGACGGCGTCGGCACGCAGTTCATCGCGATGCTGCATCAAAAAAGGTTCAAGGTCCGGGCTTCCGATTTCCTCCTCGCCTTCAGCCAGGATTATCAGGTTGAGGGGCAGCTTTTGCCCTGCTCCCAGTACGGCTTCGATGGCTTTGAGGTAGGTGAGAAACTGTCCCTTGTCGTCGCTTGCGCCGCGGGCGTATATATAGCCGTCCCGGATATCGGGGGAGAAAGGAGGAGTCTGCCATTCGTCGAGAGGATCGGGCGGCTGGACGTCATAGTGGCCATAAATCAGTAAAACCGGCGCACCCGTAACCTCCGCGGAATGCCCCAAGACTACCGGATGCCGTTTGGTTGGATAAATTTTCGCGTTGAATCCGAACCTCTTTATCTGATCGTGCACCCATTCCGCTGCATTCATTATGTCCTTATCATGCTCACTGAGAGTGCTGACGCTGGGGACAGAGAGGAATTGCGCCAGTTCCCGCACAAAGTGTTCCCGGTTATCGTCTATAAATGAAGAGATTGAATCTGGAAGCATTTTGATCTCCTTCGGGCTTTTTATCGCGCCGGGAAAACCGAGGCTCCCGGCACATTGTTCAGAGTTGTGATACAATTGCGATGAGGTATTTGTGGGACTCGCTCGGCGCAAAGTCTAAAATAGGACGGAAGGGTGGATTTTGCCAGATGGAAACCCGTGCAAAGATATTTTCGCGAATTGAAGAAATTTCAGCGGAAAAATGGAATAACCTGGCTCTTAATTCAGCTCCAATGCTGGAGTTCGAGTACCTGTACTCCCTGGAGAAGTCAGGATCGATCTCGGCGGATAAAGGATATGTCCCGGCACACATTGCTCTCTATGATGGATCGAAAATCTTCGCAATAGCGCCTCTTTATCAGCGGGATCGAGCCACGGTGGAATTCGGAGACGGCGGGCTGATCGAGTTTTTGACCGAGTTGACAGGCTTGCCTTTCGGCTACGGACTGGTGGGGAGTATCCCCTACACACCCATACCGGGCTATGATTTCCTGGTTGACTCGTCCAGGGATGTGCCCAGGATTCATGCCGATTTACTCGACAAAATCGATGACATCGCCAATGACCGGGGATTTTCCACAACACGGCTGTACTTTGTCGCGCCCGACTCCAGGTTGCACTCCATCCTGGCCGAACACGGCTACATCCGGCTTAGCAGTGCGCACCCGCTCTGGTTCAATCGCGGATACCGCACTTTCGATGATTTCCTGGGCTCCTTTGCCTCCAGCCGCAGGACTAAGATAAAACGGGAGCGCCGTTCCATCGGGAACAGCGGCATCCATATCGAAATGGTTCAAGGTCAGAGTGCCCCGCTTTCTTTTTATCAGGAACTCTACATGCTTTACAGGCGTACCTGGACCAAACACATGGGCCTCGGCATAAGACCTCTTCTCAGTGAATCCTTCTTTATGCTTCTTGGCAGAAACTTCAGCCACAGATGCAGCTTTTCAGTATCTCAAATGTCTGGAAAACGGGTCGCGATGGCCCTTTTTTATAATAAAGCCCAAACCCTTTACGGCAGGTACTGGGGATGCTTCCGCGAGATACCTTTCCTGCATTTTGACACCTGCTACTACTCCCCGATAGACTACGCAATCGAAAACGGCGTCAGAATGATCGACCCGGGGTTCGGAGGAGAACATAAAACCATTCGCGGTTTCGAAAACACGGATGCATACCATTACCTCAAGTTCTACGATGAGAACCAGCGCCGCATTGCCTATGCGGTGCTCGACCAGATGAGTAGCCAGCTTACCTCGAAGTAGTATCTCACGTCCCGCCGGGCGGACCCGGACCCCAAAAAAGCCCGGTGGGCTAAGCCGGGCGCGCAACCCGCAGCGCCTGTCCAACGCACAGGACGGGAGGAGTTGGAAAGTAAGCTCCCATCATCCGGCCCGCCGCCGCATCAGCAGGGCGGGTAGCAAGGCGGCCAGGAACATCACGGCCACGACGAGAAACCCGTCCTGGTAGGCCAACAACCGGGCCTTCGGAGCCATTACGGTCTCCAGGTAGGCCATCCCGGCAGGCAGCGCTCCACTGGGCAGGCGGGTGCCGAACGGATTGCCCCAGTGCGGCAGCATCAGGCCGAGACGCTGCAACGCAGCATAGGCCGCAGGCGTTGCGGGAGTCATTGCCTGCGCGAGCGCGTCACCGTGAAAGGTCGTCCGCTGGTCGATCAGCACGGAGAGCAGGTTCACTCCCAACGCACCGCCGAACTGGCGCACAAAATTCACGGTGCCCGAGCCCTGCGCCAGCAACTCGGGCGGCAGTGCGCGCAATGCGCCGGCATTCAGTGAAGGCGTAATCAGCCCAAGGCCGATGCGGCCCACCACCATCCACCCGGCCAGAGACCAGAACGGCGTGTCCACATCGGCGCCGCTGCACAACCAGTTGGACAGGCCGAACAGCGCCAACCCGGCCATGATCGGCGCCCAGGGCGGCAGCAGGTCGCCGAGGCGCCCGGACACGGGGAACACAATCCCCAGTACGAAACCGGCAGGCATCAGCAACAAACCTGAGCGAGTCGGCGTATAGCCCTGCACGAGCTGTACGAACAGCGGCACGACATAGGTGGACCCGTAGATCCCCACGCCGAGTGCGAAGGCAACCAGACAGCTTGCCGTGAACCTGCAATTGGCGAAGACCCGCAGGTTTAGCAGCGGCAACCGGTACGTCAGTTCCCAGGCAACGAAGGCGACGCCGGAGGCGAGCGCGGCCGCGAACAGGGCCAGGATCAGATCGGAGTCCCACCCCTCGCGCTGCCCATTGGAGAGTGCGCTCAGCAAACAGACCAGGAAGGCCGCCAGAAAGAAGAAACCGAAGCCGTCGAAACGAAGCGATGCAATCCCGCGCCGGGTATCGCGGCCCGGCAGGAACACCACCCCGGCCGCCATCGCGGCCACGCACGCCGGAACGATCGCCAGGAACACGTAGCGCCAACTGTATTCATCGACCAGGAAGCCGGCCAGGGTAGGGCCGAGCGCCGGCGCCAGCACCACGCCAATGCCATAGATGCCCATCGCCCGCCCGCGCTGCTCGCGCGGAAAAACCTCCGACATCACCACCATCGCCACCGGCTGGATCAGCCCTGAACCCATGCCTTGCAGCACGCGCGCCAGGATGACTTCGCTGCCGCTGCCGCTCACCGCCCCGGCGATGGAGCCGGCGATGAACACCGCCAACGCGCCAAGAAAGGCCAACCGGTAGCCGAACCGGCCGAGCGACCAGGCGGTTAGCAGCATGGTCGCCGTCATCGAAGCCAGGAAGCCGGTGGAGAGCCACTGCACCTGGTCCTGCCCCAGGCCGAACGCACCCATGATGTCCGGCATCGCCACATTGACCATGGTGGAAGCCGCGGTCGTGGAGATGGTAGCGAGCATAACCGTGATGGTTGCAAACCATTTATAGCCCGCGCCGAAGCGCGCGGCATAGGCCTCAATGGGCGACATCGATCGACACCTCCACCATCAGACCTGGCTGCACGTCATGCTCAGGTTTGTCGATGGCGATGCGGACCGGCACTCGCTGGGTGATCTTGGTGAAGTTGCCCGAGGGATTCGGGCTGGGCAGCAGGGCGAACTGGTTGGTGGCCGCGTTGCCGACGCGCAACACCCGGCCGTGCAGCACGAGTTCCGGATAAGCGTCCACCATCACGTTCGCCGACTGGCCGACGCGCACTCTGCCGACCGCTGTTTCCTTGACGTTGGCTTCCACCCACACGTCATCCGGATCGTGCATCATCATCAGCCACTGTCCGGCCTGCACGTAATCGCCCGCATGGATGAAGGTGCGATCGACGATCCCATCGCAGGGAGCGCGCAAGGTGCGGTCGGCGATCTCCTGGCGAACTTGGTCGGCCTGCGCGGCGAGGGCATCACGCTCGGCATGAAGCACCTCGATCTGCTGCTCCAGCATGGTCACCTGGCCAAGCCTGGCGGTCGCTTGCGCCAGGGCCGCCCGACGGGCGGCCAGCTGCGCATTGGCCTGGCGCACCGTCGCCTCCTGCTGTAGCTGCGTGCTGCGCGCATGGTCCCAACTCTGCCGGGAGATGGCGCCTTGGGCAAGTTGCGGATCGGCGCGGACAAAGTCCGCGCGGGCGAGGTCCGCCTGGTGCCCTGTCACCGCCATAGCCGCCTCGGCAACTGCGATCTGTGCCCGGGCATCGTCGATCTCTGCCGTAGTCGTCTGCTGCATTGTGTCGCGTTGGATCGTCGTCTGGCGAATCTGGGCGTCGTGCGCTGCCACGTTGCCCTCGAGCGCTGCCAGCCTTAGCTTGGCGTCGCGCGTGTCCAGTTCGCCCAGCACCTGCCCCTTGCCGACTCGATCTCCCTCCATCACCGGCCGGACGACGAGCCATCCATCCAGCCGGCTGGCGATGGTGATGACCTCACCGGCCATCTGCGCGTCGTTCTCATCGACATGCGTCAGCCGGTGGAACAGCCAGCGGCCGCCGGTTAGTAAAACGGCCAGCAAAAAGAGGAGCACCGCTACCGGGCCGGCGAAGCGCTGTACCGCGGCCAGCACAGCCTTGCGTGGAACCGTGCCACCCCGCACGGATGTCTGCGAAACTTCGTCGTTCATCACACGTCCGCCCGTTCAGGCGCGCGCGCCACTGTGAGCGCTGCGCAGATGCGATTTATCACGCTCAGGGCGACCGTCAGTTCGTCATCGCTGATGCCGGCAAGAATCTCCTGGCGGACTGCGGCGGTAGCGGCTTCCACCTCTGCAACCAGCGCACGGCCGCGCGGCGTGAGGCAAAGGAACCTGGCGCGGCGGTCACCGTCGGTCCGGCGCTCGATCAGCCCTGCCTGGTCAAGGGCGTCGATCAGGCGGACCAGTGTGGAACTGTCGATACCGATCACCTCCGCCAGATCCTTTTGCCGCATCGGCGTCCCACCCCGAGCTACATACACAAGGGGCAACCATGTCGCTTCCGTGAGGCCGAACGGCAGCAACCGCTCGTCCACCGCTCGCCGCCATTGCCGGGAGGCATAGCCGAGCCGGCTGCCTAAAAGCTGGCGGATGTTCGTTGAGGGTGATTTATCCATGATACCTCTGATCGATACAATTCGTTCCGGTTCAACTAATTTTGATTCCAACCATTTCTATTCAAATCATAATTGAGGACTGCGGATACCTGTCAATGATTTTGAGAGACTTCCGATGGAGCCATATACCTCCGGCCCAGCCGGAGGCCTTAAAACCAGTGCCCGCTCAAAGCGGCCGGGGCGTTGGCATGCTCCCTATTTATCCACGTGGATAGTGCGCGGCATACGTCACCCTGGCGGGGTTTTTACGCCGGGGTCCAGCCCCCTATGGCTTAAGACGGTCAATGATTACGAATCATTTACCTTAAGAGCAGCTTAAAGCTCCACGAAAGGTCAGGCTCCAATGTCGTCATTCCGGCATGCTTTTGGCCGGAACCCAGTGTCATTCCCGGAAATGTCGAACTCCGCGAGTCCGCCGGCAGAACCGGAGGTTTACCTGCGCCAAGTGCCTCTCCCACCCGATTTCTATTGTCCTGCGCTAAAGTTCGTGGTTTACTCCTCATATTTGGCGACTGGCCGCACAGTCATATACCGCCGGTCAAGCCGACGGTCCGGAAAACCAGTGGCCGCTTAAAGCGGCTGGAGTGTTGGCATGCTCCATATTTATCCACGTGGATAGTACGCGCCATACGTCATCCCGGTGGGGTTTTAGGCCGGGGTCCAGCGTCTTTAAGTCGAGACAGTATCTCACGTCCCCTTCGGAACACCCTGAAACCATGAAAAGGATCGTAGGGTGGGCTAAGCGGTAGCGCAGCCCACCGGAACTTTTCGAGACACATTGAGGGCATTAATATGGTTCAGGCAATTAGCTTAGTAATCATCGTTGCTGCCATATTTGGCGGTTACACCTGGCTTTGGGCCTTAACAAAGGGAAAGCTCAAGTCAGGCACGGTTGGGGTTACCTTTTTCCTTGTTGTATTGGTCGCCGGACTTTCTCTGTTTTTTAGTGAACGTATCATTGATATTACTCGAAAAGACGTGGCCGTTATCAAGACCCGTGCGAACGAAGCCAACACCGATGCTAAAGCTATTTCAGATATCCGGAAGCGAGTCGAAACCCAACAGGCTGCAATCGATCTGGTAGCCAAAGCCGCGGCTGAAGCACAAGGGCTTATCGATGACATCGCTAAAAAGAATGATGTTGCGAATGATAGGTTGTCAACATTGGATAATACGATCAGTCAAGGATTAGAGGCAATCCATACGTATGAGACGTCACTTACTTTTATCAATACAACTATTGCCGCTCATCAGGATGATAGAAAAGCGTTCGATCAATTAGAAGTGTGGTCCAGAGATAAACAATATTCTTTTTCCGAGGCTGCGTTAAATTCGTGGCTTTCTGTTGTCGAGTTGCATGATCAGCCGTGGTATCCCAGCGGAGGAATCGTATGGAACCAGGGCATCCATCCCGAGACATTTAATCTGGAAGAACTTCGGCAACTGTACCTGGCTGCTCAGTCTAATTTGAGATGGCCCTTTTTAGAATATTTGATGCAACGGCCCGATCTATCCAAAAAAGAGAAAATGCAGTTCCTGGTGGACGTTATGACCGCCGATGAAAGTTTAAAAGCTGTTGAATATGCCGGGCGCTACTTTATACAAGAATCGGAAGACAGTTTTAAACCACTCGAAGTGACCAAACATTTAGACTGGTGGAATGAACATAAGGATGCGATCCATTAGTCGCCTTGAAATCCAGACTAATAAACCTCAGCCACTGAGAAGACCGCGCATTCCGGGAGACTCCACAGCAGGTCCTCCGCCATCCCCCCCAAATTGGTCTGTGTGCCGATGGTTTACACAGGTCAGGTCCGGGCGCCATAGCTCACCATGGTATGCACGGGCGTGCCAAATGTCATCCATAAAGCTAGCAGGACGAGTGGAGCGAAGCCCAACCCTCCCGTTATCCACTGATCAGATCCCCAAAGCCCTTTTCCTATAGGTTTATTAGCGCCGGTCAAGAAACCGGCCAAAATGACCGGCCTGGAATCAGGCCAGTGGCATGTTCGGGCGCAGGTGTGCGTGGTTGTCACCGGAATAGGGACAAGCGAATCCGGGGAGCGTGTGAGGCTCTACCCGGCGGGTGGTTTTTGATGTTTTAGATCGGTTTACTTTTCCTTCCTTCGATAGCTTGTTCCTTCCAGTATCAGGACCTCGGAGCGCTGTACGAGTCGATCTGCAATCGCTGTGGCCGCAGTTGTTGAGTCAAAGATCTTCCCCCAGTCGGCAAACGGCAGGTTGGTCGTAAGTATTGTCGACCTGTTTTGATGCCGTGCGCTGATGACCTGGAAGAAGAAGTCGGACCCCTGCTGGCCAAGGGAAAGATATCCAAGCTCGTCCACCACAAGGAGTGCCGGCGATTGATAATAGTGGAGTTTTTTCAAAAGAGAGCGGTCAGCCTCGGCAGCGATCAGTTGGTTGACCATGTCCATGGCGCTGGTAAACAGCACTTTCATGTTAGCGTTGCATGCCGCGCAGGCAATGCATTTTGCCAGGAAAGTTTTGCCCGTGCCCGGATTGCCTATCAGGATGACGTCCGCGCTCTCTCGTAAAAACTCCAGATCAAGCAGGCTCAAGATCCTGCTCTTTTGTTCCTTTCTTGTTTTGTGGTGTTCGAAGTCGAACTGATCGATACTGACTTTTCCGGGGATCTTCGCCTGGTCCCACCTGAGTTTTATGGCGCTCTGACGACGCTTTTCCAGCTCAAGATCAGCCAGGCGGTGCAGACAGGATGCTATGCTGTGGTTTTTCTCCCGAGCCTCTTGTAAAACTGTATCCAGTTGTTGGGCCATGCCTTTTAGATACAGCTTTATGAGCTTTTCCTTTAAACGATCCGCATCGGTCATGAGTCTTTTCTCTTTCTGACCACAAAGGCGTCATAGTCGGCAAGCGACGGTTCCTGGAGCCGTATGCGGTTCAAGGCTTCCTGGTTGAGTCTGACGGGTGGGTGTTCCCTCTGAGGTGTCATCTCCTGGTAAAGGATATTCTCGATATAGTCGGCTCCATAGGCATTGTGAGAGATGGCTTTTCGCAACGCCTGAACCAGCGAGGCGGAGCCATACTCGTCCTTTAAGGCAAGGAGCCTTCCGATGCTTTTCTTCAGTGGCTGGTGGGTCGTAGCAAGACGCTCTACATAGGTTTTGGCCTCCTCGCCCAGACTGATAAAAATTGCGACGTCTTCGGACAGCCACTGTTTATAGCGATGTTTTCGAGCCTCTTCGTAGTGTTGCGGCAGTTCGATTCTCCTGTGCCTTTCCCATGACCGATTGTGGACGGCAACGAGTTTTTCTTTGAAGTATGCGCTTACGGTTTTGGAGTCAGCCTTTACCGTGACATGTTTTCCGATGAGCCAGGGATGAATCGTATAGGTGTTGCCGTCAAAATGTATGCAGAAGTCCGAGTGGACTTTTGCATCGGCTGTATCGCGGCAATCCGGCGGCAAGTCGGGCAAAGCCCTTAAGTCTTCGGGCTTAAAGCGATCAACCGGGCGTTCTCCGGTTGTGCGATGAAGGCGCACATTGGCAACGCTATCCCTCCAGAGATCTGCTTGAACCTGAACATCGTCCAGGTCTTTGAACGTTCTGAGCGGCCAAAAACTGTTTCGGATATAGTTGATGGCGCCTTTTTCGATTTTTCCTTTCTCGTGTGGTTGTGCCGGATTGCAGGCGTAAGGTGTGATATGGAAGTGGCACAAGAATGTCAGGAAAGCTTCGTTATATCGGATGATAGGGCCTTCGCGCTCGATTACGGCGGTTGACATATTGTCATGCACGAGTTCTTTGCATGTGCCATGGAAAAAATTAAAGGCATTCAGAAGGCAGCGGTGCAGAGTTTCCTGCCTCTGTGAATGCGTAAATTCCAGGTAGAGCATACGACTGTAGCACTCGATCAAAGCCAGGCAGTAGAGCTTGCGTTGGGTATTGCCGTAAGTTAGAGCCCCGAAGTGACCCCAATCAATTTGCATTTGAGCTCCGGGAGCTGATTCGAAACGAATGAAGGGGCGATTATCCTTCCAGTTTCCTCGCAACGTCTGCAGATAGTCGTTCAGGATAGTCTTTCCGCCGGTAAACCCGAGAAGAACAAGTTGCCGGCGGATCACCTCTCCGCTTACTTCGGGATCGATATCGAGCATCTTTGCGATCTGATCCTTGAAGGAATCGAGTTTGCTTGCCCTCTGTATCGGAGCTTTTTGCGGATTGGGGTCATTGAGGTATCTGGCTACAGTCTCCCGGTTGAGTTTAAGGCTTCTGGCAATGCCTCTGTCAGTAAGACCGAGGTCTTTTAGCCGATGGATTTCAAAAATAATCCGCCTGTCTATCATCGCTTCTCTCCGCATAACCGGGAAAATATCTGCGCGACGGTGGCCGGATCGCTTCTTTCCATATCGTCCGGAGTCTTGAGCAAGGGTTTTTGGCAAGGGACCGATTTTTCCGGAAGGGAGAGGACCTGGAACAGCGTGCCGTCGAAAGCGATAAGGTCCTTATCGATGAGAAGGTTTCTGGCTTCGATGTAGTCTTCCGGGGTAAGCCTTAGAAGCGAGCATATTCTGTCGTATCCGTAGAACGAGAGCCCGTGCCTGTCCCCCGCCAGAACAAGAAAGACGTAGAGGAGCAGTTCATGGTGGCCCAGGCTCACAAGGAAGCCGCCCTGCAGAAAGCGATGCTCGATGAAGGCAAACCCGCCTCCAATTTTGCGAACACGCTCATGGCATAAAATCCTTTTTTCTATCATCGGGTTCACCTCCTTTCCCTCGTGGTAGCACATTACAAGGCGAGTACCCCGAGAGTCCATCGAGTCCTCCTTTGCAACGGAGAAAACTTCTCCTTAAGCCATTAAAATTAAACGAACTTTTCGTGCCGACGCGTCCATCTTTGCAACGCAATCCGAGAGGTCGGGGACAATGTAGTAATCTCCCGTCTTTATTGAGGAAAGTGGTCCTGTCGCGTCCATCTTTGCAACGCTGTTTTTGCCCCGCCCCCGGCGTTCTTCCTGGAGCTTGCGGTTTCTTTCCACATACTCGGGATGGCCGGCTCTCCAGTTCTTCCAATACGACGGATTTCCATTCCGCCAGGCTCTTTGACAATCGAGCTTATCTGCTTGATAGTCGGAATCGTTCGCCAGCTTTTGCCTCTGCCATAAAGTCTTGCGAGCACGTTGGCATTCTTTTTTGCTGCAAAAGCGTTGGTTTTTTACACGCGGATCGGGAACAAACCAGGACCTGCAACAAGCGCATCGAACCCTCATGGTTTCTCTCCTCAAGAAAACCATAGTAGGATTGCGCCATTCCCGAAGATCAAAAAGGACGGTAAAAGTTTGAATGTGAAAAAACGCGGGAGGATCGGAATTAAAAGAAGTAGAAGGACTTGGAAGTAAAAGGACTTCGCGCATGCGAAGTCAACCAAATGGAAAGCAAACTGGCCTATTTCTAAACCGGAAGGACTGGCCTGCCTTCTCGCCGGTCAAAATGGCTCACTTTGTAACCGGCCCTGATAGCAGATATCGGCAAACGGGCCGACCTCGATAATCGCTTTCATCTCGACGTCTTCCAGTTCGGCTTTTGCAGCGATCTCCGCAACGTATCCTCGGCCCTCTTTTTCGTGCAGCTTCAGTAAATCGGCCTCGCACGAGCGCTCCAGATCCTCGTGAAGTCCATGCTCCGCGCCAATGAAGTATTGGGCCAGATTAACATCGGCAACGAAAACGACGAGTAGCTCCCCGATACTTTTTGCTTTTTGGATTGCGGTATGGACGGCTAGTTCGGATTTTCTGAACGTGGATAGAGCCAACATCACGCATCCTTCCATTGTTTCAGCCATTTCGACCTCCTTTGCTGTTTCGGGTGCTGTTCGAAAGTCAAAAAGCTTGGTCCCTCTACGGTTGTTGCGCTGGCAATCCAGGGGAAATTCAGCTTCTAATGATTGTTAGCGGATCGCAAAATTACTCCGAATGCAATGGAAATTTTCCCGCCAGCGTCAAGCATCTGTACAACGCATTCATCCTTCTTTAATCCAGGAAGGATTGGTCTCATCATCTCAAAAATGGCCCGGAGATCGGTAGTCATCGATCTTAATAGTAGGGTGTCCCGAGATTAGTATGCTGCATACAATGTAAATAATTGTAAACGCAGCAATGCAAGCAATAATAAGGTCAGCCATGTATGTATCCATTGAATCCGTCTTTCCTGCATAGGATCGCATTCCGGGCTATAAAATCACAACTCCGATGGAAAGACTCAGGCCCCTTCATCTTTTTATCCAGTTTCTCAAACCTTCATAAATCAACGCAATATCCCATGGAGAGACAGCTTACTATACCCGCCAAAACATATATCACCACCCTCAGTCCATCAGGTTCTTCTGCAGTCAATTCGTCTATATAGACAATGACGCTTAATGCCGGGAAGATTAATGGAAGAAGTAGAGGATTCATGAACGCTCCTCCGATGTACAAGTTCGGCCCTTGGTATGACGCACCTGTTAGGCGACGGCGCTATTGCCACATTATGGATAAATAAGGCCATTAGACTGTCGCCCAGTTCTTCTGGGTGGGCGTCTTAATCGAACGTGCGTAAGCAAATACCGTTCACTCCAGCACTGGTCTCATCAACTCAGTAGCATGATCCAGGGATTTGTAATCTATATTTCCGATATGAGCATTTCCCCAGATTAACAGGCTGCACAGAGTGATAATAAAAAGAGCGCAATGCAGGCAGTTGCTACAAATCCGATTTTGCATTCGGTTGTATTCATGGGAATCCTCCTTTCTGAATTGCCGCCAGGAGCTATTGTACTTCCTGCGAATGATCAGACAATGTTCGGATATAGACCTTCGTTATGCCTGGTATTTCCGACATTCCCGGAATCCTTCCCGAACCTTCCGATTCCCACATTTCAAAAATGGAAATCCCGTTGTCTTCCATGGTCGTCTTCCTGACTGTATCCTGCCGAGCGCCACTCGACTATAATGCAGAGGGACTTACAGATGGCATACGGATTCTGCTTACCGGGGAAAATAAAAAAACCGAGGCAGAGAACGATAAACTCCATGCTCATTGCGTGATTAGTTCGGGAATACAGGCAGGGATTCTTAAAGAAATTCTGGAATATTGGAAATTCTGAGTGTGACCTTGGTGATCTCTGCCAACGACGTGGCGCAATCTTCTATTGGCAGTCTTTCTCACATGGAGTGATCATTTCTTATTCTTAACGAGGGATTCGATCAAGGGCGACGGCTTTATGCCGAACCCGGTTTCCACCGCTGAGCAGTAGCGCGTGTACACCGCAAAGGCCTTCGCCTGGAAGCCGAGCTTCTGATAGCAAATGATGAGGTGTCTATATAGTTCTTCGGCGAGATCGTCCACTTCGAGAGCTTTTTCGCAGCATTCTATAGCTTTTCCCAGTTCTCCGGTATTTTCCCAATGGCTGGCGAGGGCTTCAACGCCGCGAAGGTATTTCGCCCGCAACCGCTCTCTCGGAGAAAGCATCCAGGGGTGTTCCGGTTCGCTTTCAAAAAAATGCCCCTTGTAGAGGGCGATTGCTCTCTGGGTCAGATGAATCGCTTGTGCTACAGTACTCTGCAGCAATCTGGAGTCGGCCCGAGACTGAACCAAGCCCCACAACTCTTCAGCCTCATCAAGCACCTTCCTGAGCGCGAATGCATCCACCCAGCAGGAATGCACGTCGAGCGTCAGCTTGCCTTCATTAAATTGAAAAGCCCCGTCTTTGCCGATCAACTTGCGCAGACGGTGGAGCGTGGTTTCAAAAGAGAGGTGTGCCAAATCGCCTTGGCTATCTGGCCAGAGGGCATCGCATAGCTGCTCCTCCTTTATCTCCCGGCCCCCGAAAGCGATCAAGGCTTTTAGCAGGAGCAGCGGTTTCTGCTGCACCTTTCCAGTGAACCTGATGGTCTGTGAATCCCTTGCCATCTCAAACCGCCCAAGTGTGTGTATCTTAAGCGGCCAGGGCCAGTTCTCCAGGTGCAGCACAGGGACATCGGGAATGAGGTTTCGCCTGCGCATGAGATTTTGTACATAGTCGATCTCGATATCATGTTCCAGAGCTTTTGCACAAAGGTTTGCTATCGTGGAGTTCACCCAAAAATACCCACTGACATATCCGTGCTCTTTTCCAAGAGCCATGGCCCTGCGGAGGAGATCTTCCCCAACGTCTCATCCCCACGGTCGAACGCGATCCGCGCTTCTAACAAGAGAGTCATAAATTCGGCCTGGTACATGCGTACAGTATTGCAAATCTTCCACACCTCTGAAATATGCATGTACGCTTCTGCATCGTCATGCAACTCATGCATGACTGTTGCCTTGACCAAATAGGCGTACGGGATCATGAAGGGCCCACCCATCGCAATGCCGAATTTAATGGCCAAGTCGGCATGAGAAGACGCTCGGGAGAAATTCTTCTCGAAGAAGACATTTCCATGCCTTCAGAGCGTTATAAAAAGCTTCAGCACATGCGCTGGGTTTAGTTGAAAGAGATTCAATCATTTTCTCAAGATGTCGATCCACTGTTGAGATGTCTCCCATGCTGAGGGCGCAGGCCGCGCCGTCCCCGAGCAAGAGTGAATCCATCATATGCACACCTGAGGAATTGGCCAATGCAATCGCATCTTCCACCGCCCGTCGGCTTTGATCAAAATCTGCCGAAAGCCAGTGGTAAATGGCCCTCGTGTGCCAATAAGATAGTATGGCCATTGGGGCGGCATGATTCAAATCGACTCTTTTGTCTAATGAGGCAAAAATAATCTCTGCTTTTTCTAACTCCCCGGAAAACACACGATACATCGACAATGCAAGCACTATACGGAGTGCCGAGTCCAGGTCCGATGTGCTCCCCACCAAGGCAAAACCTCGGTTCTCCCAGTACTCGAAAGAAGGGTGGTTGGGCTGCCTCAGCATGAATCCTAATAACATGCTGGCAACCATCAGTGACTCGATCATTGGAGATGGAAATTGATGTTGAAATTCTTTGAGAATTTCATCGGCCAGAAGAATCAATCGGTCCAACTCATAAAACGTATCAGATCTGAGGGTAACCAAGTCCAGCATTCCGGACAGAGAAAGAAATGAGCCTGCTGCATCCCGGCGGCTTCTGAATTGCCCAAGGGCTCCGGCAAAGCAGTCCTTGGCCATATCGGGAGATGTTGGGAACATGCAAACGCCCATCCAATAGAGCAGCCATGGTTCATTTTGCCTCACGTGCTCAGGAAGCGCCACGATCCAGCCCAGCAGCGTCTGCCATCTGCCCTGAGAAATGAAAGCGGGAGCATTGGTGAGGACCATCCTGGCGGCATCGGGCCATTCCTCAGCCTTCAGGAACAGAGCGGCGGCGTCCTCGATATAACCTTCCTTCTCAAGTATCATTGCGGCCTTACGCCTGATCGCGGCATACCGCACCGCAGTAATGGTTTCTTTTGCCTTATTAAGGAGAAATTCCCGTAGAAGCGGATGATACTCGAATGTCTGGCAGTGTGAGGCGTAGATGGTTGTGAAATAGTTTTTCCGATTGAGATCGTTTAATATGCGCGAAGCTCTTCTGTTTCCGCTAAGCTCCTCGGCCGTACGGCCACTCATTTTGGGAAAAAATGAGGTCTTGAGCAAAAAGTCCCTGACATCGGGAGAACTCCTGTCGAAAAGTTCCGTAGCAAAATAATCGAAGATTTCCTCTCGCGGAAGATAGCCGGGCGGCTGGAAATCAGGATCTTCGATTTGCAGGCTTTCGAGTAGCAACACCAGTCCCGCAACCCACCCGTCGCAGGTTTTGCGCAGGGCTGAGAGGGTCTGGCTTTCGAGATCTTTTCCTGCCTTGAGCCTCGCAATATCATCGGACTCATCGGCCGTGAGCCGCAGATTTTTCCAGCCCAGAAGAGCCATTTCGCCTGCCGCCCGAAGGTTGACATAGGCTGGAGGCGGATCGTCCCTGCTAAGGACAAATACGTTCACTCCCCTGGGGATTGAGGAAAGACTGGAAAAGATTATGCCATGGAACAGGGAATCCTCCGGCACGTCTTGGTAATTGTCGAATACGATTGCAGGACTCCGGTCTTCGGAGGTCCGGGTGCGGCTTTTGGCGATCAGTTTCTCACAGAGCTTTTCAAAGAAGCGTTTAGCAAAGCCGGGAATGCCAAGAAGGTATTCGGGAGTAAGGAGTGGAAGAGGTGTTCGGTTCCTGGGTGAGATTCTCCTTGCGGCAAGCCCCATATAGTAGAAAAAGGTGGAGATATCGGCATCTACCTCATCGAGCTGATACCAGAGGCAAGGGGCGTTGCAGGTTTGCATATAGCTTGCAGCGAGAGTTGTCTTGCCCGATCCCGCCGGGCCTGAAATCCAGATAACCTTCTTGTAGCGGCATCGTTCAATCAACTGAAAGAGCCGCTCACGTGGAAGGACAGTTTCACTGTTGGGAATAGTCAATTTAGTGGGGACAGCTTTTGTCTTGGTTCTCGGAGTATTGCGCACGTCTCCCCCTCAGTACCGGAGTAAGCTGATAAAATGGAGGGAAGGCCTATTCATATACCATATTGAAAATATCGAAAATGTTCCTGAACAGGAACGTAGTCAGAGTAGGCCCTTGGTATTTAAGCCTCTCTGAGGATATAGCAAGTCAGAAGAAAAATCGCAATGATAGGACCTGCCTCTGATGGTCACCTTGGTAATGAAGATAAGACGCTGAAATGAACGCATCAATAGTCCTTGATAATCATCTCGGCCTCGCAACTCAGAGGGCAAATCGGAAAGTTGCTACATCTCTCCTCTGGACGTAACAAAATGGATTTGTGACTCTGGAACGATTTGTGGCATTATATGCCTGTTATTTGTGGTGAATACTCAGAAAGGAGGCAATAATGTTCCCAGAGTTTTTCTTCAGAAGGTCCCCTGGTACGCCGCTTCCAACCGCCACATTCTAAATGCGGTTTCAAAATTGGAAGAGGCGTAAATCCAGTCAAAGAAACTTTTCAAAAGCTTTCATCATATGAAAAGCAGAAAAGGGATGCCGAAGCGCCAAGTCGCAATAACCACTTAACATCATTCATACAAACAGGATTTGTTACGTATAGCTCCTATATGCGAAGTCAAACTAAAGGATAAATCGTGCTATTCGCAAACATAATTTTTTCTCTTCACAATTCGACGAATCAAGCTGCAAAGGGCGCCGATAATGGGTCCAACTGTAACCCGTCAGGGGCGGTCTGCAGCAGCTTTATACGCTCATATTTTTCTTTCATTGCGTTGCCTTTTTGGATCAGCTGCCATGCCGCCTGGCCCAGTAGTGCTTGAAACACAGAGCCCTCTTTCCTGGCGCCGATGAGATGCTTTAAATCGCTGAGGAACTCATCATCGACAGTATGTTTTCCCAATGTCGTTGAAAGAACAGAATGATCAATCGAAAGGGAGATAGTTTAGAAATGGGAAGAATCAGACATTCCAGAAGAAGACAGGGCTACATTTCCTAAGGGGACAGCCAAACGGCAACGAGACCAACCAATCTCGTGTTCAAAAAAGACAAGGTGGCGGAATGATTGGGAAATCGCCAAGTTCCCCACCAAACACACCACCAGTCCCATTCAATCAGTGCCCCCGGCGTGATTCGAACACACGGCACCGAGATTAGGAATCTCGTGCTCTATCCACCTGAGCTACGGGGGCGAAAAAGCACAATCTACCCGATTTATGACATTCTGGCAAGCCCCAGGCAACTGGTTCAACGCTTCACCGCATCCCTTTTCCAGGGGGGGGCGCTGAAATTTTGCCGGCCCGGCTACAGTCCCAGGTCTTCGTTTATGAGCACAACTTTGATTCTGCCCTTTGGAAATGACTTTTCAGTTATCGTCCAGGTGTTGCAAATCCGGTCGATACTGCGGCATTCTTCGCACACGGAACTTTTCGCACACGGGGTCTTCTTGTCCAGACGCATCGAGTTTGTCGGGGCCGCGTAATTTTTTATCCTCAGCATGGCATCTTCTATATCGGGGACGACTTTATTGCGTCCTGCAAGAACGATGACGTTTCCGGGACCGAAAGTTAAGCCTGCTACCCGGTTGCCGATCATATCGAGATTTACGAGTTTTCCGGTCTCGGTTACCGCGTTGGTCCCTGTAATAAAAAGGTCTACCAAAAGAGCGCGTCTTCTTCGTTCGTGCATTTCAGCAGGGTTTATCCCCTTTTCGTAGGTGTCGAGGACCTCGAGTCCCGGATAATCCTTTAGCTCCTGATACAGCCCGGTTTCGACGTAGGTAGCCGAACCGCCCCACGAGATGCTCCTGGCCCCGGTCCCGGGAATAATTTCTTTGACGATTTTCTTTGCGGCATCGACATTTTCGGCTATGTGGACTTCAAAATTGTTTGCTTCAAGTTCCTCTTTCAGGTTAGCCAGCCTTAGAGACCAGAAATTTTCTATCGGCTTTTCCATGCTGAACTCCGTGATTTGGTTTAAAGGGTTTATTCTTTTTTTTCGCCGCCGTGGGAGACGGTGCTACCGTCAACGACCCATTTTTTGCGTATACCATACCACTACCTTTTTTTGCGCCGCCGGCGTTACTTTTTGAACAAAAGCAAGGGCGGGTCGTAGATTTCGGGCGATTCCAGGCCCAGCAGTTGCATGATGGTCGCGGCCACGTTGGTCAGACCTGGATTTTTAATTTCCGGGTCGAAGGTGATGCAGTCGCCTCCAGACGGATCATAGACAATGAACCAGACCGGGTTCAAAGTATGCGCGGTCTTGGCCTTGATGCTGCCGTCCGGATACCGGGCGGGCATTTTGGTTTTCTTATCGAGCTCGAACATCTCTTCGGCATTGCCGTGGTCTGCCGTTACGATCAGGATGCCTTCAGCCTTCCGCGTAGCTTCTATCAGTCTTCCCAGGCACAGATCGACTGTTTCGACCGCAATCTCGACCGCCTGATAGATGCCCGTGTGCCCAACCATGTCTCCATTGGGATAGTTGAGCCTGATTAAATCGAAGCTTTTCGAGAGGATTTCTTGAACCGTTTTGTCGGTAATTTCAGCAGCCTTCATCCACGGCCGCTCCTCGAACGGCACCCTGTCCGAAGGGACCTCGACATACTCTTCGAGTCTTGCGTCTATTTTTCCGGACCTGTTCCCATTCCAGAAATAAGTGACATGCCCGTACTTCTGAGTCTCGCTGATCGCCATTTGCGTCACGTTATGAACAGACAGGTACTCGCCGATGGTGTGTTCGATGTGTGGAGGTTCAACCAGGTAGTTCCGCGGAATGTGCAATTCCGTATCATATTCCATCATTCCGGCATAAGCCACCTTTGGACGCGGTACCCGCTCGAAATAAGGAAACTGCTCATCTTCGAAAGCGCGGCTTATCTCTATAGCCCTGTCTCCGCGAAAGTTAAAGAATATAACCGCGTCTCCATCGCGGATCGGGCCCACGGGTTCCCCGGATTCATCGGCAATTACAAATGGCGGAAGGTCCTGGTCTATGATACCCGGTTTTTCCGCTCGATAAGTCTTGACGGCCGCTTCTGCGGAAGGAAACCCGGCTGCCTTGCCTGCAACATGGGTCTTCCAACCTAACTCTACCATGGACCAGTCAGCCCCGTAACGGTCCATGGTGATCTTCATCCGCCCGCCGCCGCTTGCCACGCGGTAGTCAACACCGGCCTGCTCTCTTAGCTTTTGCAGAAGGCTCTCAAGCCTGCCGATGTATTCGAGAGCAGAAGTCTCGGCAACATCACGCCCGTCGAGCAGAACGTGCACACGAGCGCAAGGCAGCTTGTCGTTGAAAGCAAGGTGATCGAGCATTGCCTCCAGGTGCTTGATATGGCTGTGAATATTTCCATCCGAGAGCAGCCCCAGAAAATGCATTGCACCGTTGTGTTCGAAACAGTGCCGGACAAGGCTTCCCCAGCCCCGCCCCTGGAAAATGCCGCCGCTTTCGAGTGCCCGATTGACCAGTTTTGCCCCCTGGGGGTATAGCCTGCCTGCCCCGAACGCATTGTGTCCGACCTCCGAGTTGCCCATGTCATGATCGGAGGGAAGGCCGACCGCTGTGCCATGCGCACGAAGCAGACGGTAGTGACAGTTGGCAAGCAGCCAATCCAGATTGGGGGTGCAGGCGCTTGCGACCGCATTCCCCAGCGTATCCTCTCGATACCCTACTCCGTCCATGATCGCCAGGGTGATCGGGCGCGGGCTGCGGTGCGTGAGCAAACTCGCCATTTCCATACCGGTTCTCCGTATTTTTTCGACTGATGTCTCAAGCCTTCCATCTTCAGATTCGCAGGGCTCGATGTCAAATCGAAATGTGAATCCGCTGAAGGATCAAGGCTGTTGGATTACACCCGACATGGAGCAAAAGATCGATCTCCTGCCGGTTCAGGGCTGCCTCGCCTTGGCGCCCCGCGGTTTTTCTCCCAGGGTTATGGTTACCGTTTCCGATGTACCGTCCCAGCGAACTATTCCCATCCGGACATCTATGCCGGGACGCAATTTGCGAACTTCCCGGATCGCTGCGTCGGCATCCTGCACCGGAGACCCGTTAACGCTTACGATCACATCTCCCCCGACGATTACGATGTTATTTCCGATTTGCGCCCGCTTGTTGCCCCCTTTTAATCCCGCCTTATCGGCAGGCCCGCCGGGAGTAACCTCGATTACCATTGCCCCCGACTTGACGGGAAGTCTCAGCACCTCTGCGATATCCGGGAAAAGGTTCATAAGAGTTGCCCCCAGAAACGGATAGCTGTAATAGCCCTTCTCGATCAATTCACTTACTATCCTTTTCGCCGTATTGACCGGAATGGCGAAACCTATTCCCACGCTCGCTCCGGTCGGACTGAAAATAGCCGTGGTGATACCGATCAGATTGCCGGACGAGTCTATCAGCGGCCCTCCTGAATTCCCGGGATTGATAGAGGCATCTGTCTGGATTATGTCCTCGACCAGAGTGCCGTTTTCGGACCTCATGGTACGTCCGACGGAACTCACCACACCCGCCGTAAGGGTCTGGCCAAGACCGAAAGGGTTGCCGATGGCCATGGCTTTCTGGCCGACTTTAAGGGCAGAGGAATCGCCCATCGGGATTACAGTCAGGCTCTCTTTTGGAGCCTCTATCTTGAGCACCGCGAGATCGGTATCCGGATCGGAGCCTATGAGCTTTGCAGTATATTTCTTGCCGTCGGCCAGGGTGACTTCCAGCTTTCCATCACCGATCACATGGTTGTTTGTCATAATGTAGCCGCGCGAATCGATTATCGAGCCCGATCCGGTACCTTTTCGGGGAATCACGTTAAAAAAGAAATCGTGCTCGATGACCGTGCTGGTGATATTTACGACTCCCGGCGCAAGCCGCTGGTACAAATCGATATTGTTGTTTTCTTCCTCGGTCAGCGCGACTGCCGACGGCGCGCCTGCAATGAAAAACACCAGTAGCGCCAGATTAAGGATTTTTGTGAAACGCATTCTCCACCCCTCGCTTCCATAAACCAGTGCGTAAGATCTATTATCGTCCATCGTAGTGCGGGTCCCGCTTTCTGTAAATCCTTTTGATGAGCCAGGCTGCGAGCAGTATTGCAAGGACCCACCCCATGGTCCCGGGCCAGGAACCGATAAGCCCCGGCACCACCGCTTTGATGCGGTTTACGGGTAGGGCAAATCCCAGGCGGATGCTCGCGCCGGTGGGACTAAGAATTGCCGTGCAAAGTCCCACCAGTTCCCCATCCAGATTTATGAGCGCCCCCCCGGAATTACCCGGATTTATGGGCGCATCGGTCTGAATCAGGTGCTTTAGCACTCTCCCTTCATCCTTTATGGACCGGTCGGTCATGCTGACAACGCCCGAGGTGAGGGTCTGCCCCAAACCGAAAGGATTTCCCAGGGCGAGTACCCTTTCCCCGACTTTCAACTTATCAGAATTTCCGAGTGCAATTGCCTTAAGAAGTTTGTCACCGGGCGCCACTCTTATTATCGCCAGGTCATCTTCGGGATCCAAAGCGGTGATTTTGGCATCCAGCCTTCTGCCGTCAGCGAGCGTAACCCATATATTCTGGGCTTCGGCCACAACATGGCTGTTCGTGATGATCAGCCCCTCTTTTTTCAATACCACACCCGATCCGGAACCCGTTACCGACGGGGTGGTACAGAAAAAGAACTCGGCCTCACACATCCGCGTAGTGATATTTACGACGGAAGGCGCAACTTTTTCGTAGGCCTTAATAGTCGCCGTCTCTTCGGCAGTAAAGGCCGAGGCGTTCGAATATACCGCCAGGCTGCAAACGAGCAGCGCTAAGATCGTTCTCCAAAGGCCCCCTGCAACAAATGACAACTCCAGGTACATGCCGCTCCCTTCCTGGGGACGGGGACGCCCGACTCGTGGATATTCAACCGGCCCCCCGGGGCCGGCTCAAAATATACATTTAATCCGAGCCCCTATAAACATGTTTATTTATGACGAATCGGGGCCGCGAGTCGGATGCCTGATGGCGGGCGCCGGATTCTCCCGACAATAATCTTGATGAATGATGAGTCCAGGTTAAAACCGTAATTCCGCCAACAAAAATGTTTTAAAAGATATTGACACGCCGATCCGAGCGCTCTATTATGCCAACAAATATGTTGCCAACAATATTGTTGGAAGGATGCCGATGGAGAAAAAGCTCAAGCTCGGCCATGGGAATTGGGTCGTGGGAGACCAATTCTGGGACAGAGAACGGGAAATCGAAAGATTCACCGAACTACTCGATGAGGACGCACACATTCTCCTGGTTGCTCCTCGCCGCATCGGCAAAACGAGTCTAATGCGCGAAGTGGAGCGAAGAATCAATGACAGGTATATATGCCTGCAAATCGATCTGCAAAAATCGCAGTCCCCTGCGGACGCGTTGGTGGAGCTGAGTGTGGCCACCCTTCCCTACAAGAAAATATGGGCAAGGACGTTGGACATATTCCGCAACGTTATGTGCCTGGCTACGGGCACTATCGAATCACTTAAAATCGATGATCTTACGCTCACCCTTCGCAGCGGACTCACCTCAGGAGATTGGACTAGCAAAGGCGACCGGCTACTGGGTGCTCTTGCGGATTCCGAGAAGCCCGTCGTCATATTTTTCGATGAAATCGCCATCCTGGTCAATCGGATGCTCAAGGGGAACGATTATAGGATCACTCCCGTGCGGATAGGGGATGTGGATGGTTTTATGTCCTGGCTAAGAGAAAACAGCATTCGGCACAAAGGAAAACTTCGGATAGTGCTTACAGGCTCTATCGGGATAGAGCCTGTTTTACGCCAAGCGGGGTTAAGCGCCACCCTCAACACATTTTCTCCTTTTGATCTTCCGCCATGGGATTCAGAGACGGCAACCGGGTGCCTTGGGGCGCTTGCAAATCAGTACGGCATCCGTTTCCAGGAAGGAGCCACTGAAACAATCGTGGAATTACTCGGGTGTTGCATTCCTCATCATGTTGAAACGTTTTTCTATGCTGTTTACACGAGTTGTAAACTCCGTGGATGCCAAGAAGTTACAAAAAATTTTGTGCAGGAGGTTTATAGCACACGAATGTTGGGGACATCAGGGCACGCAGAATTAAGCCACCTTGAAGAACGATTGAAAATGGTGCTTGGCCTCGAAGCCTACCCCCTGGCCCTGGATCTTCTCACGGAGGCGGCTGTGGTTGGCGGGCTCACCGCGGATGCAGCAGTTTATCTGGGTGAACAATACACATTTCCAAACCTGACTTCCAAGGATGCTCTTCAGCAAATTTTCGGAATCTTTGAGCATGACGGTTACTTACAGAAAATGGGAACCGAATTCAGGTTCGTTTCGCGTTTGCTGCGCGATTGGTGGAAGGCTCGTTTCGAATTCAGCTATGTGCCAGTCTCCCAACGGAGTGGCCAAAGATGACCCAGCGGATGATGAAATACAACCCTGCCTTTCTCACAAGCGACGAATTAATCAGTTCCTTTGTTGTCCGCCAGGCCGACCTGGAACTGACGGTTGAAACCATACGTAACAATACGGGCGACTCAAATCAGCATATTCTCATTGTCGGCCCAAGAGGCGTCGGCAAAACGACGCTGGTGCTCCGTGCCGTCGCGGAAGTCAGGCGCGATGCGGAACTTAAACAACGATGGTTTCCTATCGTCTTCGGCGAGGATAGCTACGAGGTCTGTACTCCGGGAGAATTCTGGCTGGAAGCGCTGTTCCATTTGGGGGAGCAGACAAAATCGGAGAAATGGAAACGAATCTATGGAGAACTGAAGCTTGAACAAGATGAGACGCGGTTGAGGGAACGTACCCTGGCGCAGTTGATGGATTTTGCCGATGAACAAAATAAGCGCATACTCCTGGTAGTAGAAAATCTCAACATGATTCTGGGAGAGCAAATAGATGGCAATGACGCGTGGGTACTGCGCCACACCCTGCAGAACGAACCCCGCCTTATGCTGCTCGGCACGGCTACCAGCCGATTCAACGAGATAGAGAATTATGGAAAGGCCATGTACGAGTTGCTCAAGGTCCACGATCTGGAGCCGCTAAATACGGCTGACTGCCGGACCATGTGGAATGCGATTACCGGGGTAGAACTCTCTGAGGAGCGCGTACGCCCGATTAAAATCCTGACAGGCGGGAACCCACGGCTCCTGTCGATCATTGCAAATTTTGCCGCGCGAATCTCATTACGAGAACTGATGCTGGACCTGACACAACTGGTCGACGAACATACGGAATACTTTAGGAGCCACCTCGAAGGGCTTCCGTCTCTTGAGCGGAAGGTCTTCGTCGCCCTCATGGACTTGTGGGACCCGTGTACCGCCAGGAAGGTAGCAAGAGCTGCCCGCGTCGATGTGAATAAGACAAGCTCTCTTCTGAACCGCCTGGTCTCTCGTGGCGCAGTAGTTGTTTTCGAAAAACAGGGGCAGAAAAAATTGTACCAAGTCGCCGAACGCATGTACAACATCTACCACCTGATGAGGCGACGGGGCGGACATTCGAGTCGTATCGGGGCCGTAGTGAACTTCATGGTCCTTTTCTACGAAAACGAGCCCCTGGTTCGGGCAGTTGCCTCCGTGGCGGATGAAGCCTGCAAACTCGACAGCGGGCAGCGACAGGACCACTATCAGGCTTATGAAACGATTCAACAAAAAATCTCATCGAGAGAATTACAGGAGAAGATACTCAGGGCGACTCCCAAACAATTTTTCGAAATTCCGGACATCCCGTCAACCTTAAAAGAGTCGCTTGATCGCATGAAATCGGCTCTTAATCTGAAGATCCAAGGAGAGGCTGAACCGCCTGCAAGACTCACCCCATTGGGGAAAGATGCTGAAACTATCGTTTCAACAACACCGGGGGATGCAGCTTCGTGGATTGCGCGCGGCGACGAATTGCAACAAAGTGCGGACCATCTCCAGGAAGCGGAGGCCGCTTACCGGAAAGCTATCGAACTAGACCCCAATTACACGTGGGCTTGGCTACAGCTTGGCCGGCTCCTAGATGAGAAGTTGGAACGGTTCCAGGAAGCCGAGGTTGCTTACCGGAAAGCCATTGAACTAAAACCCGATTACCCTTGGGCGTGGGCTCAGCTTGGGCAGCTCCTGCATACGAAGTTGGAGCGCCACGAGGAAGCCGAGGCCGCTTACCGGAAAGCCATTGAACTAAAACCCGATTACGCTTGGGCGTGGGCTCAGCTTGGGCGGCTCCTGCATAAGAAGTTGGAGCGCTACGAGGAAGCCGAGGCCGCTTATCGGAAAGCCATCGAACTGGACCCCGATTACACTTGGGCTTGGGTACAGCTCGGGGAGATCATGGAGAAGGCGGAACGACCCCAGGAGGCCGAGGCCGCTTACAGGAAAGTCGTAGAACTGGACCCCGGCGATCCCTTCCCATGGACGCTGCTTGGGCAACTCCTGCATGAAGAGTTGGAGCGCTACAAGGAAGCCGAGGCTGCCTACTGGAAAGCCATTGAACTAAAGCCCGATTACACTTGGGCGTGGGCTCAACTTGGGCGGCTTATGGATAAACTGGGGGCTATCGGCCGATGGAAACATGCCATTGACATTGCGTCGCGATTTCTCACGCATTCGGCCCACCCAAAAAGCCTTGTGGGGCAAGTGACTGATTTCTTCATAAATGCGGCGGCCTCCGGCTATGCGAAGGAGGTGCTCACGTCACTTAGAAAAGGCCCCGGTGCTTCGATGTTGGAACCGCTAGTTGCAGGGTTACAAATTTTTTTGGGAGAAGAGCCTGTTATTGCGCAAGAAATTCTCGAAGTTGGACGTGATGTCGCCAAAAGAATAGAAACGCGAAAACAGCAAACGCCGCCGGCTTCACCTGAGGCGGAGGCATGAGAATCAGTCCGCTCACTGGAATTCCATGCGTCATTGTGAACAATGGAGCGGCCAGGGTCGGCACATAAGACCGTGCTCAAATGGCTTCCTCGTTTTTTCTAACGGGGTCAGGCGGGGATTTTGAAGATGCTCCCGGTCGAAAAGACCTTAACAGGCTATGTCTCCGTTGAGGCATTACTGCTAATAGTGTCTGGCATTATCGCTCTGATGTTCGCTGGAACATTTGTCTGCCTGTTGATCGCAAACCAGGGCAATCCAAATGACTCAACCCCGAAAGAACTTACTGCCGCCATGACAACGATTATAGGATATTATTTTGGAATTGGTACGAATGCCATAAGGGCAAAACAATAACGCCAAAAGGCGAGAGAAAAGCCGAGGTGACTTGAACATACCATCTTCGTACATGGTTGGTGTGTCCGTATTTGAGAGCTTCATGCTCCCGCCCCCAGTCCCGGTTCTCTGCCCTCCATCGTCAGCATAGCTGTTTTAATTTTGGAAAAGCCGGGCTATATTTGTGGAAGTTGTGGGAGTTCGATTGGTGAAACTCGATGCGGCGTTGCTTTAAATCGGAGACATAATGGCGGGAGTTTTTGAGGTTTATGTGAAGAGCCACTTTTCTGCGGCTCACAGCCTGAGAGGATACCCCGGCGACTGCGCGAGGGTCCACGGGCACAACTGGATGGTCGAAGTGTTCGTCAGGTGCGCAGAACTGGATGACTTGGGAATTGGCGTGGATTTTCGCGATATAAAGGCGGCCCTGAATGAAATCCTGGCGGGGATCGATCATTGCAATCTAAACGACCTGCCCCTTTTTGCAGAGCAAAATCCGACATCTGAAAATATTGCCAGGTTTCTTTACAAGGAATTGTCCGGCAGGATAAACGCCGCGATGATTCGGGTATCCAGGGTCAAGGTGAGTGAGACCCCGGGGGCCGGGGCTTTGTACTGGGAAGAATAGATGGCCCTCGAAGTAAACGAAATCTTCTTAAGCATTCAGGGAGAGTCATCCTGGTCGGGATTGCCGTGTGTTTTCATAAGACTCACGGGCTGCAATTTAAGATGCACCTTCTGCGACACGCGCTATGCCTACGAGCAGGGCCGGTTTATGGAAATCCCGGATATTTTGGGGGAGGTGCGGCGGCTGCGTTGCGACCTGGTGGAGGTGACCGGAGGTGAGCCCCTGATCCAGGAAGAAACGCCGCGACTTGTCAGCCGTCTGCTCGACGAAGGTCATACTGTGCTTCTCGAAACAAACGGAAGTTTGGATATAAGCACGGTGGACCGCAGGTGCGTCAGGATCGTGGATATAAAGTGTCCGTCCAGCGGAATGGCCGGACAAAATAACCTGGGCAACCTGAAGAGCCTGAGCGCGCGGGACGAGTTGAAATTCGTCATTGGAGACCGCCGGGATTACGAATTCGCAAAGGACCTTCTGCAAACGCTCCCGGCTGCCCGGCTCAAAATTAACTTTTCTCCGGTGTTCGGCGCTCTTCCTCTGCGGTCTCTGGCTGAATGGATTATCGATGACCGCCTTCCAGTCAGGCTGAACCTCCAGCTTCACAAGATCATCTGGGACCCCGAAGCAAGAGGGGTGTGAGGAAGCCCGCTTTTCGCTTTCGAGACTGTGTCGCAAACGCAATATTTTTGGTCTTCCCTCCCTTTTTCAAAGGGAGGCAGGGGAAGCATGATTCTCCGATATCACCTACTGCTTTGAAATCCCCCTCGATCCACCTCGATCCCCCTTTACAAAAGGGGGAGAGGAATTGGCCTCATCGGATTTTGTCGAAGAATTTCTCCTATGAATTGAGAGTCTCTTCCACTCCACCTGTTATCCGCACTACGGACTGAACCCCGGTTGAGGCATTGCGGGGTTTTCTTCCTGCTTCTATTCCTTAAAGAATATATCTGCTCAAATCTTCGTCTTTTATTATTTCACTGAGAACGTTTCGCACGTATTCGCGGTTTATGTTGACCGTCTGTCCCTTCATATCGGAGGCGTTAAAGGAGACCTCGGAGAGGAGTTTTTCCATGATCGTGTGCAAACGCCTGGCGCCTATGTTTTCAGTCCGCGAGTTCACCTGGTATGCGATTTCCGCAAGTTCGCCGATGGCTTCATCGTCGAAGATGAGTTCTACCTCCTCGGTCTCGAGCAGGGCCTTATACTGGACGATCAGAGCGTTTTCGGGCTCTTTGAGGATGCGGACGAAATCATCCTTGGAAAGAGAGGTAAGCTCAACCCGGATGGGGAACCGTCCCTGAAGTTCGGGGATCAGGTCTGAAGGTTTCGCGATGTGAAAGGCCCCGGAAGCTATAAAAAGGATATGATCGGTCTTCACCATCCCGTATTTTGTTGTAACCGTCGACCCTTCGACTATGGGCAGCAGGTCGCGCTGAACGCCCTCCCGTGATACGTCCGGGCCTCTGCCGCCGCTTTCCCTGCCTGCGATCTTGTCGATTTCGTCCAGAAAGATGATCCCCGAATGTTCGACCCTCTCGATCGCCGATTTTATCACGCGATCCATGTCGATAAGGCGTTGGGACTCCTCCGCGATAAGAATTTCGCGGGCTTCGGGGATCTTGACTTTCCTGCGCTTGGTACGCCTGGGAAGCATCGACCCGAGCATGTCTCTGAGGTTGTAATCCATTTCCTCCATGCCGGCCCCGGCAAAGATTTCGATCATCGGCAAATTTCGGTCCGGCACATCCAGTTCGACGTAGCGGTCGTCGAGGGCCCCTTTGCGCAGCAGTTTCCTTAGCTTCTCCCTGGTCGAATCCGCCTGTTCGGCTTCCTCTTTCGCAACGATCAGCGCCTGATCCTCGTCGGGGAAAGGATGCTCGCGGACTTCGGGTGTCGTCTTTTTGGGAGGAAGCAGGATATCCAGCAGTTTCTCCTCCGCGATCTCTTCAGCCCTGACTTTTACCACTTCCATCTCTTCGTTGCGGACCATGCTAACCGCCAACTCCATCAGGTCTCGGATCATCGATTCCACGTCGCGGCCTACGTAGCCGACTTCGGTGAACTTGCTGGCCTCGATTTTGAGGAAAGGCGACTGGGCAAGACGGGCAAGACGGCGCGCAATCTCGGTTTTGCCCACTCCGGTGGGTCCAATCATTATGATATTTTTGGGCGCTATTTCGTCGCGCAGATGTTCAGGCACCTGCTGCCTTCTCCACCTGTTGCGCATGGCAATGGCAACCATGCGCTTGGCTTCTTTCTGGCCAATTATATACTTGTCCAGTTCCTGGACGATTTCACCCGGTGTAAGAGGTCGTTGCATCAATTACAGCTCCTCGATCACAAATTCTTTGTTAGTGTAAATGCAGATCGAAGCGGCGATATCCATGGCCTCCTCGGCAATGCGGCGGGCCGAGAGGTCCGAATGACGTCCCAGGGCTCGGGCTGCGGCAAGCGCATAGGGCGCTCCGGAACCAATTGCGGCAAACCCGTCATCCGACTCTATAACATCCCCGGTCCCGCTCAGGATGAAAGAATCCTTCCCGTCGGCGGCGAGCAGCAACGCTTCCAACCTTCGCAACGCCCGGTCCATCCTCCAATCCTTCGCCAGTTCGACAGCAGCGCGTTTCAGATTGCCGTTAAACTGTTCGAGTTTGGCCTCCAGCCTCTCAAACAGCGTAAACGCATCGGCGGTCGAGCCTGCGAAACCGGTGAGGATCCTATCATGATAAAGTCTACGAATCTTTTTGGCCTGATGCTTCACGATAGTATCGCCCATCGTAACCTGCCCGTCTCCGGCCATCACGACGTGCTCATCCCTGCGTATGACCAATACGGTTGTACCGCGTATCAATATATCCGACATAAGTGACGTTTTTCTCCTCGCTGAAATAGACCGGTACAAAAAATATCATACCGGCAAGACATTTATTTTCAATATAATCACAGGGGCTTACCCTGTTTTTTCCTGCTCCTCGGGTGAGCCGCGTCGTAGACCTTCATCAGTTGATCCACACTCACGTGGGTATATCTCTGAGTAGTCGAAAGACTCTCATGGCCGAGCATCTCCTGAATGGCCCTGAGGTCCGCCCCGGCATTGAGGAGGTGGGTCGCAAACGTATGTCTGAGCCCATGAGGACTAAGGCCCTGCCAGATCCCGCTCGAGACCAGCTCCGCCTTTAGTATCCTGCCAACGGAGCGCGTAGTAAGCCTCCCTCCCCTGGCATTCAGGAAAAGGGCTGACGATGCCGCCCGCCCCTTGGGGAATTGCAAATTCAGGGCCGAAAGATAATACTTCAATGCTTCCAGCGCCTTGGTTCCAATCGGGATTATGCGCTCTTTGCGGCCTTTTCCGCTCACGCGCACGGTAGCCGACTCGGCGACCACCCCTGCAAGATCCAGTTTGACCAGTTCGCTCACGCGAACACCGGTCGAATAGAGCGATTCGAAGAGCGCCCAGTTGCGGACTTTTCTCCAGGAACTCCCGTGCCGGAGGGCAGCGCGCTCCAGGGACTCCAGAAAGTGGAAGACGTCGTCGACCTGAAGAAAGGAAGGCATCTTTTGTTTTATCCTGGGATGCCCAACCAGTCCCGCAGGGTTTTCACTGACAACGCCGGCACCGCTCAGATAGCGGTAAAAAGACCGCAAGGCGGAGAGCTTACGGGCGCGGCTGGTCTTCTCAAGCGTCTTGTGAACCGACGCAAGGTATCCGCGCACAATCTCCGGGCTAATCTGTTTAATTTCCACGGCCGAAGACCCTGTAAGAACGGCAACATATCCTGCGAACTGGCGCAAATCGCTATCATAGGCCCTGAGCGTTTCCTCGCTGAGGTTTCGCTCGTGGCGCAGATACTGCAGGAAAAGCGACTGGGCGTTATTCCAGCTGAGGTTTTCCATCCCAAGACATCCCATATTTAAGGCGACATCGGCCGTAGCGAAACTATCTTCGCAATTGACCTTCAGTTAGCACAAGCGGTGGAAAAATCATAGAGGATTTAAGATGGACTGCGGCGATTGTTTCCTGCATTATATTGACTTTGCAACATAATTGAAATAATTAGTTTGGTTTAGGGCTCTATTGGCATTACTTTGCCGTTTTACACTATCTCGATTTCACGTGCTCGAATTACTGCGCAATCGCACTCATTCCCTGGGCAAAAACCGTCCGCTCCCCAGGGTTTAATTTCAGGAGAAAGGATGAAACATGAAAGAGGATGTAGCAAATGTTCGTACTTTCGCAATAATCTCTCACGGCGGCGCAGGCAAGACTTCTCTGGCTGAAGCAATGCTATTCGATGCGGGCGCCGCGACCCGGCTGGGCAAAGTGGATGAGAACAGCTCGGTGCTGGACTTTGAGCCCGAAGAGGTCAAACGCAAGGCTACCATCAGCAGCTCGATCTATTCTTTCACCTGGAAAAAACAGCTCTTCACACTGATTGACACACCGGGCGACTTCAATTTCATCGCGGAAACAAAAACCTCCATGCAGGCAGGCGACGCCGTCGTAGTGCTTGCAGACGCGGTTGACGGCGTGCGCGTTCAGACCGAAAAGGTCTGGGAATTTGCCGGCGAATTCGGCCAGCCGAGGATGATCTTTGTCAGCAAAATGGACCGCGAGCGTGCCGATTTCGCCAAGACTGTCCAGGATATTGAAAACAACTTCAGCAAAGCCTGCGTACCGCTTCAAATCCCGATCGGCTCTGCCGAGACCTTCAAAGGGGTTGTGGACATACTAAGCGGCAAGGCATTTATATACGAGCAGGGCGAGAGTGGACAATTCACGACAACGGATATGCCTGCCGACCTTGCCGAGAGTGCAGCCCTGTACCGCGAAGCCATTGTCGAGCACGTGGCCGAATCGAGCGACGAACTTCTGGAAAAATATCTCGAAACCGGCGAACTTTCCCCCGACGAGATAAAGGGCGCCCTCCGGACCTCGATTATAAGCGGCAAACTAATTCCGATAGCTTGCGGCTCAGGTACGGCTAATATCGGCATTCAGCCTCTGCTCGACCTGATTGCCGAGTGCATGCCCTCTCCGCTCGACCGCGGCCCGGTCAAGGGCAGTTCCGTAAAAGGAGACCTCGAACTGGCAAGAGACCCCGACTCCGAGGGCCCGTTCAGCTCCCTTGTGGTCAAAACAGTCAGCGACCCGTATGCCGGCAGGCTTTCCATTTTGCGGATATTTTCGGGGACCCTTGTCCCCGATTCAACGGTGCTAAACGCCAACAAGGGCGTAAAGGAACGTTTCGGCCAGCTTCTCAGGCTAAAGGGAAAGACCCAGGAACCGATACAAACTGCCGGTCCCGGAGAAATCGTAGCCGTCGCCAAACTCAAGGAAACCGTCACCCAGGATACTCTTTGCTCGGAGCGTGACCCGATCGTCTTTCCAGCCGTAGATCTTCCTCCCGCCATTTATTCGCTTGCTGTAGAGCCTAAGACCAAAGGGGACGAGGAAAAGATCTTCTCCTCGCTTTCGCGCCTCATGGAAGAAGACCTGACGCTCAAACTCGATAGAAACGACGAAACTCGCGAAATGATTCTTTCCGGAATGGGCGAAATTCATATAGAGACCATTGTTGACAAGCTCCGGCGCAAGTTCGGCGTTGAAGTGAACCTCAAGTTGCCCAAGGTTTCCTATAAAGAGACGATAAAAGGCAAGACCCGTGTCCAGCACAAATACAAGAAGCAGAGCGGCGGGCGCGGACAGTACGGCGACTGCACGATCGAAATGGAACCGCTGCCAAGAGGCCAGGGGTTCCATTTCTATGACAAGATCGTCGGCGGCGTAATCCCGAGGCAGTACATTCCAGCGGTAGAAAAGGGAATCGCCGAAGCCCTCCATGAAGGCACGCTCGCCGGATATCCGGTGGTGGACTTCAAGGTTGACCTCGTTGACGGCTCTTACCATACCGTCGACTCTTCCGAGATGGCCTTCAAGATAGCCGGGTCCATGGCTTTCAAAAAAGCGATGGCGGAAGCCAGGCCCACGCTGATCGAACCCATTATGGAAATGGAAATCACCGTGCCCGATGACGCAATGGGCGATATCATCGGCGATTTGAACTCGAGGCGCGGCAGGGTACTCGGGATGGAAACCAAAGGGAAAAAGCAGGTCGTGAAGGCCGCTGTGCCTCTTTCGGAAGTGCTGAAATACGCGCCGGATCTGCGCTCGATGACAGCGGGGCGCGGCCTGTTCACGATGAAATTGTCCCATTATGAAGAAGTGCCCGGACCGCTCCAGGAAAAAATAATCGAGCTGTCTAAAAAGGAAAAGGACGAGAAATAACCTTAGGGGGGGCGGGGATGGCCCGCCCCCCTATCCTGCCCGGCTTTATACTTTCGCACGTAAAACATTTGCAATCCGGAGTGGAAAATAGGTCTCATGTTCTCGAGAAAGACTGCAATCATAACAGTGAGCGACCGCGGCGCCCGGGGCGAGCGCGAGGACACATCCGGAAAGGCGTTAGCCGAAAGGCTCGGCGCCGAGGGATTCGAAGTATGTTTTAAGACGATCATTCCCGACGAATACGGGGAGATACGACAGGCGTTGACGGACCTGGCAGACCGCGAAAAACCGGCTCTCATTCTCACAACCGGGGGCACAGGCGTTGCGCCGCGCGACGTCACTCCCGATGCCACCCTTTCCGTTATCGAAAAGGCGGTCCCGGGGATGGCCGAAGCCATGCGGGCCGCCAGCTTGCAAAAAACCCCCCATGCCATGATCTCCAGGGCCGTGGTGGGCATTCGCGGCAAGACCCTCATCGTTAATCTTCCGGGCAGCCCCAGGGGGGCCGTAGAAAACCTGGAAGCGATCCTCCCGGCGATCCCTCACGCTTTGGACAAAATCCAGGGAGACCCGTCAGATTGCGCGCAGTAAGATGCAAAGATATAAAATCTGAACGGTCCCTGGCAATTCGCTGTTGTCAGGTCACATATATTGGATATTTAGGCACATCTGTGCGGTCAAAGTGGCTAATCGCAACACGTTAATGCGATTATGCCACATTAACCGGACAGAAATGTCTACAAAAATCACCACTTATTGCCAATGTATATCTTTAACCGGACATCCATAAACCACACAAACAAAGCTCCATGCCTATTTGTACATTCTTAACGAGACTACAGCTTTAACAATTTGCTTGATGTCTTCTTTAACAGCAGCAGCCCGGCGTCCGCGCCATTTGCTCATTGTTGATATTTTCATTGTCATATTTTCGCTCAAGACCTCGCATAACCAAACTATCCGCGCCATTTGCCACCCTCATAGTCCCCGGTAAAGACAACGCACAGCCAATATTTCTTCTAAAGTAATGATTCCGCTATGCCGACTTAATCTTCTAACAAAACAGGATTGTAACAAAAAGGCACTTTGAAAGGGTGAGCCGCTTGAGAGTGGAGTTCATCCAATCTTATGAAATTTATTTTGTGAAATTTTATAGGAGGGTTGGAAACAGTCATTTTCCACGAAAGAGAGCAGGTATGGCTGGAAGATTCAGGCACATAAGCGTGTTTTTAATTTCACAGAGAAGGAGCGGGTATGGCTGGAAGAGTTAAACAGATGATAGATGTCATCATTTCACAGAGATCTAAGGGCAACCCTGCGGTCGCGCAGGCTCTCAAAGCCAAGTTTGTCCTCAAGGGGATCAATCCCGACAAATTTTCGGCTTCGAGCGTGGACGATCAGGCGGTGATCAGTAAGCTGACAACGCTTGCCAAAGAACTTGGCGTGAGTTTCTAAACGATACGGGGAGACATAGAGAAAATGAGAACTGCGTATTCCGTAGATAGTACTGTTGAAGGTGTAGCCAAGGACATCAAGCGCCAATTTGACGCACTTGCCCCCAAGGCTGTAATTTTCTTTGCATCTTCATGCCTGGACCCCCAGGCGCTAAGCCATGAAATGCAGGCCGCCTTTCCAAAGACCGCCGTTTTCGGATGCACGACGGCAGGCGAGATCATAAGCGGCAAGATGTTGAAAAAGTCCGTGGTGGCCATGGCTCTCGATCCCGAAATGATGAATGACGTAAAGCTTGTGACCATAAAAGACCTGAACGGCGGCAATGCGGTAGAGGACGCCATGGCCAGCTTCGAGTCGTACTACAAAGAGCCGGTTATGGATATGAGCCTCGACGGTTACGTGGGAATCATCCTCATGGATGGTCTCGGCATGGCTGAAGAACGGATAATCGAGAGAATAGGAGACCTCACAAACGTCACCTTTATCGGTGGTTCCGCCGGCGACGATCTGCAATTCAAAAAAACCCACGTATTCGCCGACGGGCAAGCGTACAGCAACGCGGCTGTAATTGCCCTTCTCAAACCGAAGAACGGTTTTGACATCATCAAGACCCAGAGCTTCTGCAATAAAAATAAACAGCTCGTGGCCACAAAAGTAAATGAAGACACCCGGGAGGTCATTGAATTCAACGGCAAACCTGCCGCTGCAGCATACTGTGAAGCAACAGGCGTGGCAGTCGGAGAAGCCGCAAAGTCTTTCATGCACAACCCTGTCGGACTGATGATCGGTGAAGAGCCTTTCGTCAGGAGTCCACAGCAGCTCAAGAACGGCGGGATATCCTTCTATTGCAAGGTTATGAAGGGTATGGAGCTCTCGCTGCTGGAGTCCACCGATATCGTCGAGGACACCAGGAAGTCTGTGGAGAGCAAGATACAGGAGATTGGCGGCATAAGCGGCATCATCAATTTCAACTGCATTCTCCGAACGCTGGAACTCGAAGACAAAGGCGAGACCGAGGCTTATGCGAACATTTTCTCCAAGATCCCGACAATTGGTTTCAGTTGCTACGGTGAGCAATACATCGGACACATGAACCAGACGTCTACAATGCTAGTATTTAAAGGCGGCAAATAAGCGAGTCGAATGCGGGTGTGCCTCTCTTTTGCTTGAGAAGGGGGCACATCCCCTTCCCGGGGAGAGAATGGCGATGAGCCTCAGAAACAGAATTATGGTTTCGACTACTGTGCTGGTGTTTCTAACGATGGGTTTCACTATCGGGGTAACATGCTATCTCTCCGCAATGGCATTGGAAGATGACGCGGTGGCTCGACTTTCAGCGACTACCAAATCCAGGGCGGAATTGATCGACTTCTGGATCGAGAACATCAGAGTCGAGATGAACACAGCGGCAACCAACAAGGTATATAAAGCGGTCCTGGAACAGGATTCCACCGAGGCGGCCAAACTCGCCGAAATCGAACTGGCCGAACAGGTCAAGAACAATCCGGCGTTGTCCCGCATTAGTATTGCCAATGCACAAGGGGACATACGCGCCTCCTCATCCGCCGATACGTCCGGTAAGGCCGGCATGGCCGATCGCCCGTATTTCCAAAAGGCAATCCGGGGAGAGGCCAATGCCTCAGAGATCTTTGTTTCAAAATCGACGGGTCTCCCCATTTTTTCGCTTGCAACGCCTGTGCGGAATGGAGAACGAGTAATCGGCGCCATCCTGGTAGTTCCGGATCTCAGCAAATTCAACGCGAAATATATAAATTCCGTCAATTCGCCTCAAGCCGGATACGTTGCCCTCGTCGATTCGTCGGGACTGGTTCTCGTGCACAAGGACTCATCTCTCGTTGGGAAACTAAATCTCAACGATTATGAGTTCGGCCGCGAGATACTCAGAGTCGGCCGCGGCCAGGTCGTCTATGAATTTCAGAACAAAAAGCAAATCGCCTTCCTCGATAAATGCAACTCCGATAACTGGACGTTGGCGGCGGTTGTCCCCTATGACGAGATTACAAAAGAGGCAAGCCGGATGGCGCTATTCGATATGTTTTTTCTCGTCGTCGGTGTCTTGGCCCTCTTATTGGTTCTCTCTTTAGTAATAATGCGCTCGATCACACGCCCACTTCAGGCCATAGCGGGCAGCTTGAACGAAGGAGCAGAACAGGTGGCTTCCGCGTCCCACCAGATCAACACGGCGAACAGCCAATCGGCGGAAGGTGCATCCGCGCAGGCCGCCGCTATACAGCAGACTTCCTCGTCTCTCGATGAGCTGTCATCGATGGTCCGCCAAAATGCGGAAAGCGCCGAAAAGGTGAATCAACTGGTAATCGAGACATCTCAAATCGCCGATCAGACAAACGATGCGCTGCTGGATCTTACCGTCTGTATGGGCGAAATCACCTCTGCGAGCGAAGAAACGCAAAAAATCATCAAAGCCATTGATGGGATCGCTTTTCAAACCAACCTGCTGGCGCTCAACGCTGCGGTCGAAGCAGCCCGTGCAGGAGAAGCCGGGGCCGGGTTTGCCGTCGTGGCGGACGAGGTGCGGACCCTGGCGACGCGCACGACCGAGGCTGCCCGGAATACTGCCGGTCTGCTGGAAAATACAGTGTCCAAGGTAAAGGACGGGGCGTCCCTGATCGATAAAACCGGCAAGGAATTTTATGCTATGGCCCTGAACGTCTCGAAGACAGGCGAGGTGATCGCGGAGATAGCGGGGGCCGCTCGGGAAGAGGCCCAGGGCATAGATCAGATTTCAAAAGCCGTGGCTGAGATCAATATGGTTGTCCAGCAAAACGCAGCGAACTCCGAGGAGACCGCCGCGGCCTCTCAGCAGATGACGGCCCAGGCCCAAACGCTGAGAGTTCTGGACGCTCAACTCCACACTCTCGTTCATGGCGCGATAAGTCCAAGACGACCGGCTACAAATGTGGAGACTTACGTTCCAAAGAGGAACGCGCGGAAAGATTTTGCCCCGGGCGGTAAGGCGCCGAGCAAAGGCGCCAACGGGAAAAAGCGGAACGGAAGCGCAGCCCCGCCTTCTCCCCTGTCTAAAGACATGACGGATATTGCGGCGGATGATCCCCGCAAAATCATTCCGTTCAGCGATTCGGAAATAAACGATTTTTAGAGAAGCATTGGCAAACGCAGACAAATTCAGGGATTAAAGACGATCGAGGAATTAAGGGCAAAGACAATCCAGGGGATTAATCCCTCAATTCCTCATTCTACTCTCCCTGGCCCAAGTCCCAGCCTAATGCGGACCTGAGTTTGCTTATCATTTTCTTCCTGTGGCTTCCCGGCCAGTACACTCTCTCACACTCCGGACACTTGTGAAAATCAGAAGCCGTCTCGAAAATGTAATCCGGAACGGCGCCGAAAGCAGCCGCCCTCGGTATTTGAAGCAGTTCCGCATTGCAAAGGCTGCATCTTGAAAATGGACGCAGTTCTTCAATGCCTATATTCAGTACGGAAATCAATTCTTTCAACTGTTCAAGTTGATGGTCGCTATGGACAAAAACCAGGCCCTCGATGCCCCTGAGTTTTTCTCTACGGGTGATTGGGATGAACCCTGCGGAAACAGCAGAAGCAATTCGAGCCGGATCCTGGAGCGGTATTGAACGGGCGTCGAATCCAAGCGCCCGGAGCCACTTTGCCAACCTTCCCAGCATTATGTCCACGGCGAAGCGCTTCCCCGGACATTCCGGTCCGATCATTTTATCTTATCCAGGTCCACCTTCCGCACATCGGTCAGGTCGGGCAGGTAAAAAACCGAAGCCTGAAATTGAGAGGTGGGCTTCATCTCTTCCACAACTATTTCCATCGTCCATTCACGGGAAGAGATCCTGATTTTGTCCGGCATTGCATCTTTTGAGAGCGCAACGGGCGGATCATACGAAACCCTGCCTTCGAATTGGGCGCCGCGAATGGATACCCCTTCCAGGGCTGGTGAGCCGGCACTGACCTGCCATTCGAAAGAGCTTCCGTCACCGTTCCAAACCAAGCGCCGAGCGCCTGATTCAAACCGGCTTTCGAGGTGGTCGATCTGCCCTGGAGGAACGGAGGCTGTGATTAAATAGCGGAACACATCCACAGGCAGTGTGACTCCCAGGAACTCACGAACAAGCGTCTCGGGTCTTTGGGCCGTAAAGATCACCTTTTGTGAAGGAATCAGGAGAGCCGGTCCGCTCTGATTGGAAACATAGAGCGCAGCCGTCTGGCCAAGCGGAGTAAATGTTTCGAACCTGACGAGATCCGAGCCTTTAACAAGGATAACGGCACGAGAGCTGAACTTTGAGGTTGGGCTGTCAACCCTTAGCCGGAATTTGGCCTGGAAGTCGCGCCAAAAATCCGCTCTTTCCCGCAATTCGGAGGTTTGGAACGGCACGCCCGGAGGATTTTGCGCCGGACCTGGCGGGTGAGCACAACCCACCGAAATTACCACGAGGAGCGCGAGGCAAAAACGCAGTAAAAGCCTGAGCGCAAAAGAACACTTCTCTTTAGAAAAAGAAGCCGTGGAAAACCCACGCAGGACCGATCCCGCAGAGGTAAATCCGTTAAGTTGCAACACCAGTGAGGGTCCTGGATCATTTTTCATGGATTTGAAACCCCGGATGGATGTTCCATTGCGCTCAACGCCTGCGGCCAACTGATTTCAAAAGACGCTGTTATTGAATCGCGTCGAGCTTCGCCTTTACTTTATCGGGTTCCGAATGGTTGTACTGGATCGCCTTTAGGTAAGCCTCGGAAGCTTTCGATTTATCGCCGAGTTGCCGGTAGATGTCTCCAAGGTGCTCCTGAATGACCGGGTCCTCCGGCACCCTCTTTACGGCCTCAAGCAACGTTTCCAATGCTTTCTTGTTCTGTCCCATTTTGAAATAGACCCAACCAAGGCTGTCCATGATATAGCCATCATCGGGGGAAACATCCAGTGCCTGAATTATCATTTCCCTGGCGCCGGCCAGGTTCGTTCCACTTTCCGCGTAACTATAGCCTATGTAGTTAAGAGCATTGGCATTCTTTGGCTCCAGGGCCAAGACCTTGCGCATCGTCTCGACGGCCTCTTCCTTCCTGCCCATTTTGTCCGATACGACCCCTCGGCGGAAAAGCAACTCGGTATCGTTGGGCAACTTTACCAGACCGCGGTCGAGGACCTTCAGCGCCTCCTCGTATTGATTGTCGTCTTCGAGGATGATGGCAAGGTAGAGGTAGAGGTCGCTCACATCGGGGCTCTTTTCGATTGCTTCGTTCAGGATCTTCTCGGCGCCGGCAAAATCCTTGAGCTTTGCGAAAACCAGGGCCATACGCGACTGTGCTGCACCCCAGATGGGGCTCGTCTGGCCAATCAGGCGGAAGTTCCGTATTGCCTGGTCGTAATCCGCCTTTGCCTCGTACGTGGTCGCCAAATAATAGAGTGCCTGATCGTAGTGGGGGTCTTCCTTGAGCAGGTACTTGAAGTCATTTATAGCGTCTTCGAGTTGTTTCTGCTGGATGTGGATAATGCCTATCTTGAGCCTGCTTTCCACGTCTTTGCCATTGATACCGACCGACTGGGTGAACTGCCGAATCGCCTCACCGGACTTGTCCTCCCGCATGTAGAGGTTGCCAAGCCTGGTGTGGGCTTGAATACTTGCCGGGTCGGCCGAAATAATCTTGAGATAGGTTTTTTCGGCCTCCTGCATACGGTCGGTCACTTCGAAAATATAGGCCAGGTCGAGCAGGCCGTTCTCGAAACCCGGTTCCGCGGCGAGAAGTTCCCTGTAGAGCTTTTCCGCCTGGCCATAATACTTCATGTCCATGAAAATCCGAGCCTTGTAATAGAGCGACATGGGATTGTCAGGGACCACTTCTCTCAACTGATCGAAGACCTCAACGGCTTCGTTGAAACGCTTTTCCTGTGCATACAAGGCGCCCAGCATCAGGTAGGCGTCCTCATCGGTCGGATCGATATCGATGACCCGCCTGTATGCGCCGATGGCCGGCTCGATTTGTCCTTTGCTCGCATAGAGCTGCCCCAGCAATAGGTACGAAGGGACATAATCGGGCGCAGATTCGATGGCCTGCTCGGCAAGTTTGAGCGCGGAGTCGATTTTGCCTTCACGCAGATAGATCACGGCAAGTTCGCTTAGAAGGGTAGCCGACCGGGGATCGAACTTAAGCGCTCTCTCATAGGCTTCTATCGCCTTGTCGAACTGCTTTTCCTCAACATATTTCTGCGCCACCAGGTAATCATAATAAGCTTCGGCCTGCATATTCCCGACATTCCCGGCACTACGAGGAGACGAACCGGGAAGAACCGACGGCGCCAGCTGCTGAGTACAACCAGAAAGAAAAAGCAAGAGGCATAGTAGAAAACGCGCATAAATCATTTTAAGATATTAAACCTCGTGTTGAAGCGGGCGGAAAAAAGCAGTAAGAACGTTCGGTACAGTTTGCAAACTTAACATGATTATGGTTTTTCAGTCAACGTATTACCCCTCCCCACGGCATGGAACGAATTTTAAGACATGAACACAACTCTCGGGAAGTTTCAAGTATGACGGAAAATGAATACCCCAAACTTCGAAGTGGACTCGAAGCACACCAAATCGAAGATGCCGGGCAGAAAATGATCCTTCTTTTTGACCGCATCGGCTATGCGCCTCAAAACCTCGTCTTTTCCGATTCCGTTGTCCCGATTTTAGCCAACATGAACGGAGGCAATTCGCTCAGAGACCTTCAGGCTTATTTCATGAGACAAACCGGCCACTTAATCTACATCGAAGAGTTGCAGAATTTGGTAAAAACACTCGATGAACATCTGTTTCTGGACAATGACCGGTTCCGTAACCTGGCGGCGCAAGAGATTTCCACATTTCTCCGCGGCCCCACGCGAAAGATGCGCCACGCGGGTCAAAGTTATCCACAGCACCCGGAAGAGCTGCGGGAAAAACTCGACTCCTTCTTCAGGCCCGAAGCCGGCGGACCCGGCCTCCCCGGCCCGGCAGGCGCCTGCACCGACGAGATAATCGGTATCGTGGCCCCGCATATCGATCTCAATGCCGGCGGTCCATGCTTTGCCCACGCCTACAAATCGGCAGCCGAAGCACATAGCCCCGCAACCTGGATAGTCTTGGGAACGGGGCACGATCTTGTCGAAAACTGCTTCGCGCTGACAATCAAGGATTTCGAAACGCCGCTCGGCCTAGTCCACTGCGATACCCAAATCTGCGAGGAAATGCTCAGCCGCATCCCTTTCGATATCCGCGCGAGCGAATATAATCATCGGACAGAGCACACGATAGAATTCCAGGCCGTATTTCTTTCCCATATTCAACCGGGGGCGCGCATAGTTCCGATTTTGTGCTCTTTCGGCAGCGAAGAATGGAACTCATGCAAGAACCTCGTCAATGACTTCGCCCGTGTTCTCGCGGAACTGGTTTTCGACCGCAACCGTTCGGTCGGGATCATTGCCAGCGTGGATCTGGCACACATCGGCCCGCGTTATGGCGATAGATATGAACCGGATAATACGGCGATTCAGCAAAATCTCTCATCGGATACGACAATTCTGAAACTGCTCGAACAATGCCGCGCCGACGATTTTATTCAAATAATCAACCGGGACGCAAACAGCAGGAAAATATGCGGTGTCGCGCCCCTTTATACGATGTCAAAGGCCTTCGAAGGACGCGCCCATGGAATCACGCTGCGCCAATCTCATGCGGTTGTGGACGAACACCACTCGTTTGTGACCTTTGCGAGCATGGCCTTTTACCCTGGCGAAAGAAAGAACCGTGCCGGGCACACTGAAGAGGTCGAATACAATAGATGAGCTGCGCTCCCAGCGTTGCAGTTGAAACACTCGGCTGTAAGGTTAACCAGTACGAAACCTCATATTTCATGGAAATCCTGCAGCAGGCAGGCTACAGGCTGGTGACTTTTCGTGAGCGCGCGGACATCTACATCGTGCACAGTTGCGCGGTAACGGCCAAGGCGGGGTCTCAGACCAGGCAGTTCCTCAGAAGGGCGCGGCGCACCAATCCGGACGCACTGATAGTGGCCGCCGGATGCTACGCTCAATTGGAAGGCCACCGGATAGCGGTCGAGAGGCTGGCGACCCACATCCTGGGGAATCCAGCTAAGTTCGACCTCATAGGATGGCTGAGTCTACCCGGCAGCTTCGAGCGGCCCTGCCTCGCACTCGACCTCGCCCCACATTCCTGCCCCGAATTCGAAGTCCTGCCGGTATCGCGCATGCACACGGGCCGAACCAGAGCCACTCTAAAAATTCAGGACGGATGCGATTCCTTCTGCTCCTACTGTGTCGTGCCGCATGTACGGGGCAGAAGCCGCAGCCTTCCGATCGGACCGGTTATGGCCCAGGTAGGGGAACTGGCCGGCGCCGGATACCGGGAAATCGTACTGACGGGCATTCACCTTGGAAGGTGGGGCAAAGACCTCGAACCGGAGATCAACTTGTCTCATTTGCTCGAAAAGATGGACGCCGGCAGCCACCCTGTGCGACTCCGGCTGAGTTCTATCGAGCCCCAGGAATTCGACTCCGAACTTCTCGGCCGGATTTCGGCATATCCCTGGATTTGCCGCCATTTCCATATTCCGCTCCAAAGCGCCGACGCCGAAATCCTTGACCGCATGTGCCGTCCCTACGATCCACAACACTACGCGGATCTGATCGCGAAAATCCACGCAGCTTTCCCCGATGCAGCGATCGGGGCCGATGTCCTTACGGGCTTTCCCGGGGAGAGCGAAAAACAGTTTGAAAATACGCTCGCATTTATAGAGGACCTGCCCCTTGGCTACCTGCACGTGTTCCCGTTTTCCCCGCGTCCGGGCGTACCCGCGGCCGGGTTTTCCGGACAGGTTCAAGGAGGCGAACTCAAGCGGCGCGCGTCCCTTCTGCAGGCACTTGGCAGGCGGAAAAAGCGGGATTTCCGGAAAAGATTTATCGGCAAAATCCTGGAGATCCTGGTCGAGACCAGTCTCGAACCAGGCTTGCTCGAAGGGCTTTCGGACAACTATATAAGAGTGCTCTTTCCTCCAAATGAAAACAGCTGCCCGGGGAAGTTGGTCCGGGTAAAGGCCGGCGGATTCAGGGGCGAGGATCTCGAAGGGGAGATCGTTTAAAATGATGGGCAGCCTGATTGTGATCCTGGTCATACAACGGCCAAAGCTTTGGTGATTGCGGGTCTCCTCCGGCTTTTTGGGATCAAACTGACTCCAGGACCAGTCACGCCCGGCAAACCAACTCCGGCAGCTCTACTTCCTGAATTGCCGAAGCGAGTCCCGGAAGCGCGGTGAGCCCGGATAACCCAAACCGGCTGCCTTGTCATATTCCTCGACGGCTTCACTGAACTGAGATCGAGCATAGTGCGCCAATGCTTTGTTGTAATGGGTCAAGGCCTTTGAGGGTTCTATATTCAAGGCTTTCTCGTATTGCTCTATAGCCTCCCCGTAGTCTCTTTTCAGATAATATGTGTATCCAAGGTCATTCCAGGAAACAGCGTCCTCCGGTCTAATGGCAATCGCGGCCTTGAACATGGCAAGGGAATCGTCCAGCAATCCGTCTTGACCAAACATCCTTCCCAGTTCGTAGTGGGACCCGAAATCAGAGGGATTAATTTCAATCTCTTTTTTGAATTGTTCGATTGCTCGATCTCCTTTCCCCACTCTCAAAGACACCAACCCGAAGTTATAGTGTGCCGTTTGCGTATAAGGGGCAAGCTCGATGAGGCTCGAAAAAGAATTGGCAGCTTCTTCATAATTCTCCAACTGAAAGTACGAAAGGCCCAAGAAAAGATGCACTTGCGTAGACTTTGGATTAAATTTCTTGGCGAATTCAAGACGCTCAACCGCCTTGTCCCATTGCTTCAGTTGATAATAAGCTCTACCCATACCTTCTTGGGTCGATGCATTTTCGGGGCCTTTCTCCAATGATTTTGAAAAGTACTCGATTGCCTGTTGCGGCTCATTTGATCCAAGGTAGTGGTAACCGATATGGAGGTTTGCCGTTTCTGAGTCGGGCGACAACTGTAGGGCCTTACGGAAATAGGCGATAGACAAATCAGGCAGGCCTTTTTTCTCGTACACCAGCCCCATATTTTCATAAGCCAACCCAAATTCCGGATAGTTTTCCAAAGCCTTCTGATAAAGCTCGATTGCCTTGTCGAGGTTGTTCTCCACATTGGAATAGAATGTGCCGCGATTCAGCAAATCACTGGCCATGGCATAGCTGCGCGGGGACTTTATGTATGCCTGCAAGTGTTTCAGGCAATCCGGGCAGAGTTTGTCTGATTTAGCGTCATGTTCCGCAAGGGCAAACGGAAATGAACGGGCGCAATATGGGTTGTTGCACCGGGGAATGCCAAAGATGAGGTTGAGGTCGACAGGCCCTGCTTGAGAAGCCGCGCGACCACAAGCGGCCTGCACTGCTTGGCGCCGTTACGTGCAGCGGTGAATTGGTAATAGGATATCACCCCATAAATTCCGTCCGATCCTCCAAACAGGGAGTTGCAACAAGACATGTATAGATCCACAGGCGTTACCCCCAGGTAAGCTTTAACAGTCTCCCTGCTGTCAACCGGGAAGGCGCGTCTCATGTCTTCTGCAAGTCTGGTGATATTGTACTGCCCCGAATCGCCAATCTTCTTGAGTTCGGCTTCAAACTGCTCTAGCGCCTGGCGGCCCTGTTCGCCCGATCTTGAAAAAGCGGCCCTTATGAAATGCGCCTGGTAGTGAGCTGAATTCAGGTCTACATCGGCTATGTGGAATTCGCGCATGATCAGGTCACGTTGAAGTTTGTTCAGGCTCTCCTGGACATCGCCGAACACTTTAGAAATGAACAGATCGGCATACTTTCTGTCGGTCTCTCCTGGTCTACCGCATGGTCGGAGATCGAAACGGCAATCCCCAATCTATCCTGCAAGGCGGCTCTTAGTTCGGAAAGTATTTGCCCGGAAGGGTTGCCAATGGGAACGAGGACAATCTCGACATTCTTTGCGACATCCTGTCGCGTGGCCGGCTGAGCGATTTTTACTTTTGCACTGCTTAGCAAATCGTGAGTTTGCAGGAGCAACCCGTCGTCTTCAGCGAAGTCGTAAATATAGCGAAGTTTTGATATCCCATCTTCCATGCGGTTATGTCCAACCAGCAGCCTGGCAAGTTTGAACTGGTAAGGCAGATTCGCAGGGTCGGCCTCCAACGCTTTTTCATACAACTCTATGGCCTTTTCGACTCCGCCCTCCTGTTCGTAGATTCCGCCAGAGCAAAAACCTTATCTACACCCGCCGTCAACTGCGTAACATTGTTCGAAGGCAGCTTTTGAACAAGTTCCTCTAATTGTTCTCTGGAAACAGGTTCTTCCTTCGGATTGTTCTCCTCCAGTGCCACACCCTTTTGTAGTGGGTTTCGAAGCAATCTGATTCCACGTAGAAGGAGGACTGTCCCATTTCCCTTCAACTTTGATAACCCTCACACTGATTTTTGCAGAAGCGTTTTCAAAGTCCAATTGTGTAACATAATCGCAGAACAGGTTCGTTTGACCATTGACAGTCAATTTGGAAATGGACACCCGGCCTTGTGATTCATCGTATTTCTTCAAAGGCCCTAACTTCATAAATGCGAAAAAGAGCTGAGTGAGTTGTTCGGCGGAGGTTGTCTTCACAAACTCCGGGTGTGAATTCCAGAGGAGTTGTTTGGAGTCCCAGTATGTGACTATTCCGGGCAGGACTTCATCCACATAGGCCTTAGCCTGTTTCCTCAATGAGTTTTCATTGCTAAACAGGCTACAAGAGCAGCAGACCACAAGCAAGAGAGTCACGCCGGTTCGATTTATAATTCTCGTCATCGCTTCGCGATAGGATCGCCTTGTGACTTTTCGCATAATCTGTCCAATCCTGTTACCGGGCTTTACCCGGAGGTTTTGCGTGAAAAAATTACGGCACGCCGTAAGAGACCTGTAGCACTCAGGATCGCCGGTGCCGGGTCCCACATCCCAGGCCGGCCAGCGCGAAGGCCAACACGACCAGGCCGACAGGGGATAAGGCCGGGACCGGAGCGGCGGGAGGAGGCGGGTTGTTGGGGTTGTCGGGGTTTTCGCTCATCTGATACGCATACAAATTGGTGACACCGTTATTCTCCGGGCTTTCGTTTGCAAGGTTCGGGTCGTACCAGTCGAGCCCGTAAGTGTAGGCCCAGGCGTCGGGAATGCCGCAACCGCATGAACTGGTATTCCGAAGAAGGCCCAAGCTGTGGCGTTCACCCCTTTGCTGTCAACGGATGCGGTCGTCACTGTGCTGCCTGTGATGTTCCCGGCGTCGTTGGGCGTGAAGGTCTGCCCTATTCCGCCCTGGTAGCTGACGTTGGTCACGTGGTTCAAGTCTGGTTCATAGGTGTAGGTCATGGTTCGGTGGCCGCGTCCGCGACAGCGAAGCAGAAAATTGCCACGAGAAATATGGAAAATATCGCCGAGATTGGCTTCATTAATCCTCCTAATGAGCTATGCGCCCTGGGCACGGCGTTTCTTTTCAAATTGCCTTTTCGCAAGTCGCCCCATTAAGCCGTTTGAAAATTTGATCTCTACCCCTTCCGGAAGCACATTCGCTATCGAATTTATATACCCACCTGGGATGTCGAATTTTTCTCCGGCATAGAAGCACTTAAATATCCAGGTGTAACGGAATTCGACCGAGCGCACCGGCGCTTCAACAAAGCT
>CAWGZP010000188.1:0-11380 GCA_963826655.1 uncultured delta proteobacterium
CTTTTCGTGGTTTCAGGGTGTCCCAACGGGACGTGAAGAGCTGTTACGAAAAGAACGCCCACGAGGGGCTAAACTACGGTAAGGACGATGGGCTGCGCTACCGCTTCACCCATCCTACGGGTCTGCGCTCGTCCTACGGATTTTTCGTGGTTTCAGGGTGTCCCGGAGGGACGTGAGATACTGTCTCGAAAAGTTCCTCGCGAGGTGCAAATCCTCGACCGGACTCAGATCACGTGAAATAGCAACAGTAGGACGATTATCAGAAGCACCAACCCAAGACCGCCGCTCGGGCCGTATCCCCATGCGGAACTGTACGGCCAGCGGGGAACCGCTCCGATTAACAAGACAATCAAAACGACGAGCAAAATCGTGGTAAGACTGATGACAATTTTACCTTCTCTCCCATGCCGATAAATGTGCCCAGGTTTAAATGAGGCAGTGCCTGTATAAGTGTCCGTTTATTATCATAAAGATGTGCACTACTAGTATTTTTCGCAACGAAAAAGTGATGGGAGGAAAATGCCGCTCCGCAGACAGCCATTCAAAGGATACACATAACATTTTTCGGCAGGCACGGAATTGACCAGTGCCTGTTCCGTGCGCAACTTATGAGAGTAAGAGCCGTAATAACGCTATGTTACACGATAATTAAGATACAATATTCGGCTCCTTTGCGCTGAAGTCGAAACCCTGCGGGAGAGGAGAACAGGTAAAATGGAATCGAAAGGTCCCGGTTCTTTCCAGGATTTACCGGAGGTGGCGCCCGCGTCCCAATCGAGTGATGGCGCCAAAGAGATTTTGGAAGGGTTATTGGAATACCCCAGAAAAGTCACCGGTCTCCTGTTCCAGGAGATTAAATCGGAGTCCCGAGCCGTTGCGGTCGAGCAGCTTGCCTTGACGTCGAGGAAATTGGATATATTTGCCGAGGCGCTGAGAGAGGCTGCCGGAAAACTGCGCGAAAAGCAGAGCTATTCACTTGCAAATATTATCGAGATTGGCTCTGAGAACGTGATGCGCGTATCCAATAAACTCAGAGTGAGCAGTCCGGAGACAATAACGGGCGAATTGCAAAGTTTCGCGCGTCGTAAGCCCGGTATTTTCTTGGGCGCCGCCGTGGTGACAGGAATCCTTCTGGGGCAGTTGATTCCAACTTCCGGTGAGCAACAGGGCGCCTTTCAGGAGTTTCATCCCAGGAAGGAGACATCGATCGAATACACTCCGGGAAGAGACGAAGAGGGTTACTATGAACGGCACTGAGCGTGACAGACCTTCAGACCCCTGGCACGTCCTCACTCGGAGATGCTTCGAGAGACCGGGCTTCAGACCCCGGGACGGCTTCGCTCGGAGATGTCCTGAAAGACCTTTCCCGGGATGTACTTGAGTTCCTGGGTGGTGAAGTTCGAATGGCGGTCGGCGAGGTGTCGAAGAATGTCTCCATTGCCGGAAAGGACTCGCGACTGGTGGCAATCGGAGCCTCAATTGCATACGCCGGATTTCTCCTGGTCCTTGCGGCCGCTGTGATAGCACTTTCCGCTTTTATTCCGCTCGGCTGGGCGGCATTGGCCGTGGGGTGTGCTGTTATGCTCGCAGGCGCCACAGCCATTCTCATCGGGAAAAAAAGGCTCAGGGAGGGGGAATTCCTGCCTCGCGACACCCTCAAAACTCTTAAGGAAGATACGAAATGGATGCGGAATCAACTTATGTAGGACCTGGATTTGCGGGAAGGACTCGCCCGAGGGAACCGGCTGGGCCTGTCGGCCTTCATGCGAGGCCGGACATACGTGATGCGGAAGTTAGAATTGTAGAAGATGTAAAGAAAATACAAAAGGCGTTTACTCCGGAAAATATCGCAAATTACCTGATTTCGGCGATCCGGAAGGAAATGCTCGGAAGGGTAGAAGCAATGAACCTGCAAAGAATTAATGAAATGAGTGATAAAGTAAGAACCGGCGCTGTGGAAGCAGCTAAAGGCCATCCCGGCATTACGGCCCTGACGGGCCTGGGGGTAAGCTGGTTCATATTCGATAACATGCTGAGGCAGAAGAGTGTAAACGGCCAAATAATCGAGCAGTTACAAGAAACGACGGAGCAAATTGCAGAGACAACGATTCCCCATCTGAAGGAAAGCGCAAAAGAGGCCGGCGAAATAGTTACTCGCAGGTCGCAATCCGTCATGAATGAAATTTCGAACTACATGGACGAAAATCCAATGACGGTCGGGTTCATAGGACTTTCCGCCGGATTGATTCTCGGCATTCTGACGAGTGGGGTGCTAAAGGGGAACGATTTTCTGGACGAAACACGGCGCACAGTGAAACAGAAAACCAGGGAAATGCTGAAGCAAACCAAAGAGAAAGCCGGGTATGTAGTGGAGGCGGCCCGTGAGGCGGCCAGGGAGGAAGCTGAGCGACAGAATTTGTTGCCGCACTAAGGATCGTTTTGCCCACTGACGATTAAAGAGTTGCTGGTCTACTCTGCTTACTCAAATACTCTCGTTGCATGCCGGATCCTTTTAACTTGTGTGTAGTTCTCAAGAAGGACCGTAGACCAGCAACCCCTGTAAAATGATGCAGTTCGAAGCGGCCGTTTTGGCGCGGGCTTATCATTTCATATTTTGGTCTTTGCCGGTCCGGAACGGGAGTCGAGGTAACCGGCATAGAGCTTCGTGAACTCAGCTCCGAGCAGGAAAATCTGGGCGGAGTAGTATATCCAAAAGAGCAGCAAAATCAGAGATCCCGCCGCTCCGAAGAAGGATGCGGTGGCGGAGTGGAGCAGGTAGAAGCCTATCAGTGTCTTCCCGGTGGTAAAGAGTACCGATGTAATTGCGGCCCCGATCCAAACATCTTTCCATTCGATGCTTACGCTTGGAAGCACCCTGTAGATGGTTGCGAACAGCACAGTGCACATCGCAAGCAAAAATGAAAAGTTCAGTGCCTCAAGCAAAAACGCGTGCCCCGAAATGAAATATCCTCCGAATTTGACAATGTCCTGAACAACTGCGCTGAACAGGATGGAAACCATGATAAGGAGCGTCATGGCAAGAGTAATTACCAGCGCAAGCAAACGGGCCCGAATAAAACTCCAGAACCCCCCCGAAGCTTTGGTCCCGGCCTTCCAGATGTTGTCGAGGGCATTCTTCAGTTCAATGAAGACGCTCGTGGACCCGATCAGCATTGCAAACAACCCGACAAAACTGGCAAAGAGACTGGAGGTATGATTCGGCCTGCCGTGGAGGATGGACTTAACGACTTGTGCCCCCGCCTCTCCCATTACCATACTGCTTTGCTGCATTAGTGCACTTCGCACCGTTTCATAACCCAGAAAAAAGCCGGCGACCGATGTCATGATAATCAAGATCGGGGAGATGGAAAAAAGAGTGTAAAATGCAATGGCCGCTCCTCTGCTGGGCCCCCTGTTCTCAATCCAGGCTGCGACGGCGCCGCTGACCAGGTTCCAAATATTCGAGTTTGGCATATTACCTCCGGGCAGGAGCGGTCCTGCCCGCGATCTCGGGTTGCGCGCATGCCTGAAATGGGCGCCGCAGTCGTGCAGGAGGAAACCTTTTATGGCGCCCAGTTTGTGTATTTATGGGCACATAAAAACAATAAGACCTTACAATCGAGCATGCAAAGAATAAGGATGGCTCTGCGGACAGGGTTGTCCGTGAGAGCGAAATGGTTCGGAGCCCTCTGCCGCTATGGCGGAAGTGCTTGAAAATGCTTATAAATAGGATTTGGAATAGGGTGGAGGTTACGGCGGCAAATCCAGGCTGTCTATCGGCATGTTCTTGTAATCTCGTGCTCGCAAAGGGGCCCGTCTGCTTGCTGGAAAGAAGCAGATATTATTTACAGGGGAGAGAAACAATGCCTCTCTATGAATATAGATGTATGAAATGTGGCGATATCTTTGAAAAATTGGTCTTGGGTGGAGATGAGGCTATCAGGTGTCCCAAGTGCCAGGGTGGCGTAGAAAAAATTATGTCTTCGTTCAGCATCGACGTTCCGAACGAAATCTGCGCCAAACTTCCCAGGGGGGAACAACGGGAGCGCTGCACCGCGTGTAATCGGGAGCCTACGCAATGCGGTCTTACGGCCTGAAACCTGCCGGGTGCAGGATACTGGAGCGAACTTCGAGGAAAGTGCCTGCACCCACAACCCGGTAGTTGAAGATATCGGAGGAAAGAAAAGTCCTAAGAGGGAAGCCGGAAAAGGGTTTTTCCGAACCACTGATTCTCCACCTCCCGATTCGGGCTATCGTTGAGCAATGCCTTAATCAGGCGCCCGGGCCGCGCGGGCTACATCGCGTAAAGTTGTTCGCCCTTAATTACCCGTACACTATTCTCTTTCAAGATTCTCAAGGCCTCATCGAGGTTGTCGAAGCGGAATATGAGCACTGCGTTGGCGCCGCTTTGCTGGACGAAGGCGTACATGTATTCCACATTGACATTGGCCTTGTGCAGGATTCGAAGGATAAAGGATAGTCCGCCCGGCTGGTCTTCGACCTCTACGGCTACAACGTCTGTTTTGCCCACTGTGAAGCCGGCCTTCTTGAGTTCGGCTTTTGCCATAGAGTTGTCATTTACGATCAGGCGCAGGATTCCGAAGTCGGATGTATCGGCAAGTGAGAGAGCCCGAATGTTGATGCCTGCTTCAGCCAGGATCCTGGTCACGTCTGCAAGCCGACCTGCTTTATTCTCCAGAAAAACGGAAATCTGTTCGACGTAGTCCATGAAAATCCTCCTTTTAAAATAGACTATTACCACTTCCGGCTGCAAATCGCATATGCGGCTTTGTCTGGATGGGCACAGCTTTGTCGTGCCCACCCTTTCGCAACCTTGAAAACGAGAACTAAATCCTGCGATTGTCTATCACCCTCTGGGCCTTGCCCTCGCTTCGTGCTATCGACTTCGGCTCGACCAGCTTAACAGCGGCCGTTACTCCGAGGAACTCTTTTATGTTTTTGGAGAGCTTTTTTTCAATGCCCTGGAGCACGCGGACCTCATCCGAAAAAAATGACTCGCCAACTTCCACCAGGACCGTCAGGACATCGAGATTGTCTTTGCGGTCGACCACTAGCTGATAATGAGGTTCGACCTCCTCGATTTCCATAATCACGCTCTCGATTTGTGACGGGAACACGTTTACCCCGCGGATTATCAGCATATCGTCGGTTCGGCCGCTCACCTTTTGCATGCGCACAAAGGTGCGACCGCAGATACAGGGTTCGCGGTCAAGCGAGGTGACGTCACGGGTGCGGTAGCGTATGACCGGGAACGCCTCTTTCGTGATCGATGTGAATACGAGTTCACCCTGGGCCCCGTTGGAAAGCGTCCGGCAACTCAGGGGATCGATTATTTCAGGTATGAAATGATCTTCGAAGATATGCAGCCCTTTCCTGGCTTCCAGGCATTCGACGGAGACGCCCGGACCGATTACCTCGCTCAAACCGTATATATCCACAGCGTTCAAGTGGAGTTTGGCCTCGATTTCGAGCCTCATCTTCTCCGACCAGGGTTCTGCGCCGAAGATGCCGGATTTGAACCTGAGACTGCGGAAGTCCACTCCGCTCTCCGCTGCGGCTTCCGCAAGATGAAGAGCGTAGGACGGTGTGCAGGTCAGGATCGTGGGGCCGAAATCCTTCATGATGAGTACCTGCCGCTTGGTATTGCCCCCGGATATAGGTATCACAGAGGCGCCAAGCAGTTCTGCTCCGTAGTGGACGCCGAGTCCGCCTGTGAAAAGTCCGTAACCGTAAGCGTTATGAATTATGTCGCCTCGCGTAGTGCCGCCCGCTGCAAGCGCCCTGGCCATCAGCTCGGACCATAGCCGGATATCCCTGGCGGTATAACCAACGACAACCGATTGCCCGGTTGTCCCTGAAGAAGCATGAATTCGCACCACGTTATCCATCGGGACTGCAAACATGCCGTAAGGATAATTATCCCGCAAATCCTGCTTAGTGGTAAAGGGAAGCCTCTCCAGGTCCTTTAGCCCCTTGATGTCGGAGGGCGTTACGCCGGCTTCGTCGAACTTGCGGCGGTAGAAGGGGACCGTGGCGTAAACCCTTTCGACCGTTTCTTTGAGGCGGCGGAGCTGGAGGGCTTCCAACGCCTCCCTTGGCAGTGTTTCGACTTCGATATCGTAAATCATTCCCCGGTCTCCTTCTACTGCTGAAAAATTCCTGCGAACGGTGACAAAAAGGGCCGCAGATTGCCGGAATCCACAGCCCTCAAGATGCGAAAGCCACAGTCCAGACGATTTTCGCCCGCCCATGGCTTTTATTTCGAGTTCCGTTCCGGTCGCTTCTGCTTCCTTCTCCACGGGCAGACGCTCAAAATGAGAACCCGCTAAAAAAAGAGGCTGAAACAAAACAACCGTTTGTGCATAATACCCTCAAATCTCACGGAAATTAACTTATACCGCATACCCGATCAGGTCCCGATTGTCAATTGAAATCAACTTCGCAATATTAGGTTATAATATTTCCGTAAGATGCCGATCATCACTCTATAAATCGTGTTTTCAAGGTGTCGCGGGCATTTTGGGGAAGAGTGGGTCGAAGACCACCGGGCGGGAGTTTAGTCATTGCCGACTTAAAGTATGATAGGATATATTTTCTTTTGTAAAGGCCAGGTCGAATCCGGTTACGAAGGGGCGTTTGGGATGAAAAGGGTCGAGTGTCGAAGATACAAGCTGGACGAAATGGTCGATTGTATACGCAACGGGTACGGTCTTGAAGAAACGCTGAAAAATCGTGCCAACACGATTGTCGAAAAGCATCCCTACCTCGTCGGCTATGCTTTCCTTATCGGTCTGGCTGTCAGCTTTTCGGCCACGCATCTTATGGTTTTTGCCATATCGTTTCTTTTCCTTTACTTCATATCCGATTTCATGACCAAAGACGTTCACCGGATCGTACCCTTCGCACCGAAGGCTTTGCTCTTTTCACTCCTGTACATCATGGTAATTTCGGCCATTATATTGATAACATATAAAGTGGTTCCGATGATGCTCAAGCATTTTCCGGAGCTTTCGAACCAGTTGCAGGTCCAGATCGTAAAAGAGCTTAAAGAGGCAAGCCACAAGTGGGATCTTCCGGCATATATAGACGTCGATGAATTGAAAGGATCGATTCTAAAGGCTAGCTCCGGTATTTTGCAATTCCTGGCGAACAGTTTGACACCACTCTATAAAGGGGTCATCCAGTTTATCTTTGCGCTGGCAATCAACCTGTTTTTCTATTTAGAGTCCGCAAAGGTCGAAGAGGCATTCACTCGGGACCCGAATAGCCTTATGACCTTTATATTCAACTTTATACAGATGAGGTTGAAGATATTTTATGTCTATTTCAGACAGGTAATGGGAGGGCAGGTGATTATCGCCCTTATCAACACTTTGATCTCGTCGGTCGTGATTTTCGCGTTGCATCTTCACCATCCCTTTCTGATGATCTTTGTGGTTTTTTTCTGCGGGCTTTTCCCCGTAGTGGGAAATTTGATGTCTAACAGCGTTCTCACGATCAATGCGTTCGCAGCGACGGGAATGTGGGGAACGGCGCGTCTGCCTCGTTTTACTGCTTGGCATTCACAAACTTGAGTACTTTCTAAATTCAAAAATAATCGGCGGAATCGTCCACCTGCCGATGGCGGTTTCCCTGGGCGCGTTGGTTTTCTGTGATGTGTTGCTGGGAGTCCCGGGCCTTATTTTGGCTATTCCGCTCGTGCTCTTTGTGCGACACGAGTTCGAACATATCCCTGGATATCCGTCAGATTCGCCCCAGGAGGCCGCCGAGCCGGGGCAGTGGCAGACCCTCCCGGGTGGCCGGCGGCCAGGAGAGACAGATGAGTCCGAGGAAACAGAGGAGCCGGGCATACCCGCGCGTAAGATCGGATAGGAGAGTGGGGCTGACCGGGCCTCATTCTTTTGCCGATGGGCACATTTCAGCTTGTCGGATGGTGGCCATCACCTCCCTTTAAACCCTTTTATGTCTTGCTGAGAAAACCGTATATTTCTGCAGGCAATGATTTCCATTTAAAATATATCTGGTTTTACGCCTTTCATTTATGTCGGCATTGACTTAGGTTAGTATAGTACAAACAATAGATTGCACATCTGAAGCGGTTTCTGTTCCTCTTGCTTTTCTGAAGCAGCCGCTCCATTCCGGTTTCCGATGCATGATTCGAAAGGAGACTCGGGAATGAAAAAAGTGATGGGAGAACTCGCCGCGGCGATAAACCGCGCAGACCCTGCCGCCGCCTTTTCTTTCCAACTGTGGGATGGAGAAATAATAGGGTACGGAGACAGACCGAAAACGACCCTTATAATCAAGTCGGCGAAGGTTCCGGGGCAGTTGTCCAGTAAAGGGTTTCTCGGCTTTGGCGAAGCCTATGTCTCGGGAGACCTGGAGGTTGAGGGCGACCTCCAGGAATTGCTGCGGCTGGGACTGATCATTGAATTCGATGAAGAAAACTTCTCGTTTCGTCAAAGATTGCGGCTTCTTCCCTTCTACCTCAAAACCATGTCCACGTTAGAAAATGCCCGTGCAAATATTGCTCATCACTATGATCTGAATCCTGAATTCTACTCTCTTTTCCTGGACGAAAGTCTTACGTATTCCTGCGGATATTTCAAAAACGGGGATGATTCGCTGGACCAGGCGCAGCGCAACAAGTACGACCATATCGCAGCTAAAATTATGCTGGGCCCGGGTGAGACGCTGGTTGACGTTGGATGCGGTTGGGGTGGTATGCTCCTTCACTCCGGACGCAATTACGGTGTAAGAGGGGTCGGGATCACGCTTTCCGAAAACCAGAGTCAATATGCGCGTGGAAGGATTCGAGAATTGGGACTCGGTGACCGCATCGAAGTGAGGCTGCAAGATTACCGGCAATTGACAGGCCGGTTCGACAGGTTCGTATCCATAGGGATGTTCGAACACGTGGGAAAAAGGTTCCTGCCGGTCTTTATGAGAAAAACGGCCGAACTGCTGAAAAAGGGTGGGATCGGCCTGCTGCATACTATCGCAACAGAGGTCGAAGCGGCAACAGATGCCTGGATGATCCGTTATATTTTCCCGGGCGGCTACCTCCCCAACCTGGCCGAAACGATTTGCGAAATGGGGAAGGCAGGCTTGTGTGTCCTGGATGTCGAGGGGCTGCGGCTGCACTACGGCAAGACACTGGATTGCTGGATAGCTAATTTCGAACGAAGTGCCGATCGGATACGAGAGATGTTCGACGAGCGGTTTGTCCGGATGTGGAGGCTCTACCTTAACGCTTCCTCGGCCGCATTTAAATACGACGGTAATCGACTGTACCAGATACTATTTTCGAACGGTCTGAACAACGACTTTCCCATGACTCGGGAGTACATGTATAGCCCCGATCGAAAGGTAGGCGAATGAGCAGGTTCCTTCTTTTGGATGTAGGCGCCGGAACGTTGGATGTTCTCTTTTGGGACGACCTGTCGGGTCTGCATTACAAGGCTGTCGTGAGGTCCCCTGTGCTCTATCTTCCCGAGCGGGCGGAGAGCATGCGCGGAAACCTGCTGATAACCGGAGTTGAAATGGGCGGAGGCGCACTTCTGGACGTCCTTTCTCGACATGCCCGTGAATTCGAGGTGGTTATTTGCGCTTCCGCCGCTCAAACCCTCAGCCATGACCCCGGCAGGATTCGCAAGTCGGGACTTAGAATCATTGAAGACTCGCAAGCCGCTGCAATTGCCGGGTCGGCAGAGTATGAATCTTTAAATCTAGGTGATTTCCCGCGCGAACACTTGGAGAGAATAGTAACGGGTTTTGGAGTGCCGTTCGAATTTGACGTTGTCGGCGTATGTGCCCAAGACCATGGAATGCCGCCGGGAGATAAGTCCCATTTGGACTTTCGACATGAAATAATCAAAGCTGCGCTGGACAGGGACCCCTCACCGTGGTCGTTGCTCTACGAAAAAGGAAGCGTCCCCCCCTATTTAAATAGACTGAGATCGATCGCCGAGAAGGCTTCGGAACTTCCCGCCGGGGAAGTTTATGTCATGGACAGCGGCATTGCCGCCATGACGGGCGCATCCATGGACTTTCAGTTGAGGGGTAAGAAAAGATTCATCGTCCTTGACATCGCAACTTCTCATACCGTGTGCGCAGCTATTGAAGGCGACGAGATTGCCGGCATTGTAGAGTACCATACGCGAGATTTGAGCCTGGAAAAACTGGAGTCACTTCTGGTCGATTTGGCCGAAGGCAGGCTGGTCCACCGGCAAGTCCTGGAGGAAGGGGGCCATGGGGCATTCATCAGGAAGGCCTTCGGTTTCGAGGCTGTCGAACTTATCGTAGCAACCGGCCCAAAGCGGCGCCTGGTTGAAAACTCAAGGCTTCCGATCACTTTCGGCGCCCCCCTTGGAGACAACATGATGACCGGAACGGCTGGATTGTTGCGGGCGATCAAAAAACGCAAGGGGCTGGAGTTTTCCTACTTCCTGTAGAGGTCACCTGTCATCACCCTGCCTTTGTCAATGCGTTGAACACGGTCGGCGAGAGCCTTATATTAACGACGTTGAGCCGATGAGACGTGATTGAGCATGCCCGTTTTCAGGAGTGTCTTACGGCGGCAAGACGGCCGGTTCCGGGATATTTCATAAACCCCTTCTGCAGGACTTTGGAGAAAACCCATGCCGACATTTGACTACGGGGGAAAGCAAATTCAATTGGATGATGAAGGCTATCTAAAAAACTTCGAGGATTGGGATGAAAAGGTGGCTTGTGCCCTGGCTGATAAGGATGGAATCAGTAAGCAGTGTCCCCTGGGCGATCAGCAAATGGAAATATTGAGATTTATTCGTGGATACTACAAGAAGTTCGGCTCGGTTCCCGTTGTGCGGGCTGTATGCACAAACGTGCATCAACCCTCGCACTGCGAATACATTGAATTTCCCAACCCCATAACCGCTTGTAAAATCGCCGGAATCCCCAAACTCAATACCGGCTATGAATTGATGTAGCGTAGCCTCTCTGGCGCCGAGCCCCTGGGCGACCGAAGCGGGTATTCGAGAAATTGATGCCGGGACTTTGCGCATGTCTCCCTGCCACTCGTGGGGGCCTTGAAATGGGCCTCCTTCTATTTTGAGCGGTCCGTTTCGAAATCCCCGGTTCAAGGCGGAAAGACATCATTCTGACACATGACTGTAATATTATCGTAATACTGGGCAACTATTTTATTTTAATTTCAATTTGGACAACTGTCGATGGCCTTCCAACTACGTGATCTTGTCGAAGCGTCCCCTGAATCCTGCTCGTTGATTACAATCGTATTGAAGGACAATCCCCTGGAAAGTGAACGGGTTGAACGATCTGAGATGTAAAAGGAGCCGGCTGTCCGTGGAATTAGGCA